>JACDNZ010000003.1 GCA_017656345.1 Thermosipho sp. (in: thermotogales) | reverse complement strand
CCAACCTAGTGGTTAACAGCCACCCGCTCTGCCTATTGAGCTACGCCGGAACTTATCAATTTCGCTATATATTATACCATATTTCCTGTTTTTTGTCAATATTCCTTGTTTTTTCAATTTCCTTGTTCCAAAAATAATATAACACAAGTTTTAAAAATGTCAATATCAAAAAAGAAAATTAATTGATTGGTTCCTGTTTTTTCTTCTTTATTTCATACATTTTTTGGTCTACTAATCGCAAGTTTTCATCAATAGTTTTATTTGGATCGATTGTTATTAATCCATATGAAAACTTTACAGGGATTTTGTTTTTTAAAGAAACATTTTCCAATCTTTTAATAACATTTTCTGCATTTTTTAAATTGGTGTTTGGAAGAATTATTACGAATTCATCTCCGCCAAATCTTGAAATAACGTCCATTTTTCTTAAAGTTTTTTTAGCAATTTTCACAAAAGATTTTAGAACCTCATCACCTGTGTGATGACCATATTTATCGTTTATTTCTTTGAAGTCGTCAAGATCTAAGAATACAAGAGAATTTTCCTGGTATACTCTCTTTGATTGTTCAATGATTTTCTCTAAAAAGTGGTATAGGAAATTTCTATTATATGCTTTAGTCAAAGGATCGATAATAGAGTTTTTGTAATTAGCTTCTTTTTCAAGATGTAATTTTTCAATAGTTTCCTTAAATTTCATATTGATTGAAAGTAAGTAAGCGAAAGTATCAAACAAGTAAAAATCAGTGAGGTTGAATTGATCAACTCCGCTTTTTTCAAATAAAATTGCTCCAAATATTTTATTTTCAAATGTAAGAGGAACGCCATAAATAGAAGTTGGAACTTTTTTGCCAATTTGAATTAATTGATAACCTTCTGGAAGATTTATTTTAAACGAATTTTCAAAATATTGTTTAGTACCAAAATCAATAAAGTAAGTAGTTAAAGATTTTTGATTCCTCGGAATGATGTGGTTAATTAATTCTTCGCCACTTACGTTTGCATAAAGGATTTTTGTTGTACCATTTCTATTTTTTAAGCCAACGACTAAAGAATCAATTAAATCAGAACTTTTAAGAGAATCGAATAGTTTTTTAATTAATTCGATAGTTGGCCTCCTATCTAGAACGGCATTGAAAAATTCATCAGGAATATTAATTAAAGAGCTTACAAAACTCTCTGAATATTTTTTAATGTTTTCGGATAAATTTATAAAGGTTAAAATAGAATATTTGTTATTTTTTCTTGAAATTTTGTGAAATTTCAAGAAAAAGAATTCATGTCCAATGGGAATTTCCATCTCAAATGAAAAAGTATTTTTATGGAAATTATCCGCGAGTTTTTTCAAAGCCAGATTAACAAGAGAGTGTTTTAACGGATTGTTTTTAATAAAGGAAAGTATTTTTTCAGGGGAAACAACTTTTAAATCGGAAATTTTTATATTTAGTCTTTTCGTGTAACTGGCAAAATTTGGGGTGTAAAAAATAAGCTTATTATTTTCCCAGATGGCAAACGAAATTTTCGTGTCCTCTTTTGTGAAAGCTTTTAAAATTTTATAGATTTTTAAAATATTCAAGAGCCAAAAAATGATTACAACTAAAAAAATGGTTTGAAAAAGCACAAAAAGGTACATTCTCAAAAATCGCCTCCAACATG
The DNA here is from genome assembly GCA_017656345.1 of Thermosipho sp. (in: thermotogales). GTDB lineage: Bacteria > Thermotogota > Thermotogae > Thermotogales > Fervidobacteriaceae > Thermosipho_A. The sequence goes on along the minus strand of JACDNZ010000003.1, from coordinate 146,597 downwards.
TAAATTGGAGTCTATCCCTTCAGAATAAATTCTAATCTTTATTTTACCACTTGTCCAATTGTTGAATTGAAACTTTAACACAAAATTAACATTCTTTTCGAACTAGTATTATATTTATCAGTCTAAATGTTAGAGTGATAAAAATAAAAAATTTTGGAGGTGGTATATATGAGATATTTAGATGAAAAAATGAAAGAGCTTGTACAACAGGCAGCTGAACATTTATCTCAAAGAAAACAAAACTTATTAAAACCTGAACATGTTCTATATGAAGTTCTTCAAGACGAAACTGTTCAGAAAATATTTGAGAATTTAAAAATTAACGTTGAGGAAATTTTAGACAGAATCGAAGAATTAATTGAAAGCCAATATGGGGTATATTATGGTTCAGACTCGCAAGTGTATATGTCTAATGAACTTTCCAGGATTTTTGAACTTTCAAGAAAAGAAGCTAAATTGTTAGGTTCTTCAAAAGTTTTACCAGTTAATTTTATCCTTGCAATTCTTAAAGATGGTACTACCCAGTGTGCTGGAATTTTGTCAAAATATGGTCTCACATATGAATCAGTATTGAATGTAGTTAAGGATCTTGCAGAATCTGGGGAAATTAATGGAGATGAAAATGTCCTCGCAAAATATACAATTGATTTGACTAAACTTGCAAAAGAAGGAAAACTTTCCCCGGTCATTGGGCGTGAAAAAGAGCTGGAACGTGTTATTGAAATTCTTGTAAGAAAAACTAAAAATAATCCAGTTCTTGTTGGTGATCCAGGAGTTGGAAAAACTGCAATTGTTGAAGGCCTTGCACAAAGGATTGTAGAAGGAAAAGTTCCAGAAAAACTTAGAAACAAAAGAGTGTTAATGCTTGACCTTGGAAAAATGATAGCTGGTAGTAAGTATCGTGGAGAATTTGAAGAAAGATTGAAAAAAGTAATGGAAGAGATCAAGAAAATGAAGGATAATGTGATACTATTTATTGATGAGCTCCATACGATTGTTGGTGCTGGTGCCGCTGAAGGTGCAATGGATGCATCTAATATGCTTAAACCTGCACTTGCCCGAGGAGAACTTCATGCAATTGGTGCAACAACTTTAGAAGAGTATAGAAAATATATTGAAAAAGATAAAGCACTTGCAAGAAGATTTCAACCAGTACTTGTGGAAGAGCCTAGTGTTGAAGAAACAATTGAAATATTGAAAGGATTAAGGGATACATATGAAAAACATCATAAGATAAAAATTTCAGATGAAGCAATTGAAGCTGCAGCAAAGCTTTCTTCAAAATATATACAAGATAGATTTTTGCCTGATAAAGCTATAGATTTAATTGACGAAGCAGCAGCAAAAGTGAGTTTAAAATCTGCTGATCCAAAAATTTCAGAATTGAAGGAGAAGATGAACTCGCTGAGTGAAAAAATAGATGAACTTACCATAAATTCTCAATACAAAGAAGCGGCAGAAATGAAGCAACAAATGTATCAGTTACAAAAACAATACGAAGAACTTGAGAAAAAATATGGAACAGATAAAGTAACAGCTGAGACTGTAGCGAAAGTGGTAGAATCATGGACTGGAATACCGGCAACTAAAATGATGGAATCTGAAAAAGAAAAGCTCCTTAAGTTGGAGGAATTAGTCCATCAGAGAATGGTTGATCAGGAAGAAGCAGTTAAAGTTGTTGCAGATGCTATAAGAAAAGCAAGAGCTGGTATAAAAGATCCTAATAGGCCGATTGGAACGTTCCTGTTTTTAGGTCCAAGTGGCGTTGGGAAAACGGAACTTGCAAAAACAATAGCAGAACTTTTATTTGGTTCAGAAAACGCACTTATTAGAATTGATATGAGTGAATATATGGAAAAGCACTCAGTTGCAAGACTTATAGGTGCACCTCCAGGATATGTTGGATATGATCAAGGTGGTCAATTGACCGAAGCTGTTAGAAGGAAACCATACAGTGTGATTTTGCTTGATGAGGTTGAAAAAGCACATCCTGAAGTATTCAATATTCTTTTGCAAGTTTTTGATGATGGAAGATTAACAGACGGTAAGGGTAATACTATTGATTTTAGAAATACAATAATCATCATGACAAGTAATCTTGCAAGTGATAAAATTCTCAGGAAAGTTGAAGCTGGGATAGATTTTGAAAAGATCGAAGAATCAATTAGAGAAGACCTAAAACACTATTTCAGACCAGAATTTATAAACAGAATTGATCATGTGGTAATATTTAAACCACTTACTAAAGAGCACATTAAGGAAATTGTGGAAAAACTGGTTGGAAAACTTGAAAAAAGGCTTCAAGAAAAGCAATTAAAGATAAAGTTAACAGATGACGCAAAAGAACTTTTGGCTGAAAAAGGATATGACCCAGCATTTGGAGCAAGACCGTTAAGAAGGTTAATAGAAAGAGAAATAGAAACACCATTATCTAAAATGATCATTGCTGGAGAGATTAATGAAGGTGATGTTGTTTTAGTCGATGTAAAAGATGAAAAGATTATTATAGAAAAAGAAAAAGAATTGACTAGTGCAAAATAAGGGGCTTTAAAGCCCCTTATTTTTTTATTTGTTACTTGTTGATTGGTGTATAATTAATTTAATAGGTAAAGGGGTTGATATTATCAAACTACAAAAATATTTACAGCAATTAGGCTATTCAAGAAGAAAAGCTGATGAACTGATTTTTAGTGGGAGAGTAAGCGTAAACGGTAAAAAAATAGAGGAACCTTGGTATGATGTAAAAGAAGGAGAAGAAATAAAAATTAATAAGAAAACACAAATAGTGAAATTTAAAGAAAAATTTGTATATTATGTGCTTAATAAACCAAAAGGATATGTAAGTAGCCTTTATGATCCTAAAGAGAAAAAAACTCTGAAGCACTTACTTAAAAATATTAAGGAACCAGTAAAACCAGCTGGAAGACTAGACAAAGATGTTACTGGTGTACTTATTCTTACAAATGATGGAGATTTAATTAATATTTTAACAAGTGCAAAATATGAAGTTGAAAAAGTTTATATAGCTAAAGTAAAAGGAGTAATTGATAGAGAAAAATTAGAGGAAATAAAAAAAGGAATTATTGATGAGGGAGAGTTTTTAGTTTGTAAAGATGTTACAGTCCTTGAAGCAGGATTCGATTATGCTATTTTAAGGATAGTAATGATTAAAGGAAAAAAGCACGAAGTAAAAAGATTATTTAAATATGTTGGTAGTAAAGTTGTTGAACTTAGAAGAATATCTCATGGCCCGATTAATATTTCTCTTGTACCTAAACCCGGTCAAATCAAAAAGATTGAAGGAAAATGGCTTGAGAAGTTGTTAAAATTAAAACAATTAAAATCAAAATAGATCCAAATGGAAATATCGAAAATTTTTGCAATATCCTGACTTTTACCATTACTCTCTTAATTCCCTCCTGCGATGGTTGTATTTTTCCATAAGTCCTTCACTCTATTTTCAATATTCAATTATTTAAATTACCAGTTAATTGAATAAAGCTGGTTTTAATGATTTTGGAAAAGTAAATAAAGATTCTAAGTAAACTCTAAGGTAGTTATAAGGATTTGTTAAGGGAAAATGAGTAGTATAGAAAGTGTCGATTGACAAAAATTATAGAACACAAAAACTCAGGAGGTAGAGATTATGTTAAAAAAAGTTAGTGTAGTTTTATTGACGGTATTAGTATTAACAGCAAGTATTTTCGCAGTAGGACCATGGTACAATAACATGCAGGCAAACACAAATGTTCCAGCACAAAGTCAACCACTTTATCAAAACTTGCCAGAGGGAGCAAGTGTTTCAGAAACAACTATAACAGGGATTATCAAAGAGATAGAAATGGTACCTGGTGAAGGAACAGAAATAGTAATAGACGTAGAAGGTAAAGAATATGAAGTACATGCAGGACCAATGTGGTTGTATGAAGATTTAGAGGAAGGAATGGAGATAGAAATAACTGGAAGGATAATTACAACAGATGAAGGAACATACATTGTAGTAGACAAGGCGATTGTAGATGGACAGGAAATAGTAGTAAGAGAAAATGGATTTCCAGTTTTTGGAAGAGAAGGAATGCAAGTTAGAGGAAGGAATACATATACTCAAATGGAAAATGTAAGAAGAAATGTAAGAAACAAAATGGTAAATTCTCCACAAAATAATGTTAGACAAGCTAGAGGAAGAATAGCAAATTATCAAGGTCACAACGAAAGAGGAAATATGTATAACAACAATAGAGGAAATTGTGTATATGATGTAAAATAAGCAATAAATTATAAAAATCTCGTCCATTTTTGGGCGAGATTTTCTTTTCACAACCAAAATGGTCAAAAGAGAGGTTGAAAAGATGAGAGGGTTAATAAAAAGCAAGGCAGTAATTTCGGTAGTTTTGATAATAGTGTTTCTGATAGTTTTGATAAGTGGTATAGGATTAGATATAGCCCCATCTGGTAGAATTGCAAGAGATACGAGTTGGGAGTTTTTGGGATTTGATCGTGATTCTTTAAAAACAATTCATGTTTGGTCAGGGTATATTATGGCTGGTTTAATTGTGGTGCATTTCTTAATTTTAAATTTGAAGATGTTCATATGCGAGTTAGGAGTGCTTTTTAAAAGTAAAAATAAATTGTATGTAAAAAGATAAATACAGAAGGATCTCGCCTATTTAGGCGAGATTTTTTTATATAGTTATTTGTTTTTGAGGTATAATTAAAAAGATTTGAAATGAAAATGAGGGGGGGTATTAGTGAAAAAAGCATTTATTTGCTTTTTGCTGTTTCCAATGCTGGTATTGGGTATAACTTTTTCACTTAAATACCAGCAAAATATTTTTACGGTAAATAATACAAATTTGTTTTTTAATTCTTTTCAACCAGAGATAAGTTATAAGTCTGAAAATTTTTCATTTAATGCTTCATTGTATTTTTCAAATGATGGTAAATTTCCGCCATTTTTATATCCATTCTATGGAAATTATTATGTGATTTTACCTGATTCTGGAATAAGGTTTTCCGTTAATAATCTCAATTTTTCTTTGGGAAATCTTTCAAATTATGATATAGTTGATTCTCCGTATTCATTGTATTTCTCATCACTTGGTCATGCAAGACCAACTGTTTCAATTAAATATGCTGGCAAGGAATTTGAATATGAAACACGTTACGTACTTATATCTTATTATGATGGGGATAAATTCGTAGATAAAGGAATGAATTTTAAGTACTATGCTGTCAAAATTGGTAATTTCAGATTTGGGTATGAAGGATCGGTTGTTTATGCATCAAGAACTACATTTGATTTGGATTATTTTTTAAATCCAGTACCCAATTTTTTTATTCAATATGTCAGAGAAAGTCCTTTTTATGATAGTGATTTGTTTGATGATAATTCATTAATGGGCTTTTTTGTTGATTATAAAGATCAAGAACAATATTTATATGCACAGATATTATTCGATGATTTTAATGCTAATAGAATTTTTGATCCAGACAACTCTACTGTGGATAAGATTGCGTGGTCAATTGGAGGATGGAGAAATTTAAAAGGGAATTTGAAAATAGGTTTTTATCATGCAGGTGCAACAAAATATACATTTCAACCTTCGGGTAATGATGGTAATCCTCTCTTGTATGGCTATACATATTATACTGAAACAATATTCGGTAATATAATTGTTGATTATAAAGATAATTATATTGGATATAAATATGGTGAAAACAATATAGCATTTTTACTGGATGCATTATGGGTAGAAAATGATGTTGAGATATATTCAGGGTTTGAAATGGTGTTTTCAGGAACAAAATCTCCAGTGAATCCCTGGACAGAAAAAGATACGTATGATCCTGGTTTTAACTTACTAAACGAAGATAATTTAGAAAAGACTTTCCAGTTAAAAATAATGATTAAAAAGGATTTTGGTATAATTACCTTTGGTGGAAAACTGGATGTTGGATTAATTTTAAATAAATTAAAACTTGTGGATGCAAATGATTTGGTAGGTAAACCCTATTTTATGCCCTCAGATGAGGATGAATGGATATTTAATTTAGGCTTATTTATGGAGATTAATTACGATTTTTAGATTTAAGCGAGAATATTTAGAAATTGTAACGAAAAATTCATTAAAATTCTCGACTGCTTGTTAAAAAAAGATAGTAAAATTTTTCACGAGGACAATCAGAAAAGGAGGGATAGCATGAGAATAGCTATTAACGGTTTTGGAAGAATAGGTAGATTGGTATTAAGGGAACTTATTCGCCGCGGAAGTGACATTGAAGTTGTTGCTATTAACGATTTGACAGATGCTGCTACTTTGGCTCATCTTTTTAAATATGATTCTGTACACAAAGTTTTGCCAAATGAAGTAAAAGCAACTGATAATTCCATAGTCATTGATGGAAAAGAAATTAAAATATTTGCTGAGAAAGACCCTGAAAATTTACCTTGGAAAGATTTAGGAATTGATGTAGTTGTAGAATCAACAGGAGTTTTTAGAACCAGAGAAGGAGCTGAAAAGCATCTTAAAGCTGGTGCAAAGAAAGTAGTTATTACAGCTCCTGCTAAAGGTGAAGATATAACAATAGTTATTGGTTGTAATGAAGAACAATTGAAACCAGAACATAATATTATCTCCTGTGCATCATGTACAACTAATTCTATTGCATCAATTGCAAAAGTAATTAATGATGAGTTTAAAATTGTTACCGGTCACCTTATTACTGTTCATTCATATACAAACGATCAAAGGATTCTTGACCTTCCACATAAAGACTTAAGAAGAGCAAGAGCTGCTGCAATGAATATAATCCCAACAACAACTGGTGCTGCAAAAGCAGTAGCATTAGTAGTTCCAGAATTGAAAGGAAAACTTGATGGAATGGCTATAAGAGTACCAACTCCAGATGGTTCTCTTACAAATTTAAGTGTAGTTGTTGAGAAACCAACAACTGCTGAGGAAGTAAATGAAGTAGTAAGAAAAGCAACAGAAGGAAGATTAAAAGGAATTATTGCTTACAATACTGACCCGATTGTAAGTAGTGATATTGTTGGAAGCACTTATGCTGGAATTTTTGATGCTACACTTACTAAGGTAATGGATGGCACATTGGTTAATATTTTCTCATGGTATGATAACGAATATGGTTATACAAATAGAGTTGTTGACACACTTGAAATGGTAGAAAAACTTCTTTAATGGTTAATTTAGTTTGGAATATGGGGGCTTTTTGCCCCCGTTATTTAAATTGGGAGGTGAAAAAAATGGAAAAATTAACAATAAAAGATGTAGATATAAAAAATAAAAAAGTAATTATGAGAGTTGATTTTAATGTTCCGTTGAAAGATGGAAAAATTACCGATGACACAAGAATAGTTGAAGCATTACCAACAATAAAATATGCAGTAGAACAAGGAGCAATTACAATTTTACTTTCCCATCTTGGTAGGCCTAAAGGAGAACCAAAACCAGAACTTTCCCTTAAACCTGTAGCTCAGAGATTATCAGAACTTTTAGAAAAGGAAGTAATATTTGTACCTTATTTATATGGAACAGAAGTTGAAAAAGTAATTAATGAAGCTAAACCAGGTGATGTAATTTTACTTGAGAATACAAGATTTGACAAAGGTGAAACTAAGAATGATCCAGAACTTGCGAAAAGGTGGGCTGACCTTGCTGACCTGCATGTTAATGATGCTTTTGGAACGGCTCATAGAGCACATGCAAGCAATGTGGGAATAGCACAATATATTCCAAGTGTTGCAGGATTTTTGATGGAAAAAGAAATTAAATTTCTTTCAAAAGCGGCTTTAAATCCTGAAAAACCTTATGTTGTAGTGTTAGGTGGTGCAAAAGTCTCTGATAAAATAGGAGTTATTACAAATTTACTTGAAAAAGCTAATAAGATACTCATTGGTGGAGCTATGATGTTTACTTTTTTAAAGGCTTTAAATAAAGAAATCGGTTCTTCGTTAGTTGAAGAAGATAAAGTTGAATTGGCAAAAGATTTATTGAATAAAGCATCAGAAAAAGGTGTGGAATTAGTCTTACCTGTTGATGCTGTTTGTGCCCAGGAAATTAAAGCAGGTGTGGAGAAGAAAGTGTTTGAAATGGATGAAGGTATTCCCGAAGGCTGGATGGGCCTTGATATTGGTCCAAAGACAATTGAATTATTTAAAGAAAAATTAGCTGGTGCAAAAACAATAGCTTGGAATGGCCCAATGGGAGTATTTGAAATTGAAGATTTTGCAAATGGTACAAAAGAAATAGCACTTGCAATAGCCAATGAGACATCTAACGGTGCCATTTCTGTTGTTGGAGGAGGAGACAGCGCAGCAGCAGTTGCACAGTTTGGTATAAAAGGAAAATTCTCTCATGTATCAACAGGTGGAGGGGCATCTTTAGAGTTTCTTGAAGGTAAAGAGTTACCAGGAATTTCTTCAATTGCAAGCAAAAAAAAAACTAGAAGAGTAATTTTGGCTGGTAATTGGAAGATGAACAAAACTCCAACAGAAGCGAATCAATTTGCGGGATTTTTATTAAATGGATTTGTGGGCGTTAAAGAATATGAAATAGTTGTTGCTCCGCCGTTTGTATCAATACCTGGCGTTAGTGAAATTTTGAAAGACTCAAACATAAAAGTTGCAGCTCAAAACATGCATTATGAGGATTCTGGAGCTTATACAGGTGAAGTTTCGTGGAAAATGTTGAAAGAATTGGGAGTAGAGTATGTAATTTTAGGACATAGTGAAAGGAGAAATATTTTTGGTGAAACAGATGAAGTTATAAATATGAAAGTATTAAAAGCTATAGAAGTGGGATTAACACCTATACTTTGTGTTGGTGAAAAATTGGAAGAAAGAGAGGAAGAATTAACATTTGCCGTTGTAGAAACTCAATTGCGAAAGGGTTTAAGGAAGGTTGAAGATATTGAAAAAGTAGTTATTGCATATGAACCTGTTTGGGCAATTGGTACGGGTAAAGTTGCAACACCAGAACAGGCTCAAGAGGTTCATAAATTTATAAGAGAATTAATTGCAAAGATGTATTCTCCAGAAAAGGCTGAAAGAGTAAGGATTTTGTATGGTGGAAGTATAAAGCCTGAAAATTTCTTTGGGTTAATCATAAAGCCTGATATTGATGGAGGTTTGGTAGGAGGCGCAAGTTTAAAGGAAAGTTTCCTAAAACTTGGCAATATAATTTCAAGAGTGGTATAATATCTGTTAGGGGGTTTTCCCCCTAACTTTTTCTTTTAAGGAGGATTCTATGGCAAATATATTGATCGTAGATGATGAGAGAAATGTAAGGCTTCTTATAGAGAAATTTCTAAGTGATGAAAACACGAAAATAGAGGCATATGTAAGTGCTGAAGAAGCTTTAGAAGCATTTGAAAAGAATTCCGAAAATTACGACATGGTAATAACTGATGTAAAACTTCCAGGAAAATCAGGATTAGAATTAATTAGAGAAATCAGGAAAAAGGCAATTGATATACCGATTTTAATTATTTCTGCTTATGTGAAACCTGAGATAATTGCAGAATTTTTCAAATATGAAAATGTAGATTTTCTTTCAAAGCCTTTCACAAAAGAAGAATTACTTACAAAGGTTAAACAACTACTTGAAAAACCAAGAGAAACATTCGATAGATTATTAAGAGAAGCAAATGAATATTTAAAGAGTAGTGATTTAAATCGTGCAGAAAAATCTATTAGGCAAATGTTTAAATTTGCTCCATCATCTCCGGTTCCTCATTATTTGATGTATGAACTTTTAAAGCGAAGAGGAAATGAGGAATTAGCTTTAAGACACTTTAATGCTGCAAAAGCTTTGGATCCAGGAAAAGAGAAGGTGGAGAAAGATGAAAAAAAGTAGTAATGGGAACTTATACCTGGTTGTAATTGGTTGTGGGAAAGTTGGAGCAAATGTTGCCAGTAAAGCATCAGCAATAGGACATAACGTAGTTGTAGTGGATAAAGACGAAAAAGCTTTTGAAAACCTTTCTATAGAATTCACCGGATTTACAATTTCGGGTGATGCCACAGAAAAAGATGTTTTGTTGGAAGCAAAAGTAGATAAAGCCGATTATATTTTTGTTTTAACAGAAGATGATAATACAAATTTTCTTATATCAATGGCTTGTAAATATTATTTTGCTGCAAAAAATGTAATTGCCAGGGTTTACGAGCCTGATAATATTAAACTTTTTGAGGAGTATAATGTAAAAGCAATTTCACCCACACTTCTTGCGATAGAAAAGTTATCTGATATTGTGGTTGGTGATGAAAAATGAAAGTTGTCATAATAGGCGGAGAAAGAATAGCATACTTTTTGGCGAAATCTTTTTCAAGTAAGGGATATAGGATTTATGTTGTTAATAAAGATGCTCAGTTATGCGAAGATTTTGCAAGGGATTTAAAGGCGGTAGTCGTACATGGTGATGCCAGTAAAAGATCTGTTTTAGAACAACTAGATATAGAAGAGGAAGATATAATTGTTGTATTAACAAATAAAGATAAAGAGAATCTAATTATAACTCAACTTGCAAGAAAAATATTCGGAGTAAAAAATATTGTTACATTGGTCAATAATCCTGATAATATAGAACTATTTAAAAAATTAAGAATAACTGCTGTAGTTAGTACAACTACAATGTTACAAAGAGCTCTGGAAAATCTTTTATTTGGAAAAGAACTTGAAGAATTTTTGTCATTAGAAGAAGGAAAATTAGCGTTCTTAAAAATAGAGATACCTGAAAATTCAAAAGTAATTGATCAAAAACTAAAAGATATAGGGTTACCACATGATTGTGTAGTTGGTGGTATTTTAAGAAAAGGTGAAGTAGTAATTCCTCATGGTGATACAATACTTAAAGCAGGAGATAAATTATTCATAGTTGCCGTTCCAACAATTCAAACTGAAATAGCTAATTTATTAACGGGTGAATAATATGCCAAAGAAGAGCGAGCAGTACAGGATTATTTTTTATAATGTTGGAAATGTATTAATGTTTTACACGATTATAGTACTCTTTCCTATATTGTTTGTATTTTTCTATCCAGCCGAATGGGAGCACATCTTTGCATTTGTTATTCCTGCTTCAATTTCCTTTGTTTTTGGTTTTGTTTTAAAAAGATTAACTAATGTTAATTCATCTCACTCCGTTACTGTAAGAGAAGGTGCAGTAATTGTTTTATTTACATGGTTATTTGTTGTTTTGATTGGTTCTGTACCTTTTATGCTTATTGAACATTTAACTTTCTCACAGGCAATTTTTGAGGCTACAAGTGGTTTTACAACTACTGGTTTGACGATGTTTCCGAAAGTAAGTAATGTGTCAAAACTAATATTGGTCTGGAGAAGTTTGATGCAGTTTATTGGTGGAGCGGGGTTTGCACTTATAATGATGGGTTCTGTTATAGGTCCTAAAGGGTTTGGATTATATCATGCTGAGGGTAGAGTTGATAATATTGCTCCTAATATTAAAAGATCTGCACGAATTATTTCATTAATTTATGTGGTATATGCAGCAGCGGGAGTTATTTTACTTGATATTGCTGGTATGCCACTTTTTGATGCTTTTAATCATTCTTTAACTGCTCTTGCAACAGGAGGATTTTCAGTTAGAAATGGAAGTATTGGTGAATATAATAATTTAACTGTTGAAGTAGTTACAATGATATTAATGTTTTTAGGTGGAACAGGTTTTGGAGTACATTATGCTTTATGGAAACGGAATTATAGAGCATTATTAAAAAACGGTGAACCCTGGCTAATGATTTCAACAATATTTATTACAGCTGTTATAATAACCACTAACGGTATAGGTAAAATATTCACAGATTTTTCAGAAGGATTCAGGCAGGCCATTTTCCAGACAACTTCTGCACTTACCGGGACTGGATTTTCTACTGTGGATCTTTCAAGTCCACTCTGGATAAATTTTGGTGTGGCGATGTTTATTTTAACGTCATTGATGCTTGCTGGTGGAGGAATGGATTCAACAGCAGGTGGTTTGAAACAGTATCGAATTTGGATAACAATAAGGTTAGTGTTTCACTCGATTAAGGAATTTCTTTTACCATCAAGGAGTATTACGAAAATATCGGTTTGGAAAGGCCAAAATAGGAATTTTATAACAAGTGAAGATATAAAAGAAATTTTATTGGTTTTTTCGATGTACTTCTTCACCTTTTTTGTTGGAAGTATAATTCTGTCTTTATATGGATATAATTTAACAAGTTCTATGTTTGAATTTTCTTCTGCGATGAATGGTGTGGGTTTATCAGTGGGAATAACTTCTCCAAATATGCCGTTGGGAGCTATGTGGACTTTGATTTTAGCAATGTTTACTGGACGACTTGAATTTCTAGCAGTAATTTACGCAGTGTCTAAGCTGGTTATTGATTTGTATGAAAAGTTAAAAGGGCATAATCATCATATTGAATTTTAGAAAAAATAAGCCTCCAATCTGGAGGCTTATTTTAAAGTTTTTAGAATAATATTTAAGGCTTGTTTGATTATTTTCCTTGAAGTTGCGATATTCATTCTTTCAAATCCTGCTCCTTCTTCCCCAAACTCTCTACCTTCGTTTAACCACAGGCCATTATTAAGTAACTTTTTATGAACTTCAAAATCATAGTTTCTAAAATCAAGCCACATAAGGAAAGTACCTTCCGGAATATTTGTTTTTACATTTGAGTTTTTTTCCAAAAAGTCTTTAACAAATTCTGCATTTTGTTTAAGGTATATAAGTAATTCCTCCAACCATTTTTTACCATATTTATATGCAGCTTCGGTTGCAATGATACCAAAAATGTTTGTCATGTAAAGGTGCTGTGAAGTAATAACGGCTTCAAATTTTGAGCGTAAATTTTTGTTGGGTATAATTGCATTTCCTGTTTGAAGTCCAGCAATATTAAAAGTTTTGTTAGGAGCGGTTAAAACGATGACATTATTAATTAATTTGTTTGAAACTGTGTATAAAATATGGTGTTTATTAGGTTTATAGACAATATCAGCGTGAATTTCATCCGAGACAATTATGACATCATTTTTCAAACAAATTTCCCCAAGTCTTTCCAGTTCTTCCTTTTTCCATACTCTTCCTACAGGGTTATGTGGGCTACATAAAATAAGCATTTTTGTTCTTTTATCAATAATTTTTTCTAGATTTTCAAAATCCATTTTATAGTTTCCGTTATCTTCGATTAAAGGGTTTTTTACAATTCTTCTTCCAAGTTCGTTTATTACTTCATAAAAGGGTCTGTACACAGGTGGTTGAATTACTATTTTGTCCCCTGGATTTGTATAAGCTTGTATAGCAAAAGAAATTCCAGGTACAACTCCTGGGATAGGTACAATCCATTCTTCTCTCACTTCTGTATCATGATATTCTTTGAACCAGGAAATAATAGATTCGTAATATGATTTTGGTCTAAAAGTATAACCATATACCCCGTGTTGTGCTCTGGCTTTTATAGCTTCGATGACTTCTTTAGGAGCTTCAAAATCCATATCCGCAACCCATAAAGGTAGCATGTTCTTTTGATTTTTGTTGTAACCAAAATCCCATTTGTATGAATTTGTTCCTTTTCGATTGATTATTTGATCAAAATTATACATCATTAAAACTCCTTTCTTAAAGTTACATAAGAGGTGGGAGTTTCGTATAATTTTATTTCATAGAGAAAATATCTTTCAGTTTTTAATTTGTCAAATAGCCTGTTCCATATCCATTCAGCAATATTTTCAGTGCTTGGCTGTTCAATTATTTCGTTTATATAAGAGTGATCTAAAATATTTAATACGTTTTCTTTTACTACTTTTTTTATTTCTAAGAAATCAATAACCATTCCTTCTTCATCTTTTTCCCCCGCAATTGTAACGATCAACTTATATGTGTGGCCATGGAGTTTTTCACATTTACCATGGTATTTCACTAAATTATGTGCTGCATCAAAAGTAAATTCTTTTGAGACTAAAATCAAATTTATCCCTCCTGTGGTTTTTTATTTAATTTTATCATATTATATTAGTTTAGGGGTTTTGTTGATTTGATTATTCCACCATTCTTTTTAATTCTTTTTTTGAATGCATTGAGTTCACTTGTAGCGGTTTTTTTAGGATCTTTTTCGAGGAGGACTTGGAAAGTTTTATTTGAAATTTTAGCTGCAAAATCGCCTTTTCTAAGATATTTTAATAAGTCAAAATCATTTTCGAATGTAATTGAAATGGCTATGAATCTTGGATGTCGCATTAATTTATCTTTTAAATAAATAAGTTTAAAGATATTTTCATCAACAAAATATTTGGCATCAATTTTGTTGTTTTGGGTGGTATTTAGTATTCTAATGATATTGTCAAAATTGTTTCCAGTATCGATAATTTTTTTAATAAAGATTAATTTTTGAAAATTGTCGTTTTCTTTTTCAACTAGAAGTTTTACTAATTCGAAAAAGAGATCTTCATAGAAATATCTTGTTGTTAATACCCAATTGGAATTTATGCCTGGTAAGAAATCACCACCATAAATTTCAAAAGCTTTTAATCCAATAATCCTGTCTTCACCAGACTCCACAAACTTTTTTACCAATGATTCGAAAATTTCAAAATCTATAGATAGATGATCAGTTTCAAGGAATACAACGGAATTTTTTGTTTGAATTTTACCAACTTTTTTGATTTTTTTATTAATTTTTGAGAAGTATACTGTTAAATTTTTTCTTGAACAAATTTCATCGCTATCCATCCAGATTTCATCGATTATTTTTTCAATACTGATATTACATTTTTTGGAAACTATGTAAGTTAAAATTTCCCTCTCTTTTGGTGAAAATTCGGTATCTTTGAGTTCAAAAATTTCGAATTTCCCAAATGTTTTTATAGTCATTTTTCACCTCCGTTGTACCTTTTTATTATATAGTGTTTTTATATTTTTTGTATGTTATTTTAATGAATTTATTGTAAAATTAGATTTATTTGATTAAAAGTTTGATTAAACATTAGTTGTTATTAAATATTAAAAGAATAGAATAACTAATGTGTTGTTATTGATTATTAATTTATTTTAATTTTTTTGGGGAAGGAGGTGTAAGTGTGAGATTCAAAATAATTTTTATTATAGCTTTATTATTTTCTTTATCATTGTTCGCGATAGACCAATCTACAGAAACATTACATGTACCAGGATGTAGCTGGGAGAGTACCGATTTAACACTAGAACTTGATGTGCGTGTTCATCAATGGATAGATATTACCTGGGAAGCTACTCCTTATCATTTATGCGATGCAACATTTATTGTTTACGAAGAAACTGGGTTTGTATTTTTCTACCTCTTTTATGATTCCAATGCAACAGTTATTGTAACTGTAGATTTTCCAGATCCACATTTTAGAGATGATTTAGGGAGCATATTGGATAACATCTCAATTGAATTCTTTATAAAAGAGATTAGTGGAGAAAATGAAGACAGTTATTTACAGGCGACATATAACTGGGGAACGTTGTTAACGATTCCTGGAGTACCACTTACGTTACCAGATGCGATGACAGCAGAGATAATTATATCATTAGACACATTGACATCGAATAATGATACACCGGCTGGTATATATCATTTACCGGTTGTATTTACGTTTAATCCAACAGTAAGTTGGTAAGAAAAAAATAAAAGGAGGGGTTAATTTATGAGAAAGATATTGGTAGGTTTATTAGCATTGATGGCATTATTTGTGTTTGCGAATGGAGAAACTAACGGAGGTTATGTACATGTTCCGGGTTGTCAATTTGAATCATACACACTGGAATCATCAATAACGATATATGTACATCAATGGATGGATTTAGAATATGAATGGTTAATTGATAGCTTTTTTGACATTTGTGATTATGAACTTCCAGAAGAAGGAATGGACGTACCATTGTTATGGTTCGTGTTAGATTCAAATGCATCAGTAACAGTGACAGTATATGCAAGTTGGGGAGGATTAGATGTATACATAACGGGAGTAGTATATGTGGAGAAAGATGGAAATCCATTTATGCCACCAACAAATCCAATAGGTGACGGGGAATATTTGATAGGGTTAATATTAACAAGTATAGATCCAGATTTACCTGCTGGAGAATATACAGTAGTACTTAGCATAACATTTGAACCAACTGTTACATTTTAAGTGAGTTTATTATATGGCCCCTTCGAAGGGGCCATATATTATTTAAACAAGTTATTATTCTAAATAATTTATACACAAAATTTTTTTGATTACTTTTTTGATTATTTGTTAGCTGATATATTAGGAATTTGATTTTAGTATTAAAGTAGAAATAAGGAAGGAGGGGGAACATTAAAATAAAATATTTGTTATTTTTGTTTTTAATATTTTTTTCGATAGTTATTTTTTCAAATAACCCTCCAAATGTTCATTCGAATGTTAACAACATAAATTTACAAAATGATATGACATTTAACATGCCAGCGTGGATTGATATTACATTAAGTGCCACACCATATCATGTTTGTGGAAAAAATGTCCACGATGAATTTCATGGAAATAATGCTGATGCACCTGAATTGTTAGAGCTTAGGTATACTTCGAATTGTCAATTAATTATACAGATAACTTTTCCAAAGACTTATTTCGAAGTTAGTCTTAAAGTGATGTTTTCGGTATTATTTAATGGGCATAGAGTAGGGCAATTTTTATTTGTCAATAATAATTTTAATACTAATTTTCAATATACAATACTTTTACCTCCCTCAGATACGGGTGTTATTTCGTTTTTATTGGATCAAATTATGACCGATTTCGCAGGCTTAGATACACCTGCAGGAGTTTACAATATTCCTGTTGTGTTCGAAATCATTCCCGTAGTTAACTGGTAAATTGTAAGGCTTTTTGAAAAAAGGCCCTTTACGGGTCTTTTTTATTTCAATATTTTTAAATGTTTAAGTTTTATACCATCCTTTGTTAATCTCTTTATAAATGATTCAACAACCTTTTGGGAGTTAATTTTAGGATTTTTTTCTAATAAAATGTTTATTGTGTATTTATTTTTCTTTGTTGCAAAGTCGCCTTTTCTTAGGTATTTGAAAATATTGATTTCCTTTCTTAAAGTTAAAGAAATACAAATGTATCTAGGGTTTCTAAGTAGTTTATCTTTTTCAAACAAAAAATTAAAAAGATCATTGGGAATGTAATCATTTAATTGTCGTTTGTTAAAAAGCAATTCTCCAAAATCCTCGTTGATTTTTTCGTAAATTCCTACATGAATTAATTTTTCCAAATAAAATGTTTTTTTAACTAGATCAGTTTCGTTAGTCAAAAGGAATTTTACTACGTTTAAAAGTAAGTTTTCATACATAAACCTATAGTTTTCGACCCAGTTATTGTTGATGTTTGGTAAGAATCTACCAGAATATAATTCTAAAGCTTTGACACCGGTTTCTATTTTTTGGTTATGAAGAAATTCATTGGAAAACTTTTCAAATTGCTTGGCGTCGCAGGTTAAATTATCAGTATAAATTTTTAATTTTGAATTTTTAGATGATATTTTTCCTATTTTATTGATTTTTTTATTGATTTTTGCAATATAAACTGATAGTTCTTTTTTGGGATTTTTTTCATCGTTATAATACCAGATTTCATCAAGTAGGTTATTGATCAGTGTACCAGTTGAATTGTTTAATGTTAAATACGTTATTATTTCGATTTCTTTGGGAGTGAATTTTACTTTTTTCAATTCAGAAATTTCAAAGCCACCAAAAGTTTTAATAGTCATATTTCACCCCGCAAAATTTGTTTCTGATTTTGATTTTCTATGCTATAATAAAAATGAAGAATTTTTTTAATGGTCGATTTTATTTTACAATTTTTAGAGTAAAGTATTAATTAAAATAATTTTAAAAATTTATTAAGGTGATAAAATGTATGTAAAAATGTTTGGGGAGTATGGAATTTTTAAAAGGAGAAATAAGGTAAATTTAAATAGTAGAAAAGCGCAAAAAATTTTGTTTTATTTGATTTTGAATAGCAAAAGAAATGTTTCTTTTGATGAGGTAATGAAAATTTTTTTTGAGGGTTATGATGAAAAGTATGCTAAAAAGAATTTAAATACCTTATTATACATGATAAGAAAAGAGTTAGGACTAAAGAAAGAAGATTTGTCGATTAAAAATGATTTAATCTATATTAATATAAAAAAATTTAAATCTGATTTTTTAGAATTTCAAAAATTTTTTGATGATATTGGTTATAAACGTGCTCCTGAGAAAGTTTTGAGTTTGTACGAAGGAGAACTTTTACGAGGTTTAGACGATGAATGGGTGATTCCATATAGAAAACTTTGTGAAATGCAACTTCTATTATTAGTAGAGGGGTTCCCTCAGTTACTTTCGAATTCAAGAAATTTGTATAAAAATAATAATACTTCAATTTCAGGAGAAATCAATATTGAACTTGCTTTAAAGTTAATTTCTTTAAATGTTTCTCGAAGAAACAATATGTTTTTCCCAATGATAATAAGAACAAAAGAAAATATTTTACCAAAAATTAGGAAAAGTGATTTTTATGTTAGAATTTCATCTGATACATTTTTAGTTTTATTTGAGTCTGGAAAAGCCAAAAAAGAAATTCTACAGGAAAGTTTGAAATCTCGATTTGATGGAAATATAACTTTTTTAAAGGTTTTCTAACTTTTGTTTTGTTGATGAGATTTAATTGCCGGCTAAAAAAATTTAGCCGGCTTTTTATTTTTATTGAAAAAATTCAAAGTTAATTTTTATTTTGTTTTTGATTCTTTTTTAGTCGGTATTTTAGTTTTTGATTAATACAATGAGAGTGTATAAGTGGTTCAGTGATGCTCTTTGAAAGGCTTTATTTTGGATACAACAAAGGTTAAAGGGGGTGGTATATTGAGAGTCAAAATAATTGTTCTAATTTTAGTTTTTCTTTTATCGCTTTTTGGATTTTCTCAGGCTACAGAAACATTACATGTACCAGGATGTAGCTGGGAGAGTACCGATTTAACACTAGAACTTGATGTGCGTGTTCATCAATGGATAGATATTACCTGGGAAGCTACTCCTTATCATTTATGCGATGCAACATTTATTGTTTACGAAGAAACTGGGTTTGTATTTTTCTACCTCTTTTATGATTCCAATGCAACAGTTATTGTAACTGTAGATTTTCCAGATCCACATTTTAGAGATGATTTAGGGAGCATATTGGATAACATCTCAATTGAATTCTTTATAAAAGAGATTAGTGGAGAAAATGAAGACAGTTATTTACAGGCGACATATAACTGGGGAACGTTGTTAACGATTCCTGGAGTACCACTTACGTTACCAGATGCGATGACAGCAGAGATAATTATATCATTAGACACATTGACATCGAATAATGATACACCGGCTGGTATATATCATTTACCGGTTGTATTTACGTTTAATCCAACAGTAAGTTGGTAAGAAAAAAATAAAAGGAGGGGTTAATTTATGAGAAAGATATTGGTAGGTTTATTAGCATTGATGGCATTATTTGTGTTTGCGAATGGAGAAACTAACGGAGGTTATGTACATGTTCCGGGTTGTCAATTTGAATCATACACACTGGAATCATCAATAACGATATATGTACATCAATGGATGGATTTAGAATATGAATGGTTAATTGATAGCTTTTTTGACATTTGTGATTATGAACTTCCAGAAGAAGGAATGGACGTACCATTGTTATGGTTCGTGTTAGATTCAAATGCATCAGTAACAGTGACAGTATATGCAAGTTGGGGAGGATTAGATGTATACATAACGGGAGTAGTATATGTGGAGAAAGATGGAAATCCATTTATGCCACCAACAAATCCAATAGGTGACGGGGAATATTTGATAGGGTTAATATTAACAAGTATAGATCCAGATTTACCTGCTGGAGAATATACAGTAGTACTTAGCATAACATTTGCTCCAACCGTTACATTCTAAGGTTATAAATAAATTTATGAGAGGCCCCCTCTTGCATGGGGGCCTTTAATTTTGAATTCTCGAGCTATCTTGAATTTAATAACTAAAATTAATGTTTTATGGTATAATAAGAATGTATAAATTGAATATATGAGGTGAAATGTATGAAGAGGTTTTTATTTGTATTTTTTGTGTTGATTTCAGTGATGTCTTTTTCAATCACTATTTATCCGTTAGTTAACAGAGTGAATGTTGAACCTGGTACTGATGAATTTACATTAACTATTAATATTTCTAATCCCAATCCAATAATTGCAGAAGTAAATGTGGATATTTCAGATTTTGTTATTGACGGTGCACAATATGTATATGATGCAGGAGAATATAAATATAGTATAAAGGATTGGATAACAGTCGAAGGGACATCATTATTGTTACAGCCTGGTGAGTCTATTGATTATGATGTAAAAATAAAAATTCCGCGAAATTTTAGAGGTGCTCAGGCATTTGGTGCAATTCATTTTAAACAAAAAGGTGGAAGAACAGATGTATTTGAGACAGTTTTTGATTATGTTTCTATAATTATACTTGATTTTCCTGTTCAAAAGAGTATTAGACCAGATATATTAGATGTGGAAATATATGATTTAACTGGAAATTCTTCAGAAACATTGAATAACAAATACGGTGATTTTGGTACCGTTTTGAGAATGAAAGTTGGAAATAATGGGAATGCGGTATTAGCTGTAAATGGAGAATTAAGACTTATTTCAAGAGAAATAAACAGAATTATAACTTCTATTCCGCTGGATAATACTTCATTTGTTGTTTTTCCAGAAAGAGAAAGCATTTTTGAATTTTTTGTTCCTTTTATTTTTCCTAGAGGGGAATTTGAAATACAATTAGATGGAATTTCTCAAGGGCTTAGAGTTACTGATTTTAAGAGGATTACCATTTTGGGTGAACAACCAAAAGAAATTGCTGTTATGATTGACCCATATATTATACTGATTGAGGTTAAAAGAACAATTGAAAATTACAAAGTTAATATACAAAATCTTTCGCCAGAATCATTAGAATTTAGTTTAACTACTGATTCATCGGGACTTGAGATTTTGCCTTCTAAAGTGAGGTTGTCACCGTATACAAAAATCAGTGGGTTTGTGAAATTCGATAGTCGAAATGAAAGTTTAAAAGATGGAGATAATATTTTTAAGATAAACTTAGAATCAGACAAAGATATATTGTTGTTTAAAAACCCAGTTATTGTTCTTAGACAAGGTGAATTGGTTACTGATTGTGATTCTTATGTCACCAGTGTTGCAACTGATACTTTCAGTGTTTATGTTGAAAATACCGGAAATACAATTTTAAGTGGAAAAATAATTAGACAGGATCCATTGCAAAGTACAGATTTGACCGACGAATTTGTGCTTTTTCCTGGCGAAGGTAAGGAATTTCAAATTTTGTTAGCTTATAATGAAGTAATCAAAAATAGTACATTTATTGTGTATAGAAAATATGGAGATTCAACATATGATAAGAAGAAATTAATAGGGGATGTGAGAAAATGAAAAAAGTTTTAGTTTTTTTATTGTTTTTATTGATTTTTAGTACTTTGTACGGTGTAGACGTATATTTTTATCAGACTGATATTAGAGATGCGTTAAGTCAGTTAGCAATGCAAGAAGGAGTGTCAATTTTATATGATCCACTTGTTTCGGGGTTTGTTACGGTAGAAGTGTATGATGTTTCATTAGAAAAGGCTCTTGATTTAATGCTTTTACCATTGGGTTATTATTGGACAAAAATAGATGAAGTATATTTTGTCGCAACTTCCAATCCTGATAGCCCGGGTTTTGCACTTATTTCGCAAAAATATTTGGTAAATCTTTATTACAGTACTTTTGATGATGTAGTAAATGTTCTGCCAAAAGTAATGAGAAATTATATATTTCAGACTCCAAATATAAATCAAGTGTTAATATATGCTCCACCAAAAATTGCTTCACAAATTGCTGAGACTATAGCGTTGATCGATTTGCCAGTGTCAATTGCAGAAATTGAAGTAAAAATAATTGAAGTTGATGAGAGAGATTTTAAAAAGTTTGGAATGAATTGGGATTGGAATTCAGAAGGTTCAGAAGGATTCGATATTAGTTATACAAAAAATGGGATATCTGCCATTTTTAATCCTTTATCATATGAATTTAGTTTTTTGCTTGATTCACTTATTAAAACAGGTGAAGCAAAAGTTTTAGGTGAAGGAGTTCTCAAACTTAAATCTGGAACCTATGCAAAAATTTCGGGTTATACAACTGTAGGGTTGGAAATTACCGGCCCTAATAATACTTACGTTGAAAAGAAACTAACAACAGAAGTAATTTTGAGCGGAAATGTGTTTGTAGATCATGTTAGTTTAGATATTAAAGCAATAGTGGAATCGGTAATGAATGGAGAAGGTGATGATTATCCAATTGGTTCTTCAATTGAAACAAGTGTAGATGTTAAATACGGTGAACCATATTATATAGCAGGTATTTCTTTCGAAACTGTTTCAAAAGTTGATGACGGAATCCCAGGATTAAAGGATATTCCCATATTGGGAAA
Organism: Thermosipho sp. (in: thermotogales); assembly: GCA_017656345.1. GTDB lineage: Bacteria > Thermotogota > Thermotogae > Thermotogales > Fervidobacteriaceae > Thermosipho_A. The sequence continues at coordinate 124,015 of JACDNZ010000003.1, read as the reverse complement.
ATTGTTCGGAAGCACAAAGTATGAAACACATAAGAAAAATGTAATTGTAATAATAGAAGCTAAGTTGGCAGGTGATGAAAAATGAGAAAAATAATAATTATTTTTGCAATAATGTTGATGTTTATTTCAGGTTTTTCAATAAAAAAAGATGTGATTTTTCAGGATACTGATATAAGAGACGCTTTATCACAATTAAGTATGATGTATGATGTACCTATCATATTTCCAAATGATATAAGTGGTAATGTAAATATAATTTTATATGATGTTTCGATTGAAACAGCTTTGAAGTTGATTTTATCTCCATTTGATTTGTCATTTGAGCGACTTGATGATGTTATAGTGATTTTTTCAGAGAGTTCGTTTTCATATTTTGTACCTCATGTGTATAAACCAAAAAATCGTTCGGCGGAAGCAATTGTAAGTGTACTAGAAAAGTTACCCGTGTATGCAGTTGGTGATAATGTTATTGTTTATTGTCCTGATAGTTTATGGCCTGAGTATTTGGAGAGATTGAAGGAAGTCGATGTAAAGGAAAGTAATTTAGTTGTATCTTATGTTGTCTATTATATAAAAGATACTGATTTGAAGAAATATAATCTAGATCCAAATAAGCTTTTAGATTTATTACCTGTATTTGAAAGAGCAAGATATGTTTTAAGTACGAATGGTTTTTTTGTTGGTAAAGAAGTTAAGTTAAAAGTAAATGGTGATATTTCACTGGTAGCTGAAAGTAACTTTGGAAAACTAAAGTTTAGTTTTAAAACTTATAGAGAGACAGTAAGCTATGAAATACCTTTTTCTAAAGGATCATACAAAAATATTTTATATGGTTCGTTTGGAAGATTTGTTGTTTTGATTAATATTGATGAAATTAAAAGTGTTTCTCAAGAAAGAAAAGCGGATATTAATTATGTGCCTGATAAGTTGGTAGGTGTTAAATATTATTCTTCGAATGATTTTGAAATCTACATAAATGATAAAAATATTGGAGCATTTATTTTAAAACAAGAAAACATATTTATTGGTGCGAACTTAAATTTGATTGATAATTTTAGTTTGGGAGTAATGGTTGAACTTGAGAATGCGACGAATCTGATTATAATTGCTGAAGATAAGTATTATTTTGATCAGGTATTTATTAAATTGAAAGGTTCCTTCCCTATTGATCTTTCAAATTTGTCTAATTTTGATGGACAGTACATAGTTGATAATCTAAAATTCGGATTGGGAATTGGTACATCTTATGCTATAAATAGAAACATTCTTTTAAATGGTATGATTTTTGTGAACAACGATCTTCTTGTTTCAGGTGAAATTGGTGTTAGGTATTTGAACTATGGAATAGGGTTGTATTTAGACAGCTTATTAAAATTTGGACTGACTCTGGAATTTCGTTGGTAAGATTTTAAAATTTTGCTCAAGTATGTTTTTTGGAGGAAAGAGTTGTGAATAGAAGAAGAATTGGTAGGATTTTAGGTATCATTGTAATTTCTTTTTGGCTTTTTATTTTCTTTTCTCATATTTTTGGAGGAGCTGATGAATACCTCACTGAAAGCGCAAAAGTGCAAGGTACAATTTTAGTTTTACTTATACTTGCAGAAATTGTTGGGTTTATTCTTAATTGGAAGTATAGAAAATTAGGGGCTACGATTGTATTAATAGGAGCAATTGCTCTCTGTATTTTTGCATTTGTTACGGCGGGACAAAATAAATTGATGGCGATTTCAGTTTCAGGTCTACCATTCTTGATATTGGGAATTTTGATCTTTTAAATTTTGTTTTTTCTATATAATAAAATAGGGCAGATATTTCTGCCCTATTTTTTAATTGGTTCTCAACAGGTTTACGATTAGTCCGTGGTTTACAATGATGGTCTGGGCGGTGGGACTTGAACCCACGACCTCCAGATCCCGATTCTGGCGTTCTAGCCATCTGAACTACGCCCAGATGCAAATAATATTTTAGCATAGCAAAAATATTTAAGCAATAGTTTGATGTTTATCTTAAAATTTGAAGTTACATTGTGGATCAGTAATTTGCTTTTTATTTTTGTACCAATATGTGTTCAATAGCATAATTAATAATGGTTTTAATATTTTTGTCGCAAAGTTGGTAAAAAACCTGTGTGCCTGATTTAGAGTATTTTACTAGATTTGTTTGTTTTAATATTTTTAGCTGATGAGAAATAGTTGACTGACTTGTACCAATAAGTGTTTGAAGTTCAGTCACATTACATTCTTTTTTTGCTAATATGAGTAGAATTTTTAATCTTGTGGGATCACTTAAGATTTTAAAGAATTTAGCAAGTTCTATTGTTGATATGTTATCCATTATTTCACCTTATTTTCAACAATCATTTATATTCACTGATAGTATATACCATTTTAAAATATAATCAAAGTTAGAAAACAAAACCCGGCCTGATTAACTGCCGGGTTTTTAAGATAATAACCGGATGATTTATTTTATAGAAGAATCAACTGTCAGTGTTTTATATTTTTCTATTCCCTTAGCCAATATTTTTATTGCGTCTTTAATTTTCTCTGAATCAAGGACGTATGCAATTCTAATTTCACTAGTTCCTAAGTTTGGGGTTGCATAAAAGCCTGAAAGAGGGGCGACCATAGTTGTTTTATTATCAATACTAAAGTTTGAAAGCATCCATTTAATGAACTCTTCTGCATTATTTACAGGAAGCTTTGCAGCGAGATAAAAAGCACCTTCAGGCTTATGGGCAATAACTCCAGGTATTTTTTTGATTTCTTCAAAAGCGACATCTCTTCTTTTTTTATACTCATTAATGACATTTTGGATATATGATTCTTCACTATTTAATAGTCCAATAGTTCCATATTGAGTAATTTCAGTTGGAGAAAGTCTTGCTTGAGCAAATTTTAAAGCAGCAGAATAAAAATTCTTGTTTTTTGTTAGGAATGTTCCAATACGTGCTCCACAAGCGCTGTATCTTTTTGAAACACTGTCAACAATGATTAATCTATCATGTATTTCCTCAAATTCATATGCAGAAATTGCTTTTTTATCGTCAAAAGCAAATTCTCTATAAACTTCATCAGAGATAATTACTAAATTATGTTCTAAAGCTATATCAACTAATATCTGTAGTTCTTCTTTTGTATATACTACTCCGGTTGGGTTTGATGGATTGGAAAATAAAATTGCCTTGGTTTTGGAAGTTATGACTTTTTCGAATTCTTCTTTTGTAGGCATTCTGTACCCATTTTCTGGAGTTGTGGTAACTGGAACCAGTTTTACATTAAGATATGCTGCAAATCCAGCATAATTTGCATAAAAAGGTTCAATGACTATTACTTCATCGTTTGGATCACAAACCACGCCTAAAGCAAACATAATTGCTTCACTTCCACCGTTAGTTACAATTATTTCATCAGGTTCGATATTAATATCCCATTTTTTGTAGTATTCTGAAAATTTTTCTCTTAATGGTAATATTCCCTGAGAATGGGTATATGAAACAACTTTTGTTTTGAATTTTTCAATATATTCAAACCATTGGGGTGGTGTTTCTATATCAGGTTGTCCAATATTTAAATGGTAAACATGAATCCCTTTTTTCTTAGCTTCATCTGCAAAAGGTACTAACCTTCTAATAGGACTAGCAGGAACATTTAAAGCTCTTTTAGAAATCATTTAGGTCGCCTCCTTGATATATTTGATCGTTTTTTCAATAATTTCATAACCTTGAAGTTCTCCCTCGCCTATTAGTTCTATATAAGCGTATTCATTATCGAAACTAGTGTTCAGAATATTGAAACCTTTGTAGTGTAGTTCTTGCATAGTTTTACCATATTCAGAATAATTAAGTTTTATTTTGTAGTAAGGTATTGGAATCATTTTAATAATTTTAAGTTTTTCGATAAGTTGTTCAACACTCTTAGAATAAGCATCAATTAAACCTCTGACACCTAATTTTACTCCTCCAAAATATCTTGTTACCACAACTACAACATTAGAAAGATCGTATTTTTTTAATACTCCCAAAATTGGTCTTCCTGCTGTTCCTGATGGTTCACCAGCATCTGATGAAAATTCTATAATTTTATTATTTTCTAAAACTCTATATGCAGGACAGTTATGAGTGGCATCATTATATTTTTTTGAAATTTCCTTTATAAATTCTCTAGCTTTTTCAACACTTTCTACATGAGTAATAGTTGATATAAAGATTGATCTATTTATGTTTATTTTATTTTCAAATGTTCCAAAAATTGTTTTATAGCTCATCATATTTCTTTTGAAATCACCTCTGTGCCATCAATAGTGTAAATTGTGATTTTCAATTTTTTAGAAAATTCAATTATCATATAAGTTGGTTGATTATTTTCTTTTGGAAGTGCCAGACTACCAGGATTTGCAATAATTATTCCGTTTTTCTCTTCTATTTTTGGAATATGAGTATGCCCGTGCAATAAAATTTTTGCTTCATGATTTTTTGCCAGTTTATAAAGATCAACGTTATCTTCTTCGACAATTTCTCCATGAAGCATAAAAATTGAATAATCGCCAAAAAATTCAAAAATTTGTTTAGGCATTTCCTGTATTCCAAGAACTTTTAAATCAACATCAGCATCGCAATTTCCCCTTACATAATTTATTTTATACTTTTTTAACTCTTCGGCTAATTCTTTTGGATTATATCCTTCAGGAAGGGGATTTCTTGGTCCATGATAGAGTACATCTCCCAAGTGAAATATTTCATTAACTTGATTGAGTAAATGATTAATTTTTTTCCAGTAAAAAAGAGATCCATGTGTGTCAGAGACAACCAAAATTTTCATCATTTCACCTCATAAAATTATTTTCAAATAAAATATAACAAAAAAAATAACTTTTGTCATCTTACATATTTGATTAAATATTTGAAAATTAGAAATTTTTTGCGATTTCACAAGCTAATTTGACATTATTTTCAAGTAGAATGATATTGGATTCTAAAGTTTTACCGTTGGAAAGTTCAACAAGCCTTCTTAACATATACGGCGTTACATCTTTCCCTTTTATTTGTTTTTGATTAAGTTCTTCTTCAATTATTTTTATATATTGTTCAGTATCTTCAGAGGGAATAATGTAGTTACTGGGAATAGGATTAGCCACCAGTATCGAACCATTTAGTTTTATTTCTCTCATTTTTTTGAATGTTTCTGGAATTTGCTTAACTTCATCAACTCTATAAATTTTTTTGTTTGATAAACCATTATAGAAAATTGGAAAGTAATCAGTCCTATATCCCAAAACTAGTACTTGAAATGTTTCTAAAAATTCCAGAGTTTTATCGATATCAAGAATTGATTTACAACCACTGGAAACAACAATCATATTTGTTTTTGAAAGTTCAATTATATCCTGTGAGACGTCCCATTCTCCTCTATGTACTCCACCAATTCCACCTGTTGCAAAAACGTTAATGCCCACGATTGAGGAAATATATGCGGTAGAACTAACAGTCGTAGCGGCGTATTTATTCATTGCCATTACATAAGGTAGTTCTCTTGTTCCTACTTTTATTGGGTTATTGTTAATTAACTCAATAACTTCTTCTTTACTTAGTCCGATTTTGATGTTGCCTTTTAAAATACCTATTGTAGCAGGTATACAATCATTTTCGTATACAATATTCTCTAATTTTTCAAAGATTTTAATATTTTCGGGATAAGGTAATCCGTGTGCTAACACGGTACTTTCAAGAGCTACAATCGGTTTTTTATCTTCAAGTGCTTTTTTAACTTTTTCGGATATAATCAAATTTAACACCCCTTTATTTTACAGTTATTGTTTTTTCAAAATTACCAAGTTTTTCAATTACAGCTTTAATTTTATAAGTACCTTTTTTTAATTTACCAATCTTAATTTGAACGGAAGGATAAGTAAATGCTTGAATAACTGGTGTTCCTTTTTGAGGTTCAGAAAAACTTCCTTCAATTGTTATATTTGTTCCTCTAATTTCATAAGAAGAAATTTCGAGTAGAAAACCACCAGTTTTTCTTAGACCGGCCGAAATGAGTATATAGATTTCTTCATCCTGGGTGAAATAGTTTTTAAGCATTATTTCCCCATTTTTAATTGTGAAAGTGAATAAACCTATTTCTGAGATTTTTGGAAAAGGTGAACTTACTCCACTTTCCTTTTCTAGATTTGGTATAGTTAAAGATCCAACTGTTATAGTTGCCTTGGCAGGACAGATAATCAAATGTAATGGGATATTTGAGTAAATACTTGAAATTTTGTTGTCGATAGTGTATTCAAATTTGACATTATCATATTCGATAAATATTTGAGTATTTTCGATAGGAGTGACCGGTGTAAAATACCATCCCATTACCAGATAACCCTTTTCGTTTCCATCATTAAAAAGTTCAAGGTAATAAATCATATTACTTCGTGTACCAGTGTAGTTGAACATCTGTTGAGGTATATTTATATCTACTTCGTGAATGTAGATTATTGTGGCAAAACTCAAAATGTTCAAAAGAATAAAGGTTATAAATAAAAATTTTTTCATAACTATCCCACCTTTCATTTTTGACAAAACAATTATAGCATATTAAAAAAATGAAAAAACTTATTAATTTGGATAATTCCATTTTTTTAATATAAATTATTATCCTCTGATATAATAGTAAAAAAATTAAATGGGGGCAGAAAGATGAAAAAGTTGATTATTTATGTGTTGATAATTATATTCTTTGTTTTGACATTAACTTCCTGTATACCGATATTTTATTTTAATACACCAGTTGAATCAAGCAATATAATGTATCAGATATTTGTTCGATCTTTTTACGATTCAAATGGCGATGGTGTAGGGGATTTGAGAGGAATTGCTGAAAAGGCAAGGTATCTGAAAGATTTAGGAATAGATATTGTTTGGTTGATGCCTATAAATGAGGCAAAGAGTTATCATGGATATGATCCGATTGATCTCTATTCTATTGAACAAGATTATGGTAATTTTAATGATTTCGTTTTCATGGTAAATAAATTGCATGAAAATGGAATAAGAGTTGTGATTGATCTAGTTATTAATCATACTTCTGATCAAAATCCTTTGTTTTTAGATGCAATTGAAAATACAACAAATTCGAAATACTGGAATTGGTTTATTTTATCACTGGAAGATCATTCAGGCCAGAATCATTGGCATTGGAAAATTAATTCAAAAGGCCAAAAAGTCTGGTATTTTGGACTTTTTGATTCTTCAATGCCAGATTTTAACTACGATTGTCTGGAAGTAAGAGAAGAAATAAAAAAAGTGATTGACTTTTGGTTTGACAGAGGTGTTGATGGATTTAGGTTTGATGCATTAAAGAATATATACGGGTATGATTGGGATGATGGAATTGCAGAATCCTCAGAGTATGCTAGAGAACTTGCAAATTACATTTATTCAAAGAAAAGTAATGCCATCATTGTAGCAGAAGTTTATACAGGTGACAAAAATGTTTTAAAATCTTTTTCACCGATGCCTGTTTTAAATTTTTCGATGATGTATACAATTAGAGGTAATTTAGAAGGTAAGGATTGGTTAATAAGTGATGGATATATATGGTATGATGATCCATTTATGAGAAATTATTTATTTTTAGATAATCATGATTTAAATAGATTTATAAGTGATTTGGAATCATTTTATGAGGCAAATGGTGCACAAAATCCTAGATTTTACGCTGAAGCTCAATTTGCAATTTGGAATACATTAATGGTTTCTTTAAAGGGAATTCCAGTAATCTATTATGGTAACGAAATTGGTCAAAGAGGTTTTAAGTGGAGTATTTATCCTAACGATTTACCGGTTCGTGAACCTTTGCAGTGGTATGCAGCTGGTGAGGGTCATGGCCAGACCTTTTGGACCAAAAGCTGGTATACCGATATAGAATTTGGAAATGCTAAAAATGATGGAGCAATGTATGATGATCCAAATGATGGTGTATCAGTTGAAGAAGAATTTTTAGATGAACATTCACTTTTTAATTATTTGAAGACAATTTTTAATCTTAGAAAAAAATATATCTCCTTGTCAAAAGGAGATATGAAAATTAAATATGAAAGCGAAAATTTAATAGTTATAGAAAGATTTGCTAATAACCAAAAAGTTTTAGTTTTAATAAATCCTGATCCGTTTTCTGTTTCATACTTTGAGATTCCAGGTGGATTCAGGCAAATTTTCTATGCAGATTTAAATAACCCTTCGCAAGGATTTGTTTTTGAAGAATGTGATAATAATTTAAGTCAAAACCTGGATTACACTATAAACCCTAGGCAAGTTTATATTTTTGTTAGTGAATAATTAAATTTTAAATTTTAAGATTTTCAATGAGTTTCTCCAATGATGTTTCTGCTTCATCTGGTAATCTATCTCTTCCACCATTTTCAGTCTTTTTTAATATTATGAATTTCAATCTTTTTTGAAGTGATTCTTTTAGTAGGTGGAGGTAATTTTCATTATTTTCAGGTTCAAAGCCTTTAATTTGTGCAAAACTCAAACATCCAAACCAGGGTTTCCAGGTAATTTCATTTTCAATTACTTTTTCTACTAGCGATATTGTTAGGTCTTTTGGAACCTTTTTATTCAAAAAATATCCAGTGTTTAAAATGTAGCATTTTACACCCTTTTCAAATAAGGATTTAAATTTTACAAAATCATCTTTCAATGGATAAGTTCTAAAAGGATTAGCGTAAGGTTCGAATACTAGTGCATTTGGATCTACATTACTGTCCAGTTTTTCTGCGGAAGTTCTTTTTGTTGTTAGAGCGGCTCCCAATGTGGAAGCAAGAGTTGGGTCATCTATTTTAACAATTGGCGGTAGAACAGGATCTTTCATTAACCAGAATACAGCGTTAATTGGTTCTTCTATTTTGTCAACTCTGTTTGGGGACCAAAGTCTGGATTTAATAGCTCTACCATTACCATTTCTTATATCTTCCATTATTGGAATAATTTTTCCATTTATATCTTTTGTGGCACCACAATTTTGAATTGTCAATAAATATTGATTATCAAGGGAGTTTGAAGGATAATCAGCTGTTTTATCAAAATAAGAGGGTTCTAATGCTATTGAAGAAAGATCTTTAAGGGATATAATAAATGCATCGTCGTGTAAAACGGTTATTTTATATTTTCCTCCATGTTTCGCATGGGTAAGAGTTGATTTTCCTGAACCTGAAAGTCCAAAAAATGCTGCAACAAACTTGTTCCCGTTATCCTTTTCGAATTTTTTTAGTCCCCCATGGCAGGATACATAATTATTTCGATTAGCTATTCCCCATCCTAATGTTAAAGTGCCTTTTTTGAATTCCCCAAAATATCTCATTCCTAAAATAGCAGCGCAGTTATGTTCAGGATCGAAAATGGCAAGTCCTAGAGGATAATTTGGGTGGTGCCAATCGGGATCAGAAAAAATATAAATGTCTCCTTCATCCATTGGGATGGATTCCTGATACATTTTTTCATATTCTTGTGAAGGGTATTGAAAATTTAAAAGCCAGTTGTATAACAAATTTTCATGCCCTTCAGGAATGAGAATATGATTTTTTACCATAAAATCCCTGGAAAGGCCAGTAAAGGAGATAGCATGAAACATCTTTTTATATCTGCTTTTGTAGACAGCTTCTCTTATTATTTCAGCATATTTATTTTCGTCTATATCAGGTGCTCCAATGATTCTTCGGCCAGCGGCATATCTTCCAGTCACAGCTCCATCATTGAATAAAAGCACTTTTGTTCCTTTTTCGAGACCCTGTAATTCCGGTTTATAAACATCCCAATCTGTTATTATTGTTCCGGGAGAATTCTTGGCTAATTTGTATGCTTCCTTTGGACTTGTGACAATTTCAACATTATTACCGTAAAAAGCAGTTTCAATTGTGACTCTTATTCTAGACAACATTGGATTTGTCTTTGAAATTTCAGAAATATTAAAAAATTCTTTTGTGGCCATATAAAATAACCCCCTTTCATACATTTTGTATTTTAACAATGAAAGGGGGATTTTCATAATGAAGAAACTATAAGCATTGCAAAGCATACTTGAAAATGGTAGATTATAAAAATAATATTTCGACTTATTTACTCAATTTAAAAATTTAAAATAAAAGGCGGCCGAACGGCCGCTTAAATTTACTCAACTTTTATATCGATTACCTTTCTTGCTTTTTCTTCTTTTTTAGGAATTTCTATTTTCAAGATTCCGTCATCAAATTTTGCTTTGATTTTTTCAATGTCAACATATTCAGGTAATGTAAATGATCTTTCAAATTTTCCTTCGACTCTTTCAATGATTTTGTAATTTCTATTTTTGTCTTCTCTGTTGAACTTTCTTTCTCCTTTTATTGTTAAGACCCCATCTTCGATAGTTATTTTAACGTCTTCTTTTTTCATTCCTGGGAGTTCAACTTCTATCATAAGTTCCTTATCGGTTTCATATGCATCTACTCTGGGGGTGAAAGCATAGTCTCTTCTTGAAGGTGCTAAGAAATCTTCAAATAACTTGTCAATTTCTCTTTGAAGTTCTACAAATGGATCGAAGAAATCTCTTCTTGCTAACATACTTTCACCTCCCCATTTCAAATTTTTTATTATTTATTATTGATTACTTGCTTCTTGATTTCCTTGGTTTTGCTGTTTGTAAATATATTCGCCAATCTTTGTTTTTTCTCTAACAAGTTCATCGAAAAGCATTTTGATTTTTGGTATATCATTTTTGTTTATTGCATCCCTTAAATCATTTACTAATGTTTGAAGTTTATTTTTTTCATCCTCAGGTAATTTTTCACCGTATTCTTTAAGGGATTTTTCTATGTAATATGCTAAGTCATCTGCTTTGTTTTTAAGTTCTACTTCCTCTTTTCTTCGTTTATCTTGTTCTTCGTATCTTTTTGCGTCTTCAATTATCTTGTTAATTTCATCTTCACTTAATTGATGCCTACCGGTTACAACCATGGATTGTTCTTTGCCGGTTCCAAGATCTTTTGCAGAAACATGAACAATACCATCACTATCAATATCAAAGGTTACTTCTATTTGTGGGACACCTCTTGGAGCAGGTGGTATTCCAACTAATCTGAAACTACCGAGAAGTATGTTATCTGCTGCAATTGGTCTTTCTCCCTGGTAAACTCTTACTTCAACTTCAGTTTGACCATCTTCAGCTGTAGTAAACACTTTACTCTTTTTAATCGGGATTGTAGAATTTCTTGAAATAATTGGTTCAAACAATCCTCCTTTTACTTCAATTCCAAGAGTTAGTGGAGTGACGTCAACCAATACAATATCTTTTCCCTGAGCTCCTTCTTCTCCTGCAAGGATTGCGGCTTGAATCGCAGCACCCATTGCAACTGCTTCATCTGGGTTTATACCTTTGTTAGGTTCTTTTCCGAAAATTTCCTTTATGAATTTCTGAATCATAGGTACTCTGGTCATACCACCGACAAGGATTATTTCATCAATATCTTCAGGTTTTAATTTTGCATCTGAAAGTGCTTGTTCAATTGGTTTTCTTGTCATTTCAACGAGATCTCTGGTTAATGATTCAAACATTGACCTTGTTAATCTTATTTCAAGATGCAGTGGTCCTTCTGCGGTTGCTGTAATATATGGCAAGCTAATATCTGTTTCCAGTTTACTTGAAAGCTCAATTTTTGCTTTTTCGGCGGCATCTCTCAATCTTTGAAGAGCCTGTTTATCTTCACGTAGGTCAATTCCATGTTGTTTTTTAAATTCATCTGCTAGCCAGTCAATAATTCTTTGGTCAAAATCATCACCACCGAGGTGATTATTACCAGAAGTTGCAACAACTTGAATTACACCGTCACCAATTTCAAGGATTGAAACATCGAAAGTTCCACCGCCGAGGTCATATACAAGGACTTTTTCTTCTTTTCCTTTTTTATCCAACCCGTATGCGAGTGCTGCTGCTGTTGGCTCGTTAATGATTCTTAATACTTCGAAACCTGCAATTATTCCTGCTTCTTTAGTAGCTTGTCTTTGAGCATCGTTGAAATAAGCTGGACATGTTATAACAGCCTTTTTAATTTCTCCACCAAGATATTCCTCGGCATCCTTTTTAAGTTTTTTTAAGATAAATGCGCTGATTTCTTGAGGTGTGTATTCTTTATCATCGATCTTGACTTTATAATCAGTTCCCATTTTCCTCTTTATTGATTTTATGGTTCTATCGGAATTTAAAATCAACTGCCTTTTAGCAGGTTCCCCAACAAGAATTTCGCCTGATTTTGTAAACGCAACAATTGAAGGGGTTGTTCTGGAACCTTCTGCATTTGGGATAACCTCAACACTTGAATCTGGTTTCATCCACGCAATAACACTATTTGTTGTACCCAAGTCTATTCCTACTACATATTCTTTTCTTTCGGCCATTCTTTCACCTCCCAACTATATTATATGTTATTAGCACTCTATTGTCAAGAGTGATAATAAAAAATTAAACAAAAACACCTAAACACAAAACCAAGCGCTTTTTTGTAGCATTAATATTATATTAACATAAAATTATAGCAATCGTTTCATTGGATTGTAAAATTATTCTTTCTTATTCTTTCTTTTTCAATTTAACTGCAGTTCCATATGCTAACATCTCAGCAGCTCCTGACATTACGGATGAACTACCAAATCTTACGCCAATTACCGCATCTGCGCCCAACTTTTCTGCTTCATCGATCATTCTTTCTAAAGCTTTGTTTCTTGCTTCGGTCATCATTTCAGTATATGATTTTATTTCTCCGCCTGCTAGGGTTTTAAAAGCAGCTGCTATGTCTTTTCCTAAATGTTTAGAATGTACTATATTTCCTATTACCAAACCTAATGTTTCTTCGATTTCGTACCCTGGAACTTTTTCAGTTGTTGTTATTATCATAATATCCCCCCTTCTTGATCCAATTTATTATATCTTCAATAACTTTTTTGCTTACATGTGCTTCTTTGAGATATATATAAGGGCTTTTTTCGCCTTCTGTGAAAAGATGTGTTAAATTCTCATACAAGATTATTTTTATATTGTCTTTGTTTGAAAGTATTTCTTTGAATTTTTCATATTCCTTTATCGAAGTTTGATAATCGTTTCCCCCGAATAGCATAAGTACCGGCTTTTTATACTTCTTTAAATAATTTTGTGGATTATAATTTCTAAGATCATAATAATATTTTGCAGAGGCACCTAGTAAAATTTCATTTTCATCTAGTTCATTATTCTTTAGTTTTTTGATTTTATCAATTAGTGAACTATAATCTTCATTATAGAAATTTTTTAAAAATACAAGTTGATCAATAATAACATCTTCTAGATTTCTTGCAGGAGTTCCAAGTAAAATCAATCCATCAATAGCATTATTTGAAGTGGCAATATATGGTGCTAAAAAAGCTCCCAAGCTGTGGCCTAAAAGATATATTTTATTGACGTATTTTTGAGATTTTAGATATTCAATGGCTGCAATAACATCATCTATTACTTCTTCTTTAACTGTTATATCAGAACTTAATTTTTCTGGATACATTGTTCTTTTGTTATATCTTAATACAACAATTCCATTACTTGAGAGTCCTCCTGCTATATCCTTGAAGATTTTGTTAGGACCGATGGTTTCATCCATATCATTGGGTCCGGAGCCGTGGATTAATATTACTGCTGGGAATTTTTCACCGTTTTTTGGAATAGTAATTTTGCCCGGTAAGGAATTGATTTCAATATCTTTTTCCTCGAATAAACTTTTGTTTACATATTCTGGATCAGAATAAGTATACTCTTTTGGTGTATTGAAGAATAAACCTGCTACTTTTCCCTCATCGTCCACACTTATTATAATTGCAAGCTTAGCTTTTTCAAAATTGACTGTAAAAGTATAAACTTCATATTTACCAACTTTTTGAAAATCAAGTTTTAAAATTTGTTCAAAAATTCCATACGTTGAAATTATTTTATTCCAAATATTTTCAAGGTTTTGTGCATTTGCTTGCTTTTTCATAATTTCTGTAGAAATTTCTACGGCTTTTTCAAATTCACCATTTTTTAAATAAGACAGATAATCCATTGCTGTTTTTTCATAATTAGATGAGAATACGATTAAAGAGAAAATCAACAAAAGAAAAAGTATTATTTTTTTCATATTTAAATCTCCTTCCTTTTGAAGATGGAGTATGAAATTGTTATGAATAATATACTGAGCATAATGAGCGCCAATGAATATTTCCAGTTTATTGTTCCAGAATTAAAAATAGTGCTTCCAAGAATATAGTTGTAAGTATTTAAAAATTTTAACGGTTTTATAATTCCAAGAGCAGTTGAAGCTCCAAGCACAACAATTGAAGATAGAATGGGTTTTACTTGATCATTAAAGTAAGTTGTAAAAAGAAAGGTTATAGAATACCAGAAAATACCTCCAATTAAAGAATGAACTAAAAATTTGAAAGTGTGACTTATTATAAAGTCTTTGGAAAATATCCAAGAATATATTAGTGGCAGAAATGAAAGTACAGTTATTTCAAGGGTTAAAACTAAAATACTCAACAAAAACTTATTGAGAAATACCTTTTTTCTGGAAGCTCTAGTAAGTAAGAAATCAATTGTGCCATTTTCATATTCTCTTGAGAAAAGAGGGAAAGCAATTATAATAGCAAGAATAGGAATGATTTGTCCGAAGTTTTTACCAAACCATTGGGAATAAATATAAAAATTCCACTCTTTTAATTGTTCAATAAAATTTTCACCAACATATTTTTGAAGAGCCTCAGAATTTTCGTTTAGTATACTAATTGTCCAGTTTTGTAGTGGAGCGATTGAGAAAAATATTCCAGCCATTACGAAAAAAATTACTAAACTTCTTACTTTCATATCATTCCATTCTTTTATCATTTTTCCACCCCTTTGACGATTGCTTCAAAAATCATATCAAAAGTGGCTGGTTCTATTCTTCCTTTTGCTTTATCTTTAGTTGTTATATAAATTTTTTCACTATCAGTTTTTTTGTATAGATAACCGTCTACATCTTCATCTTTAACTACACAGGCTACATATTTTTCTTTTATGTTATCAAGATAATCGGATTCAAGAATTTTTCCGTTTGACATAATGGCAACTTTATCTGCGATTTTTTCTATTTCGGATAGTATATGACTTGTATAAAATATAGTTTTTCCTTTTAACGACATATTGCGTATTAATTCAAGGATTTTTGTACGCATTAGAGGATCAAGTCCCCAAGTTGGTTCATCTAAAAAATAAATGTCCACATCTTCAGAAAATACAATGGAAATGTAAAGTTGTGTAAGCATCCCATGAGATAAGTTTGCTATTTTTTCATTTAAAGGTATTTCGAAATCATTAAGTAGCTCAACAGCATTTTTTTTAGAAAAATATTTGGATATTTCCTTGGTTATATTTAACATTTTTTCAACTGTTAAATAACGGTAAAGTTCTTTTTTTTCGGGAAGGTAAGAAAAATTTCCATTTAATAAAATTTTACCCGCACTCTTTTTTCTGAGACCAAGGATACATTTTATTGTGGTAGTTTTACCTGCACCATTGGGCCCTAAAAGGGCAAAAATTTCTCCTTTTTGTACTTCAAAAGTTATTCCATCTACTGCTTTGTTTTCTCCATAATACTTTTTCAGGTTTTCAACTTTAAGTATTGCCATTTTTATCCCCCCTGGTCTTTTTGTATACAATGTTGCAAATGGTTTCATAGGATATTCCGGCTTTTAGACATTTTTCGACTACATTTTCTAGTTCTTTTAAAAGTAATCTATTGAAATTTTCAAGATTTTCAGTCTGAACTATATAACCTTCACCACGAACAGGTTTAATAACTCCTTCGCTTACAAGTTCACGGTAAGCTCTTGAAACTGTATTAAGATTTACTCCCAGAGTTTCTGCTAGCTTTCTAATGGATGGTAGAAATTCTCCTTTTTTAATATTACCTTGAATAATTTCCATTTTTATTTTGTCAATAATTTGTTTATAAACAGGTACGTGCGATGAAAAATCAATAGCAAACCACACTTTTTAACCTCCCTTACTGTAATATTATAATATGACAGTAGACAATAGTCAAATTTTTTTTGTAAAAATGTTAAAATTGTTTTGAAAACTCTAAAAGGTGGTGAAATATGTTGAAAATTCTCACTTTAAACCTCCATACATACCAAGAGATAAAATTGGATAAATTTGGAGATTTCGATGAATTTTTGAACCAATATGAAAGGATTCATAAAAAAATTGCTCAATTTATAATTGATGAAGATGTTGATATAATCTTTTTTCAGGAAGCAGCTCAACATAAAGATTTAAAAGAAGTTGAGGAAAAGTTTGGTGTGAAAATAAAAAAAGGAAATTATATAATAGAATTAAAAAAATTACTTGGGAAATATGGAATAACGTATGATTATGCATGGGATTGGGGACATTATGGTTGGGATGTTTGGGAAGAAGGATTGGGTTTTTTGAGTAAGTTCAAGATATTTGATTTTAAGTCAAAATATGTATCTTATAGTAAAGATGTACATACTTTTTATTCTAGGAAAGTTGTAAAAGCTATGGTAAAATTTGCAAATAAAAATATTGATATTTTTTCTGTACACTTTAATTGGCCTAAAAAGGGATTTGAATATGAATTTGAAAATCTTAGAAATTGGATTGAGGAAGATGGCACCGATTACTTTATAATTGCTGGTGACTTTAATGTTTATGCTGGAAGTAATGAGTATTATGAGTTTATAAATAAAAAAATAAGGGGTAAAAGTCTAGTAGATGTATTTTATAAAGCAAATCCAAATGATTTAGAATTTCCTACCATTGGAGGGGATGGATTTAATGATCGCGCAAGAATAGATTATATTTTGGTACCAGAAGATTTTAAAGTTAAAGAAAGTAAAGTAGTATTTACAGATACTGATAAATATGGAAAAGTTTCCGATCATATGGGAGTTTTTGCAGAAATAGATTTGTAGATAAAAAATACCTCCTCATAGCAGTGTATTTTAATTAATTGCACTGTCTACTCTGGAGGTATCATATCATTTTACTGGAACCTTTGTTTTTTAATTGAGGTTAAGTTATGTGATTGGAATATCAATTGTTACGAAAACTGGTTCACCATTAACGATAACTACTTCTGAAGCATCTTCGGTTAAGTTCATGATATTGAATTCAGAATTTTCATCTGGAATTTGTACATCTTTGTAAACTTTGATAACATACTCATTATTAGGCCATTTTCCAAGGCAAAATCTCCCATCAGAATCTGTAAAGGTTGTTCTTAAAACAGTCGATTCTGAGGTATCAAATAATGCTACTAGTGCTTTTGAAACAGGTGTTGAGTTTTCAGTAACAAGTCCATAAATGTTATATGCTTCTGATATTCTTAAAATTGGTTTTATCACAGGTGTAAGTTTATAAACACCATTGTTGTTAAGTTTTAATGATCTTAATACATCAAAATCTAAAATTAATTGTCCGTCACCAACTACAGTTATGCTTGGATTAATAATTTTAAATTCGGGATTTGGTATTGTTACAGGATAATCTGTACCATTGACAGTTACAGTTGCGCTTTCTATATAAAATCTAAGTTGAGTTACCGTTGATGGAGTTGGTAATTCTATTTTTAACCAAGATACTTCGGTGCCTGCTAAACTTAGAATATCAACCGTTGTTGCAACATTGGTTGGTGTTGCCCATACACCTATTTCTTCGCCGTTTATATCTTCGTATGAGTAGTGGTAAGTGAATTCTTTAATCGAAACAGTAAGTTTATCAACATCAGAAATAGGTTTGTCCGTTAAATAGACAGTAATAACTGATTTTCCAAGCGGATTATTAAAAATACACCCGAATAAAACAAACAATAAAACTGCTGTGATTCCAACTAAAAATTTTTTCATAACTCCACCTTCTTCAAAAGAATGAATGTTTTTAAGTAAATTAACTCAAGAAGTCGTTCATTGCGGTAGCAGCTTTCTTTCCAGCCCCCATTGCGAGTATTACTGTTGCAGAACCTGTTACAATGTCTCCCCCGGCAAACACTTTTGGTATACTTGTTCTACCAAACTCATCAGCTTTTATATAACCCCATTTGTTTAGTTCTAGTCCTTTAAATTGTGAAAGGAGCAATTTATTAGACTGAGTACCAATTGCTTCAATAGCGATTTCAGTTTCGATTATAAAATTGCTTCCTTCAATAGGTATAGGTCTTCTTCTACCACTCTCATCTGGTTCACCTAATTTCATTTTAACACATTCAATTCCAATAAGTTTTCCATTTTCACCAATGTACCTTATGGGTTGTGTAAGTGTTTTAAACTTTATCCCTTCTTCTTTGGCGTGAAAAATTTCAGCTTTTCTAGCAGGCATTTCATTTTCGCTTCGTCTGTAAACTATTGTTACATCTGCTCCTAATCTTAAAGCACTTCTTGCAGCATCCATAGCAGTATTTCCACCACCAATTACAACCACTTTTTTAGCAAATTTTACTGGTGTGTCAGTTTTTGGAAACTCATATGCTTTCATTAAATTGATTCTAGTTAGGAATTCGTTTGCAGAATAAACACCGTTTAATTCTGTTCCATCAATATTCATAAACTTGGGTGTACCAGCACCTACTCCAATGAATATAGCATCATATTCTTCTAGTAATTTTCTAGGATGTATGGCAAATCCTACAGGAAGATTTAATTTAATATCTACTCCTAAGTTTTTAAGAAAGTTGATTTCTTTTCTAACTATTTCCTTTGGAAGCCTAAATTCAGGGATTCCATAGACTAAAACACCACCTGCTGTATGAAAGACTTCATACAAATCAACATTGAATCCTCTTTTGGCCATTTCAGCTGCATTTGTTAAACCAGCAGGACCTGCCCCAATAATTGCTATTTTTTTGTTTTGTTTCTTTTCAATTAGAACTTCATCCTTTACATTATTTCTGGAAGCCCAATCCGCGGCGAATCTTTCAAGATTTCCAATTGATATTGGTTGTCCTACTTTATTTAATACACATGCTTTTTCACATTGAGATTCTTGAGGACAAACTCTTCCGCAAATAGCTGGAAGTGAATTATATTTTTTGAGAATTTTGTAAGCATTTTCGAAATTTTTTTCAACTATTTGTTTTATAAATCCTGGTATATCAATACCAACAGGACAACCACTAATGCATGGTGGATTTTTACACTGGAGGCATCTTCTGGCTTCTGTGATGGCTCTTTCTTCATCAAAACCTAAAGAAACTTCTAAGAAGTCTTTAGCTCTTTCCTCGGGTTTTCTTTCAATTGGCGAAATTCTCTCTTTTATAGCCATGTTGGTTCGCCTACCTTTTCCAGATATTTCTGTAATGCTATTTGTTCTTCCTCCTTGTATTGGATTAATCTTGAGTTAAAACTTTCCCAATCAACCAGTCTCCCATCAAATTCAGGGCCGTCAACACAGGTATATTTTAATTCATTGCCAATTCTAACCCTGCATCCCCCACACATTCCTGTTCCATCTACCATTATTGAATTAAGAGAAACCCATATTTTTAAATTGTGCTTTTCTGCAATCTCTGAACATGCTTTCATCATTAGTGAGGGACCTATTGCCCATGAGATATCGTATTTTTCTTCTTCTAACAACTTTTCCATCATTTGATGTGCAAAGCCTTTAAACCCTCTGCTACCATCATCTGTAACAAAATAAACGTTGTCAACATTTTTAAATTCTTCTTCTAGGATAAAGTAGTTTTTGTTTCTTGCTGCAAGGATAACATCAACTTTATTGTTTTTATTTTTTAATTCTTTGACGATAGGTATAATTGTAGCTATTCCTACTCCGCCACCTATAACAAGAACTTTACCAAATTTGCTAATTTCACTTGGTTGACCTAGAGGTCCTACAATGTCAAGGATACTGTCCCCTGCTTTTAAACGGCACATTTCATATGTAGTTTTTCCAACAGCTTTTACTATGACTCTGAATTCATCATCCCTGATTCCAGCAATTGTTAATGGTATTCTTTCACCTGATTCGTGGATCCTGAATATTACGAATTGTCCGGCTTTTGCATTTTTTGCGACGTATTCGTTTTTAATCCAAAACATATGAATTCCATAAGCTAATTTCTTCTTTTCAACTATTTTATTTATTTCTGGCAATTTATCACCCCCGATGATTCTTATTATACGAAAATAATGTAATATAAAAAAATTAAGAAAAATTAAGATAATTAAGTGGAATATTTGCTTTTTACTATTTTTGAAGAATAATCAATACTAAAGGAAAGTATTTTTTCTATATCCCAATTATTTATGATTCCAAATATAAAAGCAGAAGAAGCAGCATCACCAGCTCCAGTTGTGTTTTTTACTTTAATTTTTTTGGCGGGTTTGTAAAAAATCTTTCCTGAGGTTGTTTTGTATAAGAGACCTTTTTCACCCATTTTTAAGAAGATATTATTAGTATATTTTGATAGTAACTCAAGATTTGTTTCTAAATTATCAGTTTTGAAAATATTATTTAATTCACTTTCATTTAGTGATACGAATTCAACTTTTTTTAAGTAGTTTTTTAATTGATCAAATTGAGATGTTTCGGAAAGTTCTAAAAATATTCTTTTAGATGAATTAATTGCTTTTATCAGTGATTTAATTGGTATTCCAGATTGTATAAATACAAAGGATAGATTTTCTGGAATTAGTTTAGGAGAAAGAAGTGAATTAGCACCTAAATTATGAAATATTGTATTTTTACCAAGATCATCTACTATTATGCTAGTAAGTGAAGTTGAAGCGTTAACAATTGAGCCATTAAATTTTACATTTTCTTTTTCTAAAATTTCCAGAAGTTTTTGCCCAAAGATATCGTTACCTATAGCTGATATTAATGCAGTTTTAAGTCCCAATCTTGAGAGATTTATGGCAACATTAGTGGCCTTTCCACCTGCATAATAGTAAAATTCTTTTGCTATGTGGTTTTTTTCATGTTCAAGTGTATCAACATAATAGAAAATATCGAGATTTGCTTTACCTATGCATGTAACATCAAATTTTCTTTTCTCGTTGTAATACAATAGAAGCAGCCCCCAATATACCAGCGTTTTCTACTAATGGACTTTGCAATATTTCAAATGAATTTTTGAAAGAAGGCATTACCATTTCGTTAACTTGTTGAACTAAAGGTTTGAAGAGTATATCCCCGGCTCTTGAAACACCGCCACCAATTATAATTACTTGTGGGTTGAATATATGTATAAACCCCGTTATTGCAATGGCTAAAGCATTTACAACTTCATCTCTAATTATTAATGCCAATCTATCATTTTGTTTTGCAGCATCAAAAATAGTTTTAGCCGTTATTTCATTACTTTCGAAAATCATAGAATCAGGAAACTTTTTTCTTCTCTCTAGTGCCATTTTAACTATAGCTGTTGCTGAAGCATAAGCTTCTAAGCAGCCATAATTTCCACAACCGCACAATCGGCCATGAGGTTTAATAATTACATGACCTAATTCTCCACCTATGCCGTCTGTTCCGGTAATTAATATGTTTTGGGAAATTATTCCACCGCCTACCCCTGTTCCCAATGTCAGAGCAACTATATGATTTTTACCTTTCCCTGCTCCAAACCATTTTTCACCTAAAACAAAAGAATTTGCATCATTTTCAACATAAACTTTTTTGTTTAACAGTTTCGATAATTTTGGTCCCAAAGGGAAGTTGTGCCAATCAGGGAAATTTGGAGAGAATCTAACTATACCGTTTTCTTTGTCAATTGAACCAGGTGAACCAATACCTACAGCGGAATATGTTTCATTCTCTGTTAATTTTTGAATTGCTTCTGCAATTCTATTTACTACATTATCATTGCCAAGTTCGAGCTTTGTTTCTATTTGAGTTTTTTTTGTAATTACTCCAGTAGTTGAATTAACTAAACCAATTTTCACATATGTTCCTCCAAGATCAACACCAACTATGTTCATTTATTTTCCTCCTTCTTAATTTGGGAATTTTCGATATTTAAAAGAGCGCAACAACCTTTAAAATCATATTCTTTGCTTGAAGAATTAACAAATACATCAAGATAGTCTGAAATATTTGATAGTAACTTTTTTCTATATTCACCATGTGGATGCATACAACCCAATATTACTTTTTCAAATTTTCTTTTTGCTTCTTTGAATATTTCGGAAACTTCTTCTACTTTGGGTGGAGAACATTTTTCATAAAAAGTGTTTTTTGTAGGAATTAATATGTTTAATACTATTGTATCAAAATAATTACTCAAAATTTCAATGCTTTTTAACTCGTGTGTGATTTTCCCACATAAGATTCCTATAGTAATATGTGGAATTTTTGGGGTTTTTAGTGGTAAAACAGCATTTAAAATTTCATCGGTTGATCTTTTGATTCCGTATATTTCGTTTAAAATTTTTTCATCTGAGAAAAAATCAAAACTTACGACATCAGCAACATTTTCGATTTCAAAAGGAGGATATTTAGGAAAACCAATATGAAAATTGTATAGTAAATTGTATCTTTCTTTAAGGATTCTTAATTTTTCA
Source organism: Thermosipho sp. (in: thermotogales) (assembly GCA_017656345.1). Classification (GTDB taxonomy): domain Bacteria; phylum Thermotogota; class Thermotogae; order Thermotogales; family Fervidobacteriaceae; genus Thermosipho_A. Next base: position 101,436 of record JACDNZ010000003.1, on the reverse strand, counting down.
AGATAACTTGAAAATGGAATGTTTCCATCTTTTGTCATTCCGCCACTAATAAGGAAAGAATTGTATTTTTTAGCATACTTTTCAATATTTGAGATATGAGGCATTCTTTTTATGTAGACTCCACCACAATGTTTACAGTTCATACTACAGGAGTATGTAACGGTTATTGGTAATGTTCCAGAAGGATTAACAATAATCATCGCCATTTCACTGCCTTTGTTGTAAGTTTATCTTTTTCATTAGTTTGAATCCAACCATTTAAACCGAGAAGTTCCATGTATTCAATTGCTTCAAGGTATTCTGCATTAGTAATTTTTCTTCCAATTAATTCATCGTTTTTTGCACCGAAAACTGGCATATATTGTGACATGAGTGAAACAGGTATTCTGCTATCAAGTTCTGCAATAAATCTCAATGCTTCAAAATGGCCAGAGACTTTGTTAGGTAAAATAAGTATTCTTACTATTAAGCCTTTCCTGGTTTTATTATTGTATGGCCCAACCTGTCTATACATTTCTTTGATTGCTTCTTGAGCTATTTCCCAGTAATTTGTTACTTTTGAGTATTTTTCTCCATAATAGGAGTTAGTATATCTTATATCTGCAAGATAAATATCAACATAATCTTCAAATAACTTTAAAGTTTCTACATTTTCATAACTTGAAGTATTGTACACAACCGGAATCTTTAATCCCATTTCTTTAGCTATTTTTAAAGCTTCGATAATATGAAGCGCATGAGGGCTTGGAGTTACAAGGTCTAAGGTATGAGCTCCATTTTCTTGTAACAATATGAAAGCATTTGCTAATTCTTTTACGGTTATTTCTATTCCTAAACCCCTTTGTGAAAATCCCATGTTTTGACAATAAATACATTTCATAGGGCATCCCGAAAAGAATACTATACCTGCACCATTTTTTCCCGAAATTGGAGGTTCTTCCCCTTTATGGAGAAGTATATTTGAGATTAGTATTTTATCTTTTACTCCACATATTCCCTTGTTTTTGTATCGATTTACTCCACATTTTCTGGGACAAAGCATACATTTTTCCAACATTTTTTCAACCTACCTTTTTAATTATTGTACAATAAATTGAAAAATTAATAAACACAAGAAATAATTGTGTTAAAATATTTAAAGCGATAATGGTGATATGAGGTGATGACATGCCGATAATTAATTTATATGGTAATTCAGATTTGGGCAAGGAATTTTTTGTAAAGGAATTTTTAAAAGAGAATGCAGAGTATTTAAGATTATATTCAGATGAAAAGGACAAAATTGAGATAATATTAGAGAAAACTACAAATATTGGTTTGTTTTCAAAAGAATGTGTGATAGATCTTATTGATTTTGATAACTGGAAATTGTCAGAAAAAAGAGAAATATTTAATTTAAACATACCAGATAGTTTGACAATTTTTTTAAGAACGGTTAAACCTATAAAAAACGAAATTAAAGGTTTGGAATTAGAGGTTAAATCTGAAAGTTTTACTGTACCAAATCCGTGGGAAAAAAAGAAATGGCTTTTGTATATAAAAAGTTTAATAGAAAAAGAAGGACTGGAATTTGATGAAAAAGTTCCAGAGTTTTTATTTGAAATTGTTGGCCCGGATGAATATGCTTTATTTAATGAAATTAGCAAATTAAAAGTATTGGGAGAAAAATTGACAATTGAGATAATAGAAGAGTTTGTACACAAACATTCTATTTCAAAATTGGATGAATTTTGTTTTATGATTTCAGAAAAAAACAGGAAAGCTTTTGAAAAACTACATGAAATTCTAAATGATTATGATGAAACTCACATTATTTCCGCAGTAGCTAAACATTTTATTTTTTTGTTTAATATAGTATTAAGTGTTGAATATAAAGAAAAATATAATTGGAATGAAATAAAAGAGTATGCAAGGAAAATGAATGTGTCCTTGCCAAAAGTAGCGAGATTTTTAGGATTTAAGTTCAGTGGTCAAGAATTTACTCCAGTGAATCACGTCAAACTTTACAATGTAGAAGAGCTGAAAGAAATAATAAAGAAAATATATTTTATTGAAAGAAGTATTAAGAGTGGTGGAACATTAAATGTGGAAATTGTTGAATTCATGGAGCAGATAATGGAGGAGGGATAAAACGTGGAAAAATACGTAGAATTTTTTATAAAATACAAAAAAATACTGTTGATATTTCTTATTGTTCTTAACATATTTTTTCTTTTGGGAATTTTTAGAATAAGAATTAATACTGATTTTACATTGTTTATGTCAAGAAATTCAAAGTATGTAGCTATTTTAAATAAAATGGAGCAAACTTTTTTGTCTAATGATCAAGTGAATGTTATTTTTGAACTAAATTTTGACCCTTTATCTTTGGAAGGATTGAAGAAAATTAAAGAGATTGAGAAGAAGATAAAATCAATAGATGGAATTTTAGATGTTGTTTCTCCCTTACCAGATGAGATCCCGGTAGGGTTTAGGAAAATTAATGTTTCGGAAATTACTGAAGAAAATTACAGTTATGCGATTAACTTTATAAAAATGATGAATATCGAAAATATAGTTGAGAAAAATGGGAAATATTATTTAATGCTGTATGTTATACCTAGAAAAGGAGAAATTGTTAAAAAATTAGATAGTGTTTTGAGTGACATTCCACATTATTTTGCAGGTACTAAATATTTAGAAGAAAAAATCTTTGACTACATGTTATTTATCATATTTACTCTTCCACCTCTTGCTATTTTAACTGTATTTTTTGTGTTTAAATGGAGATTAGGGGATTTTAAGGCAACATTTTTTTCTGTTTTTCCTGCAGGAATAGGTGCATTATGGACTATGGGATTTATTGGTTGGGTGAAAGGTGAAATTTCACTTTTAACAATTTTAGCTCCAATATTTACAATTGTGATGGGAAGTGCCGATGGATTACATTTTGTTTCACATTATATTGATTTAAAAAAAGGTAGAGATAAAATTCAAGCTCTTACTGAGACTTTTAGGAGCACGGGTATAGCAATGATTTTAACAACAGTTACTACTGTTGCAGGTTTTTTGTCTTTGGCTTTTATAAGTTCTCAGTCACTTTCTGAGTTATCGATAATTAGCAGTATTGGAATTACATTTGCCGGTATAGCAACCTGGCTTTTCCTTCCTATAATTTTGTTACACGATGATATAAAAACCGTAGAAAGAGAAAGTAAAATTTCAAAACTATTTGAAAGTTTACTTGGAAAAAAATCAATTATAATCTCAATTATATTATTTACTGCATTTTTTCCAGGAATTTTTATGATTAATAATGAATTTTATATGATAGATATGTACAAGGATTACACAGAAGTAAAGAAAAATATTGACATTTCACAAGATATATTTGGAATGTCAATACCGGTTTTTGCCTATTTTGAAACAACTTTTGACCCAATTGAGCCGGAATTTGCAAATAAAGTGTTAAGGATAGAAGAAGAGTTCAGAAAAAACGGAAATAAAGTTGTCTCATTTTACGATGTTTTAACGAGTATTAATGAGAAGATACTAAAGAGAGAAGGTTATCCAGAAAATAGTGCACAGGTAAAGATTCTTTTAAATTTAGTTCCAAATATTTACACCAACTTTTTAAACAGAGATAAAAAGGCTGGAAGAATAATTATTTTCCCAAAGGAAATTAATAGAACACAGTTAGAATCTATTGAAAGATTAGTTGAGGATCCAATTAAAGTTACGGGGATTCCTTATGTTATGAAAGAAATGAATGAGAAAATTGTACCACAGCAGATTAAGTCCTTGTTATTTGCTGTATTGATGGTTTTTGTGATAGTGTTTATAAGATTTAAGGATTTGAAGAAGGCATTTATATCGATTTTTCCAATTAGTTTGACTTTGGTGGTTTTGTTTGGCTTTATGGGATATTCTGGCATAAAACTAAGTATAATCACAGCAACAATGGGAAGTATTGTAGTAGGTGTTGGAATCGATTATGCTATACATTTTATTGAAAATTTTGGATATAATCTTAAAAAATATAGCGAAGTAGATTTAGTATTGACTAAAACATATGAAACTACTTCAAAGCCTATACTTGCAAATGCTCTAGGGCTTGCTATAGGGTTATCTGTGTTGATTTTATCACCGTTCAAAATTCATGAATATTTAGTTATGATTATGTGGGTTACAATGACTTCAAGTTCGTTTTTAAGTTTAAGTTTGTTGCCCACTTTATTAAGTAAAATTTATAAAAGTAATTAACTTGCAATGTGATGTATAATTAGAGTATAATTAAATTGATTATGGAGAAAACTAGCTGGGAAATTTTATCAGAAATTTTAAAAAAAGAGGTAGAGTCCTCTAATTATTCTTTATTGCATATTTCCATATCCCTGGGTATTGATAAAACTACCCTTGATAGATATTTAAGTGCAGATTTTTCAGGGCCGGAGATTTATGTAAAAAATCATCTAGCAAAGTTGAAGAGTTATTTGAATATTGAAGAAGATCTTTATAAGCTTTATAAAGAAGGTGTAAAAGAGGTTTATAACGAGCCTGAGATTGAAAAAAAGCCTAAAGAACGAAAATACGAGGGATATTTGGTACCGGTGCTATTGTTACTAATATCAATATTAGTTTTTGTGGTTTCATTAAATTTGTTTTTTAAAGTATTTAACGCCCCAATTTTAAAACTTCGGGCTCTTGATGAATATATAATGATAGATAATAAGAAGGTTCGGGAAGTTGAATTGGATGTGGGAGTATATAATGTCAGCGGGCCAGGAATTTTAGAGACGATTGATAAGCAGCTTAAGAGAATTTTGATGGATAATTATCAGGTGGTGATAAAGTGGGAAAAATAAGAAGAGTTGATCTTGTAAATCTGGTAATGTTTTTCTTTTCTTCGCAAGTTGAATATTGGTTTAATGAAATAAAAGAAACGTTAATTGAAAAATTTGGTCCAATTGATTATGTTTCAGATATATTAGATTTTGAAAAGTACACTTTATACTATAATAAAGAGATGGGTGAAGGTGTGAAGGGAATTTTATTAAGTTTTGAAAGATTAATACATCCTTATCAACTTGCAGATATAAAAAATATAACAAATGAAATTGAGCAAAAATTTTCAGTCCAAGGTAATAGGAGATTTAACATTGATCCAGGATATATTCACCATATGCAGTTTGTTCTTGCAACAACAAAAATGTGGCCTCATAGAATATATATTGGAAAAGGTATTTACGCTGAGACTACGTTAATGTATATTAATGGGCGCTGGAAAGATTACGATTTTACGTATCCAAATTACAAAGAACAAGAGTACAAAGAGGAACTGGAAAAGATTAGATTACTTTATCTTGAGAAAAGAAAAAGATATTTAAAGTGAGGGAATAGAATGAATTTTTATATTGAAATATTGGGATGTCCAAAAAATGAAGCTGATTGTGCCATTTTAAAAGCAAAATTGAAGAAATATGGTCATACAATTGTAGATGATCTTGAAGAGGCAGATGGAATAATAATAGATACATGCGGATTTATACTTGAATCAAAAAAGGAATCGATTGAAGAAATACTGTTGAATATAGAAAGAAAGAAATATGATGCAAATTTCAAAGTGTTTGTTAAAGGTTGTCTTGTCCAGCGGTATGGAAAAGAATTAATGAAGGAAATTCCGGAAGTTGATGGATGGTTTGGTGTTGTTTCACCAGAAAAAATTGCCAAGTACATAGGTAAAAAAAATATTATATTAAATTCCCCAGAAAGTATCTATGATTTTGAAGATAGGATTGATGAAGATAAACAATATGCATATGTAAAAATAGCTGATGGCTGCGATAGAGCATGTGCTTTTTGTACAATACCACTTTTTAAAGGTGGTTTTAAAAGCAGAAAAATAGAAGATATTGTTAATGAAGTTAGAGTGTTAGTTGAAAGAGGAAAAAAAGAAATAATTCTTGTAGCCCAGGATACGACGGGATACGGAGTGGATTTAACTGGTAAGCAAATGCTGCCAGATTTATTGAAAGCTTTGAATGAAATAGATGGTGATTTTTGGATTAGAGTAATGTACATGCACCCGGATCATATTAATGAAAAAATAATTGAAGCATTTTCATATCCAAAGGTTTTAAAATATTTTGATATACCAGTTCAACATGGAAGTAATAAAATTCTAAAGTTGATGAACAGAACAAGAAATGTTAAGCAGTTAAAGCAATTAATTTCAGATATTAGAAATAGGTATAAAGATGCTATTATAAGAACAAGTATAATTGTAGGTTTCCCGGGTGAAACTGAAAAGGACTTTGAAAAATTATTAAAGTTTGTTCAAGAAGTTCGCTTTGATCGTTTAGGAGCTTTTTTATATTCTGATGAAGAAGAAGCAGCTTCTTACCAACTTGATGAAAAGGTCCCTGAAGAGATAGCTGAAGAAAGATTAAATGAGTTGATGGATATTCAATCAGAGATTTCTTTTGAAAATAATGCTAAATTAATTGGTAAGGTTTTCGATGTTTTGTTTGATGAAGAAGAATATGGTGTATTAATTGGAAGAACATATATGGATGCACCAGAAATTGATGGAAATGTTTTTGTTAAAGGAAATTTAGGAAAAGGATTTTATAAGGTAAAGATTATTTCTGCAGATACATATGATCTTGAAGGAATATTGGTTGAGGAGTGATTATGTGAATGTTCCAAATACTATTACCTGGATAAGAGTTTTATTGACAGCCGTTATAGTAATTTTCTTACTGAGGGAAAGTTACTTGTTTGCATTTGTGTTGTTTTTGTTAGCAGCACTTAGCGATTATCTCGATGGATATTTCGCAAGAAAGCTAAATCAAGTAAGTAATTTTGGTAAAATTTTTGATCAAATGAGTGACAAAATTTTAATTACAAGTATTTTAATAGTTTTTGTGCAACAGGGAATTATTTCAGGATGGATTTTGATTGTAATAGTTTTTAGAGACACTATTGTAAGTACTATAAGAATGGCTGCGGCAAATATGGGTACTGTTATTGCAGCAAATTATTTTGGTAAAGTGAAAACAGTTTCTCAGATGGCCTGGGTTATTAGTTTGTTTTTGCAAGTAACGTACTTTGAGATGTTAAATTCTTTGAATCTTTTTTTAGGTTATTTTGTCGCATTGATAACTATTTTTTCTGGTTTGGTTTATATTTTGCAGAATAAAGAAGTCTTAAAGGGGTGAGTAAATGCGAACTTTCATTGCACTGGATATAAATTCGGAGGTTAGAGAGGTTGCTGATGAAACAATATCGAGATTAATGAGAATGGGCTTTAAGGCTTCCTGGGTGAAGCCAGAAAACATGCATTTAACTTTGTTTTTTTTAGGCGATGTTAAAGAAACTTTGATTGATACGCTTGCTAGTCATCTTCACAAGAGACTGGCAGGTTTTCCTTCATTTTCATTTGATGTTTCTGGATTCGGTTTTTTCAGATTTAAAAGTAGACCAAGAGTATTTTTTTTGAAAGTTCTTCAGAATAAAGCATTGCAAACACTTTATTTAGAAATGCGATCGGAGATGAAAAAGCTCAGAATTCCTTTTGATGATCAAGGGAATTTTGTGCCGCATATTACTCTAGGAAGGGTTAAATATAGCCCTGAAAAATGGGAAGGTTTAGTTGAGGATGTTTCAACACCAAAAATTACAGTACCAGTAGATAGTATTACGATTTATTCTTCAACCTTGACGCCTGCTGGACCTATTTATAAATGGCTTTATAAGGTTAAATTTGAAGGAGGATTGGTGAAAAATGAGCGATAATAAAAAAATGGAAGTATTAAAGAAGGCGATTGGAAAAATTGAAAAAACTTATGGAAAAGGTTCGATTATGCTTTTGGGTGAAGATACTCATGTCCCAAATATTGAGACAATTCCCAGCGGTTCTGTCGCTATTGATATAGCATCAGGAGTTGGTGGATATCCACGAGGAAGGATTATTGAAATTTATGGTCCAGAATCAAGTGGAAAGACTACTATAGCACTTCATGCAATAGCATCTGCCCAAAAGAATGGAGGAATTGCTGCATTTATTGATGCTGAACATGCCCTCGATCCTGTTTATGCAAAAAATTTAGGTGTAGATGTTTCTAATCTTTTGATAGCTCAACCAGATTATGGAGAACAGGCACTGGAAATTGTTGATGAACTTGTAAGAAGTAACGCAATTGATTTGGTTGTAATTGATTCGGTTGCTGCACTGGTTCCAAGAGCTGAGATTGAAGGATCAATGGGTGATATTCAAGTTGGACTTCAAGCTAGATTAATGTCGCAGGCTTTGAGAAAACTTGCGGGTAATATTAATAAATCCAAAACAGTGGTGATATTTATTAATCAAACACGTATGAAAATTGGAGTTATGTATGGTAATCCAGAAACAACTACTGGAGGAGTAGCGTTAAAATTTTATGCAACAATGAGATTAGAAGTAAGAAATATTGGTAAGATAACGGAAGGACAGGAGCATATTGGTAATGAAGTAAGAGTTAAGTTTGTTAAAAATAAAGTGGCTCCTCCATTTAAAGAAGCAATTGTTGACATTATATATGGTCGAGGAATTGTCAGAGAATACGAATTATTTAATCTTGCAGTTGATGAAGGATTGATTAGTCGAAGAGGAAGTTGGTTCTCATACGTTGATCTTTCAGGTACAGAGCATTCTTTAGGACAAGGTAAGAATAATTCTATAGATTATCTTTTAAATCATTCAAACTTGTTGGATGAAATAGAAAGAAGAATAAGAGAAAAGCATGGTTTAATTGAGGGAGAAGAAAACATTGAAAAGGAAAAATCCGATAAATGATGCGCTGAGGCTTCTAAAATATAGAATTAGGTCTGAGAAGGAACTTCGATTAAGATTAAGTGAGAAAGGTTATACAAATGAGGAGATTGAAAAAACAATAAATTATTTGAAAGAAAAAAAGTTTATAGATGATGAAAAATTCGCATATCTTTATGCATATGATTCATTGGTAGTGCATAAGAAAGGGCCTTTTAGAATTAAAATGGAGCTCCGAAATTTTGGCGTAGATGAATATATTATTAAAGATGCTTTGGAAAAGGTATTGTCAGAAGTTAATTTACAGGAGATTAAACAGGAAATCGTTAAGGGGCTAGACGAGAAAAAAGCTAGAGAAGTATTATACAGAAAAGGATTTGGAGGTGAATAGAAATGTTGACATATATTGTCGGTGGTGTAGCACTTTTTATTGGATTGGTATTTGGTTATGTAGTTTCAAAAAGGAAGATAGAGAGAGATTTGTTGAGAGCTAAGAAAGATGCTGAGCATATAATAAAAGAGGCTGAAAAAGAAGCAAATGAAATAAGAAAAAAGGCAGTAATTGAATCGAGAGAAGAACTACATAAGTTAAGAGAAGAATGGGAAAAAGAGAAGAAAATAAGAGAAGAAGAGTTGAAACACGCTGAAGATAGATTGATAAAACGTGAAGAAATGGTTTCAAAGAGAGAGGAGTTATTGGATAAAAAAGAAAGTTATTTAGAAGATTTGAGAGGAAAACTTGAGACCAAGCAGCATGAAATATCAGAAAAAGAAAAAGAACTTGAGGAAAAGTTCCAGAAACTTGCCGGGATAACCTCTGAACAAGCCAGAGAGATGGTTTTACAAGAAGCCAGAGAAAAATATGAATATGAAATAGCAAAAGTTTTCTCACAAATCAAAGGAAGATATGAAGAAGATGCTGAAAAATATGCAAAAAAAGTTATTGCTGATGCTATTCAAAGATATGCACCTGAATATACAGGGGAAATTACCGTCAGTACTGTTATGCTACCAAATGATGATATGAAAGGAAGATTAATAGGAAGAGAAGGAAGAAACATAAGGGCATTTGAAAAAGTAACGGGTGTAGATTTAATAATAGATGATACTCCTGAAATGGTTACAATAAGTTGTTTTAATCCATTGAGAAGAGAAATTGCAAGAAGAACAATTGAAAAATTAGTTGCTGATGGAAGAATTCATCCAACACGTATAGAGGAAATGTATGAGAAGTCTAAATCAGAAATTGAAAAGGTTATAAAGGAAGCTGGACAGGAAGCAACATTTGTAACTGGTGTTGGAGGTTTACATCCTGAAATTATTAAATTACTTGGTAGATTAAAATTCAGAACAAGCTATGGTCAAAATGTTTTAGCACATTCAATTGAAGTGGCGTTGATTGCAGGATTAATTGCATCAGAACTAGGATTAAATGTCGAAAAAGCTAAAAGAGGTGCTCTACTTCATGATGTTGGAAAAGCTTTGGATCATGAAGTTGAAGGTTCTCATACGGTGATTGGAGCAGAAATTCTGAAAAGATATGGTGAAAGTCCTGAGATTATTAATATGGTTATGGCACACCATGGTGAAGAAGAACCAATGACACCAGAAGCAGTTATAGTAGCAGCTTCTGATGCATTGTCAGCAGCTAGACCTGGTGCAAGAAGAGAAGATGTTGAAAACTATATTAAAAGATTATTCAAACTTGAAGAAATTGCAAAAAGTTTCAAATATGTGGAAAATGCTTATGCTATACAAGCTGGTAGAGAAGTAAGGGTAATTGTACAACCTGATAAGGTAGATGATGCACTTGCAGAAAAATTATCTCATGATATTGCTATGAAAATTGAAGAAGAATTGCAATATCCAGGTGTATTAAAGGTTGTAGTAATTAGGGAGAAGAGAAGCGTAGCTTATGCAAAATAATTTTGCTTTTTTAGATAACAATATTTTGCGCCTGTATATCAGGCGCTTTTTTTTGTATTTATAACTGACAAGATCAAGGCAAAGGTTGTAAGGACAATACCAAAGGTTTGAGTTTTTGAGAGATTCTCAAACAAAATTAAAATTGAAAAAATTGTTGCAAAAATTGGCTCACCAACAAATATTAAAGCTGCAGTATTGCTTCCAACAACTTTTTGATATTTTGTTTGAGCAATTAAGGCGTAAATTGTCGCGAAAATTGCAGTAAAACTTGCAACGCCTAATATATTAATATTTATAACCCAATGAGAATTTATTCCAAGAATAGAGTTTATAACAGCTACGGCAAAAAATTGAGATGTTAAAAGGTGTTTTTCATCTGATTTTTTGGAAAATTCAGTTACCAGAACAACATGTAAAGCATATAAAATTGCACAAATTAGGGTCAAAAAATCTCCAAAATTAAATTCATTGATTCCACCCGATAAAAAATATTCTCCAACAATTGCTAAAACAAACCCTATAATTTGTTTTTTTGCGGCTTTTTCTTTTTCGATTAGGTATGAAAATATTGGTATTAGAACAATGTAAAAAGCTGTAATAAAGCCACTTTTTGATGAAGTGGTTATAGAAAGTCCCCAGGTTTGGGTTGCGTATGCGAAACCTAGAATAATTCCAAGAAGAAACCCCATTTTATTTCCTTTTCCAAAGATAAAGAATGATAGAAAAGTTGCTATCCAAAAGCGGATGGCATTATATACGAAGGGGGAAATATCTGTAAGGATAAGCTTTTGAATTGGGAAGGTTAATCCCCAGATCATTGTTACTAAGATTAGATTTAAAAAGGCTACCCATTTTTTCTTCATATCATTCCTCCGAAAATAGGGTGTCTAATTTTATTAATGGCTTTTCAACAACTTCTTTTGAGTTATAAAAACAATAAATAGAAGAGATTTCACCGTTATTTTCGTGGTATTCTTGGATATTGTTTGGAATTTTTAGCACAGATAATTTATTTCCATATACTAAACCGGTGTCTAAATTTATCTCAAAAATTTTGTTTTTAAAGTATCTTAAGTAAATATCGTCAATAAAATTTGCTTTTTCGTCTTTTATAAGATAAAAAGTTGGAGTATGTCCGTGAATTACAGTAAAATTTCCAGAGGGTTTGTTGTATAAATTACGATCCCAGATATTACTTAGATTTAATTTGATTCTGTGCCTTTCTAAAATGTCATAATATTCGTAATAGGAGTATATTTTTAAAATTTCTTTGACGGGAAAACGTGGATTCACATTAGCGTGACTAAACAGTAAATTTATAATTTTGTTATTAAGTTCAATTTTTTCAAGGTGTAAAAATTTAAGATTTTTGAAAAAATGAAAGTATTCAGTTATTTTTTCAATAGAACCGAAGGATTTTAGAGTAGCTTTCCCACCATTTCCTGAATATAACCACCATGTTTCCATACCCTCAATGTATCTTATCATCATATCTTCATGGTTACCCATAAGACAAACTTTATCGTATGGAAGTTCTATAATTTTATCTACAACTTCTTTTGAAAAAATTCCACGATCAATATAATCGCCCAGAAAAATAAATTTAATATTTTTGTAATTGTATTCAATATATTCAATTATTTTATTGAATGGTTCAATACATCCATGAATATCTCCAAATACAAATAACATACCTTTCACCTCAAATTTTTTAATTATTATATCAAAAATTGTGATAGAATAAGTTAAGGGGGTAATAATGTGGGTTTTGGAAAATTTATTTTTATGCTTGGAAATTTATTTACAATTCAAAGGTGGAATAATAAGCCGGCAATAATTAAATTTACTGAAGCCGATAATGCTTATACTACTTTGTTAATTTCATTAGCGCTTAAAACGAAACTAAATATGAGCATTGAGGAATCAATTCAATGGAGGCTTTCAAGAGTTTTACCAAAATTGGTTTTGTCTGACGTTTCATTGGAATTAAAGGAAAGAGTTGAAAGGTTTTCGCCAGATGTTTGGGAAAAGGTTCGCCGAAAAGCATTTCTGGATCTATATAATGTGATAGATAAGACTTTTATACATAAACTGGTATCTGATAATCAAACCTTAGTTGATAAGTTTGCGGATGTTTCAACAAGTTTGCTTGAAGCAAAAGTAAATGGAAAAATATTTAATTATGAAAAACCGATAGAAGAACTGGAGGAAAAATTAAAAGTAATTCAATTGGAAAATAAAGAAGAATTGTTTAAGGTTTCAAAGATAGTTTTTGCACTTACTTTAAACTTAGTTTCAATGATCAGATGGAATAGAATGCATAGGAATATTAAAACAACCGTTTCAGCTCATTCATTTGTGGTTGTTGTTATTGCTTATTTGATTTCCACTTTGTTAGATTTAAGTAAGAAAGAAAAAGAAGAAGTAATAATAAGAGCCTTATTGCACGATTTGCCTGAGGCATTTACAGGTGATGTAATAACCCCGACTAAGAAGAAAATTCCTGAATTGGATAATTTAGTTTCTCTGGTTGAAAAAGAGATGTTTTTGGATTGGGTAAGTAATAATCCGGAAATTTCAGATATGAAAAAATATATTTCATTTGTTGTAAATCCTTTTGATGGTTTTCTTGGAAAGATCGTTAGATATTCTGATTATTTTGCAGCACTTCTGGAATGTTCATTAGAGATATTTTCAGGAAATAAAGAAGAACTTTTTAAAGATGCTTTTTTTGAATTTAAAAGGAATCTCAAATCCTTTAAAATACTTGATTTATCAGATTGGATTGATGAGATTGAGGATATAATTTTTTAGGGGGGTTTTTAATGATTGATTTTAGAATGTTGAAGTCAGGTATAGCTTTGTTTATTGGTGAGTATGAAAACATAGATGTTTTATTTAATGAATTGAATGATAAGCTTGAAAGTGTAAAGAATTTTTTTCAACCTGGTGATAAAATAATGTTAAAAGTTGAAAATTTTAAAGAAAAAATATCTGATCTCCCTAAAATTATTGATAAACTAGAAAGTTATGGTTTAAAAGTTACAAGTATTCTTACAGAATACTACGAGGAAAAGCAGACGTTAGTGAAAATAAAGGAAAAAAGTGAAGATTCAATTGAGACAATAGTTCTTTTACGAAATTTACGTTCTGGACAGAAAATTCACCATTCGGGGCATATAATTCTGGTTGGTGATGTTCATTCGGGTTCTGAAATTATTGCTGGAGGAACTGTGGTGGTATTTGGAAATTGTTTTGGAATTGTAAGAGCTGGGATGAAAAAAAATGAATCTTATGTCTTGACACTTGGATTAAAAAGTTCTTTGATTCAAATAGGAGAGGTAAAACAAATTCTTTCTAAAAGCTATGACTCGCCGGTTTTTGCTTATGCAAAAGGAGGAAAGATTTTTATTGAAGAATTTGTGAAAAAAGCAGAATAAATGGAGGTTTAAAAATGAAGTTGTTTGATAAAAATGAAAGGTTAATAAAAAAGTATTTTAAAAGAGTTTCAAAAGTCAACGAGTTTAAACTTGAAAATACTCCCTCAATTGAATTAAGAAAAAAGATAAGAGAGATAAAAGAACAGATTAATTTAGAAAATATCGATAGCTATTTATATGAAGTTTTTGCAATTGTTCGTGAGATTGCCAGACGAACAGTTGGAATGAGACCTTTTGATGTACAAGTTCTTGGAGGGATGGTTTTACACGAAGGAAAAGTTGCAGAAATGAAAACTGGTGAAGGTAAAACATTAGTTGCTACAATGCCAATTGTTTTAAATGCTTTGTTGGGAAATGGTGTTCATTTGGTTACAGTTAATGATTATTTAGCCAGACGTGATGCTATGTGGATGGGTCCAATATATTTGGCTTTAGGATTAAGAGTAAGTGTAATCAATACTCAAAATAAATCTTATGAGATAGTTTGGAAGAATCCTGAAATTGCTGAAAAGGCAATTGCAGAAAATTGGAATATTTGGCCTGAGGATTTTCATGGAGAATTCTTACCTGATGAAAAAAAAGTGAAAAAAGCAGTTGAAGCATTTGAAGTTGAATTAAAAGAAATTTCGAGGAGAGAAGCATATCTTTGCGATATAACTTATGGAACAAATACAGAATTTGGTTTTGATTATTTGAGAGATAATTTGGTGATAGATCTTAAAGATAGGGTGCAAAGAGGGCATTTTTATGCAATTGTAGATGAAGTAGATAGTATTTTAATAGATGAAGCCAGAACACCTTTGATAATTAGTGGGCCTTCTAAAACAAGAGCCTCTGATTATAGAAGGTTTGATCAAATATCTAAGCGGTTGGTAAAAGATAAACATTTTATTGTAGATGAAAAGAAAAAAACAGTGATTTTAACTGATGAAGGAATTGAATATGTTGAAAAATTGTTGGGTATAGATAATCTGTATGATCCTGAACATGTAAATAAAATGTATTTTCTTTTAAATGCTTTAAAAGCTCACCATCTATTTAAGAAAGATGTTGATTATATCGTTTATAATGGCGAAGTAGTTATAGTTGATGAATTTACTGGAAGATTATTACCAGGAAGGAGATATAGCGGAGGACTTCACCAAGCAATTGAAGCTAAGGAAGGGGTACCTATAAAAGAAGAATCTGTTACTTATGCAACAATTACTTATCAGAATTATTTTAGAATGTATGAAAAATTGGCAGGTATGACAGGAACTGCCAAAACCGAAGAGGAAGAATTTAAGCAAATTTATGGAATGGAAGTTGTAGTTATACCAACTCATAAACCAATGATAAGAGTTGATAAAGATGATTTAATTTTTAGAACAGCTGAAGAAAAATACCAGGCAATTGTTAATGAGATAAAAAAGAGATATGAGAAAGGTCAACCTGTTTTGGTAGGGACAACTTCTATTGAAAAAAGTGAACTTTTGAGTAGATTATTATCTAAAGAAGGTATCCCACATGAAGTTTTAAATGCCAAATATCATGAAAAAGAAGCCCAAATTGTTGCAAGAGCAGGGCAAAAAGGCGCTGTGACTATTGCTACAAATATGGCTGGAAGAGGGACTGATATAAAATTAGGCCCGGGTGTAAAAGAGTTAGGTGGATTATTGATTATAGGAACTGAAAGACATGAAAGTAGAAGAATTGATAATCAATTACGTGGAAGGTCTGGAAGACAAGGTGATCCGGGGGAATCGATCTTTTTCTTGTCTGTGGAAGATGACATTGTAAGAATTTTTGGTGGAGAAAAGATTTCCAAAATTATGGATATGGTAAAAATAAAAAAAGGAGAACCAATTTATCATCCTATGCTGACAAGATTAATTGAACAGGTCCAAAAGAAAGTTGAAAGTATAAACTTTTCTATAAGAAAAAATTTGTTGCAAATGGATACGGTTTTAGATGCCCAGAGAAAAGCAATATATGGTTTCAGAGAGTACCTTTTAGCTGGTAATGTGGATGAATATTTTGAAGAGGCAGTTGAAGATTTTATCGATAGGAGATTAGAAGTTTTTTGTGAAAAAGAGGTATGTGATGTTAAAGAAATTTCAGAGTCTTTAAAGATGATAGGGATTAATGGAGAGTTACCAGATACAAAGAATGAGCTTAGAGAGTTTTTATATAAAGAGTTGAAGGGAAAAATTGAAGAAAAGAAAAAGGAATTTGGAGAAGATTTTGCAAAAGTAGGAAAATTTATAGCTCTGAGAGTAATAGATGAAAACTGGCGACAATATTTAGAAGAAGTAGAGCATGTTAAAGAGGCGGTAAGTTTAAGGGCGTATGGTCAAAAAGATCCAATAATTGAATTTAAAAAAGAAACGTATAGGATGTTTGATGACATGCTGGCAAAAATTTATGAACAGACGATAATGTTGGTTGTAAATCTAAGGAGAATAGACGAAAGTGCAGAAAAAGAATCAAAAAAGGATCTGGAAAAAATAAATGTTGTACATGAGGAATTCAGTCTTGTTGGTAGAAAACAAAGAAGGGCGTTGGCAAAAAAAACCGGAAAGAAAAAATTGAAAGTTAAGAGAGGATAAATTCTTAAGATTTTAAGTTATTGGAAGAAAATGAATTTAAGGCATAAAACATGCTTCTATTTGGAAGTTATTGTTGTTTTTTATGTTTGAACAATAAATATTTTAGTGTTAAAATCACAGTGGAGGTGATTTTATTGAAAACTAATAAAATAGATCATATAGGTATAGTTGTAAAAAATGCGAAAGAAAGGTTGAAACTATATGAGGATTTTCTAGGATTAAAGGTTACACATATTGAAGAACTCCCAGAGAGAGGATTAAGAGTTTATTTTATTCAAATAGGCGAAACAAGAATTGAATTGCTGGAAGCTACTAATGAGAATTCTGAAATTTCAGGATTTCTTGAAAAAAGAGGCGAAGGAATTCATCATATAGCTATAAATGTGGAAGGAATTGAGAATGCTGTTGAGTTAGCTAGATTAAAGGGGTTTAAACCTCTTTCTGATGAACCAAAGAAAGGTGCTGGAGGGACGAAAGTATTATTTTTACATCCCAAAACTACTGGTGGAATATTACTTGAATTAGTAGAAGGTGAACATTAAAAGTAATAGAAGGAGGAGTTTGAATGGATGAATTAGTAAAGAAGTTAAAGGAAATTGAAGCAAAAATAGAACTTGGTGGTGGAGAAAAATATATTGAAAAGCAGCATAAAGCAGGAAAATTAACAGCCAGGGAAAGATTACAGTTGTTATTTGATGAAGGGACATTCGAGGAGATTGACAAATTTGTAAAGCACAGGAATACCTATTTTGGCCTGGATAAAAAAGAATTACCAGCAGATGGAGTAATAATTGGTATAGGGAAAGTAAACGGAAGGCCTGTTGCAGCTTTTTCACAAGATTTTACTGTAATGGGTGGTTCACTTGGTGAAATGCATGCGAAAAAAATCGTTAAGATAATGGACTTAGCAATGAAACTTGGAATACCACTTGTTGGTATTAACGATTCAGGAGGAGCCAGAATTCAAGAAGGTGTTGATGCTCTGTATGGATATGGTGAAATCTTTTTCAGAAATACTCTTGCATCAGGTGTGATTCCACAAATAACTTTGATTGCGGGGCCATGTGCAGGAGGAGCAGTGTACTCACCTGCGATTACTGATTTTGTTATTATGGTTGATAAAACTGCTCAAATGTTTATTACAGGGCCAAATGTAATAAAGGCTGTTACCGGAGAAGAAATCTCAAAAGAAGATTTAGGTGGAGCAATGATCCATAATACTAAGAGTGGTAATGCACATTTTATCGCTTCAAGTGATGAAGAAGCAATTAAACTGATTAAGGAATTACTTTCATACTTGCCGCAAAATAATATGGAAGAACCACCTTTAGATTTGAAAACTGTGAATGAAGAGATTGATGAAAGTATTTTGAATATAGTTTCGCCGGATTCAAAGAGAGGCTATGATGTTAAAGAAGTTATAAAAAAGATAGTAGATAATGGAGAATTTTTAGAAGTACATGAACATTTTGCAAAAAACATTGTTACTGGTTTTGCAAGAATTAATGGTCACAGTGTTGGAATTATAGCTAATCAACCTAATGTTTTTGCTGGAGTTTTGGATATTGATTCAGCTGATAAAGCTGCTAGATTTATAAGGTTTTTAGATGCTTTTAATATTCCAATAGTTACTTTTGTAGATACACCAGGTTACTTGCCAGGTACCAAGCAAGAACATGGAGGAATAATAAGACATGGTGCAAAGTTATTATTTGCGTATAGTGAAGCAACAACTTTAAAAATAACCATAATTTTGAGAAAGGCATATGGTGGAGCATATATTGCTATGGGTAGTAAACATTTAGGAGCAGATTTTGTTGCTGCTTGGCCAACGGCAGAAATAGCTGTTATGGGACCCGAAGGTGCAGCGAATATTATATTCAAAAAAGAGATTGAAAAAGCAGAAAATCCAGAAGAATTTAGAGTGCAGAGAATTGAAGAATATAAAGAAATGTTTGCAAATCCATATGTTGCTGCTTCACGAGGTTATGTTGATGCGGTAATTGATCCAAGAGAAACTAAAAAATGGATTATAAAAGCATTGGAATATGGCGTCACTAAGGTAGAACCAAGGCCAAAGAAAAAACATGGAAATATTCCTTTATGAGGTGAGTAGATGCAAGAAGCAATAATTACATTTATAGGTATTGTCACAGTTTTTATAGTTTTTTCGATTTTATATACCATTTTTTGGTTTTTTAGTTTTTTCTCAAAAAAATCAACAGTAAAACTTCCTAAAAAGGTTCCTATTCGGGAAGAACTAATTAGTGAAGAGGAAGAAGTTGCAGCGGTTGTTGCAGCAATTTATTCTTATTTAGGTGAAAATGCTCGAATAATTTCGATAAGGAGATTAAATAAGAGAAAATATGGAAACCGTGATTGGGAAATTTGGAAAAAATCTGGTTGGAGAGGTGTAAAAAGATGGAAAGAAAGTTCAAGGTTAGAGTAAATGGCAAAGAGTATATTGTTGAAGTTGAAGAAATTTCTTCTGGTATATCAAAAGTTCAAAATAAAGAAGAGGTGAAGTTAGAAAAGAAGGTAGTTAAAGATTCGGTAAATAATGCTGAAACTAAAGTTGAGCAAAAAGTAGAAGTTTCCAAAAAAGAAAAAAGTAAAGGTGAAAGCAAGGTAATAACTTCTCCAATGTCTGGGGTTATATTAAAAATTTTCGTTACTCCAGGGCAGAATGTAAATGTTGGTGATAAAGTATTGATTTTAGAAGCGATGAAAATGGAAAATGAAATTAAGGCAGATGCTTCTGGAGTTGTAAAGAATGTGCTTATAAAGGAAGGAGATACAGTTGATACCGGGCAAGCATTAATTGAGCTTGAATAGGAGGGGTTTTGGTGAAGAGAAAAATTAGAGTTTTGATTGCTAAACCCGGGTTAGACGGGCACGATAGAGGTGCAAAGGTTGTAGCTAAAGCACTTAGAGATGCGGGTATGGAAGTAATTTATACGGGTTTGAGGCAAACTCCTGAACAAATTGTAAAAACTGCAATTCAAGAAGATGTTGATTTAATAGGTTTATCTATTTTGTCTGGGGCTCATATGAACATTTGTAAAAAACTTTTACAGCTTATGAAAGAAAATGAAATAGAAAATACCCCTGTTTTTGTGGGAGGAATTATTCCTACGGACGATGCAGAAGAATTGAAGAAAATGGGGATAAAAGAAGTTTTCGGACCTGGTACTTCTTTAACATTAATTGTAGAAAAAATTAGAGAACTTTTTTCGGAGGTTGAGGCTTGAAGCAATTGCTGGAAAAGCTTGAAAAGAAGGATATTAAAGCACTTGCGAAGTTAATTACTTACGTTGAAAATAATCCTGGAATAGATATTGTTGATAAGCTTCCAACAAAAGGAGCAAAAATTATTGGTTTTACTGGAAGTCCAGGAGCAGGTAAGAGTACTCTGGTCAATTCAGTTATTTCTACATTGAGAAACAAAGGATATTCTGTAGGGGTTATTGCTATAGATCCAAGTAGCCCATTTACTGGAGGGGCATTTTTAGGTGACAGAATTAGGATGAAAAACCATTTTTTGGATGATAAAGTATTTATTCGAAGCATGAGTAGTGGTAATAGTTTAGGTGGTTTAAATGAAAGTGTGTTTGACGTGATAAAATTAATGGATGCATTTGGCTTTGATTATGTTTTAATTGAAACAGTAGGGGCGGGTCAGAGTGAGGTAGATATAGTTTATGTTTCAGATATTGTTGTACTTGTTTTGTCTCCAGGTTCCGGTGATGAAATTCAGTTATTGAAATCTGGTATTATGGAAATTGGTGATATTTATGTTGTTAACAAATCAGATCTTGATGGTGCTGATTATTTAAAGAGTTATCTTGAAGCCATTTTTTCAATATCAAATAAGAGAAAACCGATAATTAAAACTATTGCTACATCGAATAGTGGAGTTGAGGAATTGGTAAAAACAATAGATTTGTTATTAAAAGAGTTTCACAAAAATGGAGAGATAAAAATTAGAAGAGAACGAAGATTAAAAAAACATGCGGAATCAATAATTACAAGAAAAATAAAAGAAGAATTAAGTAGTTTAGAAGTAACTGGGAGTATAAATACAGTTGTGAAGAATGTTTTAAAAAGATTGTGTGATAGTTTTTAATAAAAACTAGTAAGGGGAGGGGAACAATGAAAAAGTTCTTAATTTTATTGATGGTTTTAGTAAGTATTCTAACTTTTACTCTTGATTTTAAAGCAGTGCAATTTAAATTTGTTGAAGCAAAATTTTTAGAAGCAAGAAGCTTTCATAATGCGGAACATATGAAAGAAGTAATTCAAACTTTAGAAGAAAATCTTCAAGATGACACAGATATTTATACATTGTTAGCAGAAGCATACATGGAGTATGGTTTATGGGGAGTAGATGATAGCGAAAAAGAAGTCACTTACGAAAAAGCTTTGGAATATGCTAAAAAAGCTATAGAGTTGGATAAAACAAATGGTAGAGCATATTACGTAGCTGGTGCAACAATTGGTAGACTTGCACAATTTAAAGGAATAGTTCAAAGTTTATTTATGTTAGGAGATTTTGATAATTATATTGATAAGGCAATAGAACTGCTTGATGATAATTTTTATAAGGGACTTGCATTTATTGCAAAAGGAATGAGATATAGAGATGTTCCATGGCCTTTAAATAATTATAAAAAATCCGAGGAATATTTAAAGAAAGCCCTTGAATATTTGCCAAATTATCCGAATATACATTTAGAGTTGGGAAAATTGTATGAAAAATGGGGTAAGGAAGAACTTGCTATAAAAGAATTGAATATAGTGCTTGAAAGTTTGCCACATCCTTTGTTGATAAAGACTCATGAGGAAGCCAAAATTGAAGCTGAGGAAATATTAAAAAGATTAAAGTGAGGTGCTTAAGTGTCTGTTATAAAAAAAATTAAAATACCCGAAGACGTTATAATTGTTGAAGTTTTTGGACAGTATGATAGTAGAATAAGGTATCTCCGTAAAAGATTTGAGTTAGATATTACAGTGAGAGGTAATGAAGTCATATTAAAAGGTGAAAATTCGGAAAATGTAGAAATAGTGGAGAGTATTATTAAAGAGATGATTAACATCACACGTGATGGACATTTGATAGATAGACAAGAGTTTGAATATCTAGTTGACGAAAAAGAAATAGAAAAGGGTTCAAAAGTGTTGACTGATGTAGTTACAAAAACAATCGCTCGTGGTAGGGTCAAACCAAAAACTCAAGGCCAAAAAAAATATATAGAAGCGATTGAAAAAAATGATATAGTATTTGCAATAGGTCCGGCTGGAACGGGGAAAACGTATCTAGCTTCAGCATTAGCGGTTGATTATCTGAGGTCAGGGAAAGTAAATAGAATTATATTAACGAGACCAGCTGTTGAAGCAGGTGAAAAGCTAGGATTTTTGCCTGGGGATCTCGCTGAAAAGGTGGATCCCTATTTAAGACCTTTATATGATGCTTTAATGGATATGTTGCCATTAGAAAAATTTATTTCATATAGAGAAAGAAATATAATTGAAATTGCGCCTCTTGCTTACATGCGTGGTAGAACTTTAAATAATGCATTTATAATATTAGATGAAGCGCAAAATACTACTTATGAGCAAATGAAAATGTTTTTGACAAGAATTGGGTTTAATTCTAAAGCAATTATTACTGGTGATATTACTCAAATTGATATCAAAGAACATTCGGGATTAGTTATGGCACAAAAAATTTTAAGTGGTATTGAGGGAATAAGTTTTGTGTATTTAACAGAGGCCGATGTAGTAAGACATCATCTCGTTAAAAAAATTATTAAAGCTTATGAAAACTATGAAAAAGGGGTAAAAAATAATAATGAGTGAGATTTTTAAAAAATTGAATTTGAGCAATTTTGAGGGGTTAATTGCGGTAATTTTATCCATTCTTGTTTTAAATATTTTTGATTATAATTTAGTAAAGATGTTAAATGAGTTTGTGTTTTTACTATTTGCATGGTATTTTTTGATAGAAGTATTATTGTTAAAGAATATTTATCATTTTAGACTACATAAAATTTATAGATTTACATTTTACTTTTTGTATCTTTTAGGGATTTTCGTTACTTATCCATTTATAAAACAATATGGCTTTGTAATTGCCCCTTTTTTGATTACTACTTTGTTGTTAACTTTATTGATGTCTTATGAAGTTGGAATTACTGCAGGTGTTTTACAGGTTCTCTTGTTATCTTTTCATCTAGGTAGTTTTACAATTTTTGCTTATTATATACCTCAAATTTTGTTTATGAACTTTTTGATCAGAAATATTAACAGGAGAATAGAAGTGGCAAAATCTGCATTTTATAATTCTATTTTAGCTGTTATTTTATTGTTATTACAACCATCATTTTTCAATTTGTATAATGTAACAATTTCGGTTTTGAATCCTTTTGTCTCAACAGTTGTCATTTTGGGTTTGCTTCCGTATATTGAATATTTTACAAGGATATATTCAAATATTGGTTTGTCAGAGCTTGGTAACATGAATCATCCTCTGTTGAAGAAACTTTCAATTCAAGCCCCCGGAACTTATTATCATAGTATTATGGTTGCCACCCTTGCTGAGGCTGCCGCAGATAAAATAAAAGCTAATTCAACTTTTGTTAGGGTAGCTTCATATTTCCATGATATTGGGAAAATGATTAGACCATACTTTTTTGTGGAAAATCTCCCACAAAACGCAGAAAATCCGCACGAAAAGATAAGTCCTTTTTTGAGTCATATAATACTTGAGGATCATATTAAGTCTGGTATTGAACTCGCACGGAAGTACAAATTGCCACTTAGAATAGAATTTATAATACCGCAACATCATGGTACAAGGGTGCAAAAATATTTTTATCATAAAGCTAAAGAAATTGATCCAAGTACTTCTGAGGAAGCGTTTAGATATCCTGGGCCAAAACCACAGTTTAAAGAAGCCGGAATAATAATGCTTGCAGATAGTGTAGAAGCGGCTATAAAAAGTATTAATACTACCAGTTATCAAAGTATAAAAGAAGTTATAGAAAACATAGTATCAGGTATTTACAACGAAAGACAATTGGATGAATCAGGGTTGAATTTAAGGGAGCTGGAATTGATTATCGAAGAGTTTATAAAGGTTATAATTAACATAACTAAAGCTAGGATTGAGTATCCAAAGGAGGATATTCAAAAGGTGGTACAGGTAAATGATTTTAAATGAAAATTTTGATTTCGATGAAAGCTATTTAAGAATTATGGATGAAGTAATAAAAAACGAATTAAGTAAAGATGTAAATGTTGGCCTTATAGTTGTTGATAAAGATGAGATGGCAAAATTAAATTATGAATATAGAAAAATGAAAGGGCCAACCGATGTTTTAACATTTGTTTATGGTGATGAAGATCTTTATGCCGAAGTTTTTATCTGCGAAGATGTTATTAGAGATAATGCAATTAAATATTCTAATACTTTTGAAAAAGAATTATTGACAGTACTAATTCATGCGGCATTACATGTTTCTGGCTATGATCACGAGTATGATACAACAAAAGCAGAGGAAATGTTTAAAAAGCAAGATGAGTATTTGAAAAAATACTTGGGTTAAAAAATACTTGAGGAATTTTATATGGTTTTTTTGTGGATGTCTTTAAGGATTTTATTTCTCGGTTTTGAAAGAATAGTCGGGAAAGAAATCACCAAAGGTTCTTCTGCCCTATTATCTTCCTGGGGATTTTTTGGTTTTGCACTCCTATCATTGAGCCCATTTGCCACAAGATTATCTGTAGATATTCTAAAGATTTCACTAATAAGTGGTTCTATTTATTCTGTATCATTTTTTTTATATATCTATGCACTTTCAAAAGAAGAAGTATCAGTGGTAGCTCCATTGTATAATATTAATGCTATATTCTTAATATTTATTACTGCGATTTTTTTGGGTGAAAAAATTACTATTTATAAGTTAGTTGGTAGTTTCATGATGATTTATGGAGTTTCTTATTTAAAGAAATCAAAGAATTTTGTTAAGTCTTACAAAAGTATTTTAAATAGCCCTGGGGCAGTTTCTATGATTTTTTCATCATTACTTATGGCTGTGGGTAGAACTGTTGATGGATTTTTAACAAAACAAGAAAAATATGATCAAGTAGGTTATTCAGTTGCGATTTATTTAGTAATGACTGTTTATTTCTTTTTAGTAAGTTTTTTTAGAGAAAAATCTTTTAAAAGTTATTTTAAATTCGTGGGGAAAAAATGGAAATTATTAATTTTAGGAGGAATATGTAACGCATATGCATACGTTGCACTTTTGAATGCTTTTAAGTTCATAGATGTTAGTATTGCCGAGCCCATTTCTATGGTTTCAGCTTTAATATCAATTATATTTGCTTATTTCTTTTTTAATGAGAGGATTAAGCTTCGATTTGTTGGTACTCTGTTTTTGATTTTTGGAGCTTTTATAATTTATAATGGTTAAAGAAAGTAGGCAATTTAAAAGGACAAATAGCTTAGTTGTTTTTTAAAGCAATATAAGATCAGTAAATGTATTTTAAGGGCTTACATGTGTGTGATTTTGTAATGTTAGTTTGTAATCTAAGATCTATGCTGATAGTGAGGTAACTGAAAAGAGGGGGAGTATGAAAAAAATACGTTTAGGAATTGTAGGGTGTGGGATAGCTGCCAGGGAACTGCATTTTCCAGCTTTAAATGAGTTAAAAGATCTGTTTGAAATAACAGCAGTTACAAGTAGAACAAGAAAACACGCAGAGGAATTTGCCAGACTTGTGGGTAATCCAATGGTTTTTGACTCATTTGATGAGCTTTTAGATTCGGAATTAATCGATGCGGTTGATTTAACTTTGCCCGTTGAATTAAATGTTCCGTTTACAGAAAAAGCTGTATTTAAGAAAAAACATGTAATATGTGAGAAACCAATTTCAATTAATGTAGAGAATGGAAAGAGATTGGTTGATTTATACAAAAAAACCAGTCAGGTTATTTATATAGCAGAAAATTGGAGACATATCAAAAAATTTTACAAAATAAAGGACCAGTTATATAAAATTGGTAAACCGTTATTTTTTACTTGGAATATATGGGTAAGATTGGATGTTAATAATAAATATGTTAGAACTGAATGGAGACAAAAGCCAAAACATATAGGGGGATTCTTGTCAGATGCTGGAGTTCATCATGTTGCGGCAATGAGATTACTGTTTGGGGATATTAAATGGGTTTCAGCAGTTGATAGAAAACATTCGGATTATCTAGGAGATTCAGATTTTCTTTCAGCGTTATTTGAATTTGGAAATAATGTTATAGGTAATTATGTTGTTTCATATTCCATAAACGGAGAGGAAAAGTTTGAAATAATTGGTGACAAGGGGAAAATAAAATTGATAGAAAACAAAATTATAGTCAATGAAGAAGTAATTGAAATAGAGGATGGCCTTGGGTATAAAGAAGAATTTGAAGATTTTTATAAAGTTGTTATGGGGGAAAAAGAAAATAATTTAGGTTCACCATTTGAAGCATTAAAAGATTTGGCTTTCTTTGAAGCAGCATTAAAGTCTAAAGGAAATAAAGTCAACATTTCAGATATAATTTAGGAGGTGGCAATATAATTACAGCAATTGTAAATGCGATAGCTGTTATAATTGGAAGCTTTTTTGGAATTATTTTAAGAAAAGGATTACCAGAGAATATAAGAAAGATATTGTTTTATGCTGTAGGCCTTTCGACAATTGGTTTGGGTTTAACAATGGTTATTAAAGTCAACAATTTTCTTATAGTTCTTGGTTCAATGGCCATTGGTGGTGTATTAGGAGAGTTGTTAAATATCGAAGGAGGATTAAAAAAAATAGGAGATTCAATTAAAGAAGGAGATTTTTCAACTGGGTTTGTTGCATCATCACTACTTTTTCTTGTCGGACCTATGACTATTGTAGGGTCTATAACAGCAGGATTAACTGGTGAAGGTTCAATAATATACATGAAATCACTTTTGGATGCGATTTCTTCTGTAGTTTTAGCATCAATGTATGGTTTTGGAGTTATGCTTTCAGCTATTTCTGTTTTGATTGTTCAGGGTTCCATTGTGATTTTTTCATCAAAACTTTCTTTTTTAACGCACGAAATGTATTTGAATGATCTAATAGCTGTTGGAGGAATAATGGTACTTGGAATAGGATTGAAAATTTTAGAAATAAAAGATACAAGAGTTGGTAACTTTTTACCTGCATTATTTGTTTCACCATTATTGGTCTTCATTATATCAAGATTTTAAGAGGTGAAAATTTGAAAGTTAACGTCGCCGGTTTAGGTAAAGTTTCTTCAGCGATTCTCTGGAATATAGTAGAAAAAGTTGAAATTGGTTATATTTTATCTAGAGATAAGGAGAAATCTAGAGAATTTTGTAAAAAAATTGGTAAAGGAATACCTGTGGGGTATGAGGACAAATTTACTTTTGATGGAATTTTACTTGTAGGATTTCCAGATACAATTCTTCCAGATGCTCCTTCTATTTTAGGTAAGTTTATTGACGTAACCGAAAGTGATTTAAGTGTTGTTCATTTTAGTGGCTTTTTTTCATCAAAAATTTTTCCAAAAGAATGGAATCCCTCATCAGTTCATCCAAATTGCCCGGTTATTGGCAAAAGTACAAGTTTTAAGGATGTTGTTTTTGGAATAGAAGGAAATATTAAAACAGCTAAAAAGCTTGTTTCTTTACTTGGGGGAAGATATTTTATTATTGATTCTGAATTAAAAATGTTTTATCATCTTGCAGCAGTTTTGATGAGTAATTTTCCTTTAGCTTTGATATATTTAGCTGAGAAGCTTTACGAAAAGGGGAATGTTTCAAAGGAAATGTTCAATGATGTAATGGAAAGTCTATTGCAAAACACAATTAGCAATGTTAAAAAAAACGGGGCAGTTAATTCAATAACTGGCCCCATTGCTAGAGATGACAAAAATGTTGTCGAAGCTGAAAGACAGATTTTTTGCAATTCGTTTCCAGATTTTTGTGAACTTTATGATAAATTTGTTCAAATCATCCGTTGTATGAAAGAATGGAAGTGATTTTCTAATTTTTCCAGATTTTCAAGGGCACTATTTTTATTTTTTGAGTTAACCATTACATAAGCTTTTAATTTTGGTTCAGTTCCCGAAGGCCTTACAAATATTCTTCCTTCTTCAAAATCTATTCTCAAGGTTTCGTTTGGTAAGATTCCTTCCACGCCTTTTGAATAGTCAACTACATTTTTAGCATCTTTAGGCACAAAACCTTTTTTGATTTTTTCATAAAGTTCTTTTGCTATCTTAAGATCTTTAAATTTGAAGTTGAGAAGTTTTTCCATGTAATATCCATATTTTTCATATAATTCTTCAAGTTTTTCTAATAAATCGAACTGTTTAGCTGCTGCAGCAACCAATGCAGATCCAACAACACCGTCTTTGTCTCTTGCATGATCCCCGGCAAGATAACCGCAGCTTTCTTCAAAACCGAAAAGAAAATCATTATTGGATTTTTCAATAAGGTCACCGATGAATTTAAAACCAGTGGGTGTTTCAAATAATTTTACATTATTTATGCTACACATTGGTTTAACCATGTCTGTGGTTACAATTGTTTTGATAACCATGGAATTTGGAGTAGCTTTTTTAAGTAACATATCGGTGAGAATTACTCCGACCTGGTTACCAGTTAATCTTGTGTTTCTCCAAATTACTCCAACTCTGTCACAGTCAGGATCTGTGGCGATTCCTAAATGTACATTTTGATTTTTCATATAATGTTTTAAGAGCTCCAGAGCATCATCATCTTCAGGATTGGGAGACTTGACTGTTGGAAAATTCCCGTCTGCAGTCATTTGTTCTTCTACTTTTATAACTTGTGCACCCAATTTCTCTAAGACACTTGTAACAGGTTTTGCACCTGTGCCATGTAAAGGTGTATATACTATTTTTAAACCTGTAAGATCAGTGTTGATTATTGTACAAACATTTTCAATATATTTTTCAAGTACATCATTGTCAAGGGTTTTAAAATTATCTGATAAAGAAACGGGTAGATTCCATGCTTTTTCAACATATTTAGACAAGATATTTGTGATTTCCGGAATAGCTTGTACACCATTTGATGTATATACTTTATATCCGTTGTACTCAGGAGGATTGTGACTTGCGGTAATTACAATTCCAATATCAACCTTCAATAATCTAACAGCAAATGAAAGTACAGGTGTCGGAACTGGTTCAGGAAATATAAAAACATTATGATTATCACTTGCAAAAGTTTTAGCAGCCAATTCGGCAAAATATCTTGAGTTATTTCTTGTGTCATAGGCTATAACTACACTTTTTAAATTGTAATCTTTCATGTAGTTAGAAACGCCCTTACTAGCTGCTATTACAGCTTTTTCGTCGAATTCACCTTTTTTCATAACACCTCTTATTCCACCAGTTCCAAAAAGAATCATTAGGATTACCTCCTTTCTCAATTATTATACTATTAATGTTCGAATATGGGGAGAAGTGAGTAGAATTCTATCATCTATTTAACATAAAAGTTACATTAAATTTACTTGAAAGGTATAAAAAAGATTATATAATATGTTGTGTATCATAGACAAAATTTGTTTAGTATTATAGACAATCTTGGGGTGGGATTTTGAAATTAGGAAGCAAAATAAGAAAAATAAGAGTTGCAAGGGGGTATACACAGGAGGAACTTGCCGATAGATGTGACTTATCAAGAAGTTTTATTTCACAACTTGAGAATGATCAGGTTTCACCATCAATAGATACACTTGAAAGAATTTTAAGAGTTTTAGGTACTGATTTAAAAACATTTTTTGCGTCAGATGAGAGAAGAGAAAAAATTGTTTTTAAGTCAAATGAAAGGGTTCCTATGTATCTGGATGAATACGGAATAAGAGGGTATATATTAATAGATAATATTGAAGATAAATCCATAGATCCAAGATTGATAGAGCTTTTACCAGGTGCAGAGACAGAGGAAGAAGAACCTCATGAAGGTGACGAATTTGGCTATGTTATTAGTGGGAAGTTAGAGTTGATACTGGATGGAAAAACATACAAGGTTGGTGAAGGTGACAGTTTTTATTATTGTGCAGATAGAAAACATAAAATAAGAAACCCTTATAAAAAAAATGTGAAATTTTTATGGATAAATATAGAATAAACTTGAAAGGGGAGGGATAAGAGTGAAAAGTTTGGGCAGACATATTATAGCAGAGTTTTACGATTGTGATAAAAACATACTTGATGACGTTGAATTAATCGAGAAAAGTATGAAGGATGCCGCATATGAAACAGGAGCAACGATAATTAATTCTTCGTTTCATAGGTTCCTCCCCTATGGGGTGAGTGGAGTTGTGGTAATTTCCGAATCTCACTTAACAATACATACCTGGCCCGAATACGGTTATGCGGCGGTAGATCTGTTTACATGTGGTGATGATGTGGATCCATGGAAAGCATTCTCATATTTAAAGAAGGTTCTAAAGTCTCAAAGGGTGCATGTTGTTGAACATCTTAGAGGAAAATATGATGAGATAGGTATTCCTGAAAATTCTCCTCATAAAATGGAGGTGTAAGCAATGGAATATGGTTTTGTACCAAATAGACATTTATGGTATTTTGAGTATTATACACCAGGAAATTGTGGAATATTTATGAAAATGAATAAGCATTTGTACAGTGCACAGAGTAAGTATCAAAGAATAGATATTTTTGAAACTGATTTCTTTGGTAGAGTCTTTTCATTAGATGGAATAACTATGACAACTGAAAAAGATGACTTTTTTTACCATGAAATGCTAGTTCATGTACCTATGTTTATGCATCCAAATCCCAAAAAAGTACTTGTAATAGGTGGCGGTGATGGAGGTAGTGTCAGGGAAGTTTTAAAACATAAAAGTGTTGAAAAAGTAATAATGTGTGAAATTGATGAAATGGTAGTTGAAGCCGCCAAGAAATACTTACCTGTTACAGCAAGTAAGCTTGATGATCCAAGAGTTGAATTGGTTTTTGAAGATGGTTCTCAATTTGTAAGGAATTTTAAAAATGAATTTGATGTAATTATAATTGATTCAACAGATCCAACAGCTGGAGAAGGTGGTCATCTCTTTACGGAAGAATTTTATAAAGCATGTTTTGATGCACTGACTGAGAATGGTACATTTTCAGCTGAATCTGAGGATTGGCTTTATGATGGAGCCTGGATGAGACTTGCCTATTCAAGAATTAAGAAAGTATTTCCATTAACAAAATTATATTTAGGCTTTATGCCTACCTATCCAAGTGGTATGTGGGCCTATACATTTGCTTCAAAAGGAATAGATCCTTTAAAAGATTTCAACCCAGAAAGAGTTAAAAACTTTGATGAGGAATTGAAATATTATAATGAGGAAATTCACAAAGCAGCTTTTGCGTTGCCAACATTTCTTAAAAAAGAATTAGAACAATTATAATTTTAAATATGGGAAAGAACAATATTGGATGGACACGGGTCCATCCTTTTTTTTGGTATTAAAGGTATGATCGGGAGGGATAAGTGTGAAAAAATTCTGGTTGACTTTAATTTTACTTATCTTATTTATAACGGTAGTCATACTAACTGTGCCAAGATAAATATATTTTAAGAAATTTATTTGAGGTTTTGAGTAGGAATGTAATTGGGAAGTTGTTTTGATTTTTGAATTTCTGGTGAAGGAAATAATAATAAAATGGAAAGGGGAAATTCCCTTTTTGAATATCATAAATTTAACTGCTGTATGTTGAAGTAATCATTAATAGAATGTTTGATTTTTTATTACAATCAAACTGAAGTGTTGGTTTTTATTGGTTTATATATGGGAAGAGTAAACAATTTTTAAAATAGAAGAAGGTATTACAAGGTTCTTTTAAAACTTGTGAAAGATATGATTTTGGGAACAGGTTTGGGAATTTTACTGTTGTTTAATTGCTTTCAAACTTTTAAATTGTTGAATAATCTAAGACATGTTATTTAATTTAAAAATTTCGATATGAATATCACCATATTTTTTTGTCGTAATCAATTGTAGAGTTTTAGGAATTGTTAGTTTTTCTTTTTTTGAATGCTCTACAATTATTATTCCTTCACTTGAAACCACTTTGTGAATATTATTAATTAATTCATTAACAATTCCTAAATGAAAAGGTGGATCAGTAAATACGATATCATATTTTTCTTTTGATGTTCTTAGAAATATTCTAGCATCTCTTTTAATTATTTTTATTTTATCTGTGACATTCAAAATTTGGGAATTAATTTTTATAGTTCTTATAGCTTTATTAGAAGTTTCAACAAAATGTACTGACTTTGCTCCGTTGCTTAGGAATTCAAAGCCTACTATACCACTTCCGGCACAAATATCAACCACTTTTTTATTGTTGAAATCAAACATGTTTATTAGAGCCATTCTAATTTTTCCAGGAGTATATCTGGTTCTTTTATCTGGTACCATTTCAAGTCGTCTACCTTTATAAATTCCAGTTTCAATAAGTAACATTGTTCACCTCTAAAGAATATTTTATAACATATACACTTTTTCGTATTTATCTTTTATGTAATTAATAAAATAAGAAGGATTAAGTGGTTCGTTTGTTACCTGTTTTAATAATTCTTTAGGTTCAAATAATTTCCCTTTACTGTGAATTTTTTCCCTCAACCAATTTAATATTACGTTGAATTTTCCGTTTTCAATTAATGAGTTTATATTTTTTATATCTTTTTTCATAGCTTCGTAAAATTGGGAAGCATACAAATTTCCGAGCATATAGGATGGGAAATATCCAAAGGAACCATGGGACCAATGAATGTCCTGTAAAACACCTTCACTATCATTTTGAGGAGTTATTCCTAGGTATTCTTTCATTTTTTCATTCCATAATAATGGGAGTTCTTTTACTTTAATTTTATCATTCACAAGTGCTTCTTCTATTTCGAACCTCATCATTATATGCAGGTTGTAAGTTACTTCATCAGCTTCAGTTCTTATTAATGATTTTTTTACAGTATTTATACTTCTCCAAAAGTCAATTAATTTAACATCTTTAAATTGAGGGAAAATTTCAATGAAATCAGGATATAAATATTTCCAAAATTCCAGGCTTCTACCTATAATATTTTCCCAAAATCTAGACTGACTTTCATGGATTCCGTTTGATGCCGCTTCGCCAATTGGTAGTTCTCTGAGTTCTTCTGGAATACCCTGCTCGTATAAAGCATGTCCACATTCGTGAATGGTGCTAAAAATTGAATTTTTTAAATCCTTTTCATCAAAGGTTGTAGTTATCCTAATGTCGTTATGACTTATAGTTATTGTGAAAGGATGCATTGAAACATCCAGTCTACCAGAATCAAAATCGAAGTTAAGTATTTTTAATAACTTATTTGAAAAAATTTTTTGTTTTTCAATGTTAAAAGTACCATTGAGTAAGTTTTCGTTTGGATGATTACCAAGTGATAATTTATCCAGAAAATTAGTTAGAAAGTCTTTCAATGGGGGAATAATTCGATGTAAATCACTGGTTTTTAAACCTGGTTCATATTGATCTAATAAAGCATCATATCTATTTTCATCATAGCCCAAGCAATCTGTAATTTCTTTGGTGAGTTCTATTACTTTTTCTAAATTTGGTTCAAAGATTTCAAATTTATTTTCAATTTTTGCATTTTGCCATGATTGATGAGCTTTTGAAGTTTCAATTTGAAATTCAACAAACAACTCAGGTGGAATTTTTTTATACCTTTCATATTCTTTTTTGGTAACTTTTATTAAAGCTTTTTCTTCAAATGTTTTTGCTTCATTTTCAGCGTTTTCAAGTAATTGCAAAGTTTTATCGGAGATAAATTCTCTGAAAGTGAATCCAGCAATTTCTCCGATAATCTCGGCTCTTTTATTTGCAGCTTTTTTTGGCATATACACTTCGAGGTCCCAATGGAGAAGTGAAGAAGCACTTTCAAATTTCGCTAATTTCTTTAGATGATTTTTAAGTTTTTCGATATGTTCCCCCATAATATCCCCCCTGTTAGATGACTTCTTTGGTCATTTCAGATTGGATTAAAAAAGTTTCAAAATTGTTATTTTTTAGAGCATTATATAACATATCATTTTCAGGTACTGATGAGACAAGAATCGTATCACATCCAGTCGTATCTTTTAAATATTTTATTGAAGCTTTTGTTATATCATCCCAATTGTCTTTCGTGCCCAGATCTATTATATATACTTTGTTGGAATCTAACTCTCTATTCCAGACAAGGTATCCCTCTGAGTTTTTAGTAATAATTTTTTCAAAATTGTATCTACCATCAGATAATAATAATGTGACAGGTTCTCTTTGCCAATTAGGTTTCCTTCCAGAAAAGAAAATGTCCAAAGCTGTAGTATATGCTGTTCGAGGTTCAATCTTCTGCTTTTTATATTCTATATCTAAGCTACGGATATCTTTGAGAATCATAGAAAATAGTTGTCTTTTTTCTCTAAAGCCATGTTTTTCATAAAATCGATAAGCTCTTTTGTCACTTTTAATCACTTCTAATTGTATATTTTTTATCCTTCTCCATTTCAGGTAATTAATTGTGTGTTCAAGAATATAACTTGCAGCACCTGTTCCTCTTTCTTCCTTTATTACTCCCATTGCATCTATTCTTGCTCTATCTTTTCTAATGCTTACTACAATAAATCCAAAAGGTTTGTTATCTTTCAAAAATATAAAACTATCAGAAAGTGATATTGAATTTTCCCTTATATCCATTTTGAAGGTAACTACATCCCATTTTATAGGAACAGTGTAATCTTGAAACACTTTGTTTAAGAGATTAATAAAGTCTAAAAGAGAATATTCGTTTAGAGTTAAAATTTTTAAATTCATATTATCCCTCCTTTTGGAGGTTAAGTTTGATAATGCTTTTTGCCAGATTTTCATCTTTAATTCCTAATACAGATACATTAACCATTCCAGTAGCTTTTGAAAGTTCAGATTTAGTAGAAATTTCAATAAAAGGTACTCTCGAGATATCACATCTAATTTTTATATCTTTTTTGACTCTATCACCAGCATCTTTAGCAATAATTATTACCTTATTTTTCAATTTGGGATTTTTAATGTATTCTCTTATATGATCTTTCCCATACACTAATTTTTTTGCTTTTGCTGCAAATCCAAGATATGTGAGAATTTTTTGTTCTATCACTTTTACACCTCCAGTGTTTTCGAATCAACACAAGCAAAGGCATTGTGTGAATGAATTGATTCGAAACTTTCTACTTCAACTTTAAACCATTTTATCCTTTTATCTGTTTTTAATTTTAAAGCAATATCTCTTGCAACGTCCTCAACAAACTTTGGATTTTCATATGCTTTTTCTGTGATGAATTTTTCATCTGGTCTTTTCAAAAGAGTATATAATGGAACACTTGCAGAATCTTCGGCTATTTCAATTAGTTCTTCAAACCAGATTAATTCATATGTTTTGACTTCAATATGTGCTTTTGCCCTTTGATTGTGAGCATTGTATTTACTTATTTCTTTTGAACAGGGGCATAAAGTTTGTATTGGAACTTCTACAATTAAATAAAAGTCGTATTTAGTATCATTGTCATATGCTTTGAATCCGCATTTATATTCTAAAAAACTTTCAATTTTTGAAATAGGAGCGCTTTTTTCAATAAAGTAAGGGAATTTTATTTCGATTTTTGCACTTACTGCATTTAAAACTTTTTTTAAGTTATCAAGAATTTCTTTGATAGTTTTTGGTTCAATTTTAAAGTGAAAATCATTTAAAACTTCTACAAATCTACTCATATGTGTGCCCCTGAAATCCTTTGGGAGATCTACAAACATGTCAATAGTTGCGACAGTGTGTTGAGTTTTGTTTTTCCTATCTAACACTGTTATTGGATATCTTAAATTTTTAATACCAACGTGTTTTAAAGGAATATTTCTACTATCTTTTTCATTTTGAACATCTTTTAGCACGTTTTCAACCTTCCTTATTATTAATTTGATTTTTGAAAAAAATCGGAAATTCAATTTCTTTTATTTTTTTGTCTTTAGACTTTATTATTTGTTCTAAGTATTTTTCTGCAGTTTTTTCCCAGGTGTATGTTGAAAGAACTCTTTTAATTCCATGGGTTTGATAAAAATTGTAATTTTCGAAAATCTCAATGATGTTGTTAGCAATTTCATCAGTATTTTCAGGATCTACTAGTTTTCCATATTTACCGTTGTCCAAAATTTCCATTGGGCCACCATATTTAGTAGCAACCACAGGTAATCCACATGCCATTGCCTCAATTATTGCAAGTCCGAAGGGTTCGTATAAAGAGGTTAAGGTAAATATTGATTTATACTCAGAAGCAGCTTTGTATAACGAAGCAAGATCTTTTTGGCTTTTAATATTGAGGAAGATAATCTTATCTAAAACTTTATTTCTTTTAGCAAGTGAAATAATTTCATGTAAGATTTTCGAATCTTCACCTTCTTTATTTGAATAGTCAAAAACATTATCAATTCCTCTTACAACGATAATCAAATTGAACCTTTCATTAAGCTTTTTATTTAAAGCAAAACTTTTTACAACTGAAATATGGTTTTTTTTAGGATCAATTCTACTTGATAAAATAATAAAACTTTTATTGTATTTTTTTAATAACTTTTCAAAGTACTGTTTTTTTTCATCATCTTTTGTATTAAAAATTTCAGTATTAACACCTGGAGGAATGACAAAAAATTTGTCAAGATTTTCAATTGTGACATCTTTATATGCCGGGTGAAAATATTGAATATTTTTTTCCTGAAGTGTGCTTGTTACAATGAAAGATGAAAATTTTATAGCAGCTCTTTCAGCGGCTATTCTGATAGAGAATCTATACTTTTTTTCTAAATATTCTTTATTTAAATGAGAAAATTTATCTCTTTTTTGAGCCCCAAGAGAGTGCCCAGTAAATGAAAATTTTATCCCTGTTTTGTAGAGAAACATAACACCTGATATTCCCCCATCACCATAATGGGTTGTTACAAAGTCAGGTGTCACTTTTTCACGATTGTAAAATTCAATAATGCCATTTACATATTCTCCTAGAAAATCCCACAACTGTTCTTTATTTAGAAACTTATTTCCGCCAAATGGTATTCTAATAATTCGAAGATTGTCATATCCGGGATAAGAATCAAAATCACTGGCAAATTCTGGCCATTGAGGATCTAAAATTTTTCTGGTGATAATGTCAACTTTTATTCCTAGTTTTGACATAGCTTTACCTAATTCTTTGACATATATTAGTTGTCCACCAAAATCTGGGTGTTCCGTAAGGTGACTATCATATTTATCGAAATTTCCTTGGGGGTTAAAAAAAGCAATTCTTCTAATTTTCATTTTCTAACTCCTTTATATATTGTTTTATATTGTTAAAATTAACAATTGCCCCAGTTTCTTGTAAAACTATTGATGCTAAATAAATACCCAATTTTGATGATTTAAAAATTGACCAATTGTTTAATAAACCAAAATACACACCCGACCAGAAAGCATCACCGGCGCCTGTTGAATCAACAACTTTAGTTTTTAAAGGAGGGAAATGTTTTATAATATTTCCATCTGAAACCAGAGCCCCTTTTTTCCCCAGTGTTAAAATGACATATTTTATTCCAAAATTGTGGAGTAATTCAATATATCTTTCTTCTGGAAGAGGGCCAAAAATTTCGTGAGCATCGTCAAGAGACGGTTTGATTATGAAAGTGTTATTAAGTACTTCAAAAATTTTATCGATATCCAGTTTTTTGTCACAAAAAATTTTCTTTCTACAATTTGGATCAAAACCTATTTTTACACCAGAATTTTTTGCTTTTTTAATTAACTTCATAGTGTTTTCAAAGTTTTTTTCGTGGGTAATTGTCCAGCAGCTAAGATGCAGATAATCGACTCCTTTAAAATCAATATCAGGAAGATTGAAAAAACGATCGGCTCCCCTAACGACGAAAAAATCCGGAGTATGTTTGGATTTTGAAACAAAAACAAGAGTTGTATTATGTTCATTGTCAGTTTGGATAAGTGAAGTGTCTATGTTATACTTTTTTAAGCTTTCTAAAATAAAGAAACCGAAGGGATCACTACCAATTCTGGAGATAATTCTTGATTCAACACCTAACTGCGAAAGATTAATAGCGATATTCAGAGGGCTTCCGCCAAGTTTTTTTGAAAAGTTTGTTGAAGTATATAAATTATTATCAGTAATCAAATCAATTAAAATTTCACCTAAAAATAAAATTTTCACTGTATCACCTCTAATACTATTTTACCCTATTTTGAAAAAAATGGAAAAGATTGTGATAAAATAAAAATTGAAAAAGTTAGAAGGAGGGATTTTATGTTGAGATTTATAATAAACAAACAAGAGATATCTAAAAAAATTTCAGTAGCTGCACAAGCAGTTGGGACAAAGACAATTGATCCTATTTTACAGTGTTTATTATTCAAACCAGAAAATGATTTAATAAAAGTTTATTCTACTGATATGCAAACATTTGTTATAGCAAATCTTTCGGTTAGTGAATTTGATGGTAGTGACACTTTTGCAGTTGATGCAAAACTTTTAGAAGAAATCATTAAAAACATAGATGATGATGAAATAGTTTTTAAATACGAGTTAGGAAAGGTGAATATAAAAAGTGGTAAGACATCTTTCAATTTAACGACTTACTCAAATCCCGAAAAATTTCCACCAATTGAATTTGATGAATCTGGTATAACTTTTGAAATAGAGACTTCAATTTTATCAGAAATGATAGATAAAGTTATTTTCTGTGCTTCAACAGAAAGTGCAATGCGAGCATTGAATGGAGTTTATTGGGAAATAAAAGATGGATTTTTGAGACTTGTTGCTAGTGATGGATATAGATTAGCACTTGTAGAACAAAAAATAGATGTCCAGGCCGAAATTGATTTTATAGTTTCTTTAAAAAGTATGAAAGAACTTCAAAATATGATTGCAGGTACCGATGAACCTGTAATAAAGATTACATGTGACCACAAGAAAATGGCTGTAAATGCAGGAGACATTACTGTTATTACAAGAGTCGTAGAAGAGGTATTTCCAGATTACAGGCGAGTATTACCAAAAGCTTTTAGAACGAGAATTTCATTCAATAAAAATGATTTTTTAGAAGCTTTGAAACGTAATATGATAATTGCTAAGAGAGGTAACGATAAAGTTAGACTTGAAATAGGAGATAATGTAATGGTTCTAACAAGCCATAGTCCAGAATTTGGTGAGGTTAGAGAAGAATTGAATATTGAAAAAGAAGGAGAAGATTTAGTGATTAATTTCAATCCAAGATTTTTAAATGAAGCAGCAAAGAATGTAGATGATGAAGAAATCGTTTTTAACTTTGTAGATGATTTAAGTCCTATGCAAGTTAATTCAAAAGATGTAGGTGGCTTTTTATATATTGTTCTTCCAGTTCGTGCGTGAGGTGGTTAAATGAAGAAAGGTTTTACTTTAATAGAACTTTTAATTGTGATGGCGATAATTTCTGCGCTGCTGGGTATTGCTGCACCTGTTGGACTTAATGCTGTTACTAAGGCAAAAGCGGTACAGGTTGCTGCAAATGTAAAGACTCTTTCCAATGCTGTTATTCAAGCATTTTTAGTTTACGACACAAATTATTTTTCGGCAATTGATAATAATGAAAACATAAATGAAGAAACAAAGTCAAAATTAAGGATACAGAAATTGTTTAAAGATAGGTTTATAGATGCTGATATCTCCAATAAAGGGTATGAAATTCGATTTAGTGATGGCCTTTATAAAGTTTATTATATTGGTAATGATGTACAATATTTTGTGGTTTTATCAGTATATTCTGGTATGAAATTAGATAATCATGGCATGTATGTGGAGGTTCCAAAAAGTTGATATTAATTCAAAATTTAGGAAAAAGATTTGGAAAATTATGGGCATTAAAGAATATAAGTTTAAAACTGGATAAAGGAGAAATTTTAGGAGTTGTTGGAAGAAATGGGTGTGGGAAAACTACACTTTTGAAGTTAATAGCTGGAATTTTAAAACCAACTACTGGTCGAATTGTTTCTAATTCAAATATAGTTTCATATATTCCTGAAGAACCGATTCTCATTCCTGAATTGACTTTAAAAGATAATTTAAGTTATTTTGCATCATTTAGAAAAATTTCTAAAAAGAAAATAGATGAAGAAATAAACTTTTTTGGTTTAGAAGAA
This sequence comes from Thermosipho sp. (in: thermotogales), assembly GCA_017656345.1. Taxonomy (GTDB): domain Bacteria; phylum Thermotogota; class Thermotogae; order Thermotogales; family Fervidobacteriaceae; genus Thermosipho_A. Next base: position 61,397 of record JACDNZ010000003.1, on the reverse strand, counting down.
CATTTGTATAAAAAACCTCTAGAGTTATCTAAAGGGTTGCAACAACGTTTATCTATGATAATAGCTTTACTACCTAATCCCGATATTATCTTAATGGATGAACCAACTAGTGGCCTTGATGTAGAATCAAAAAAGTTAATATTGGAAAGAATTAAAAAAATTAAAGAAACCGGAAGAATAATATTTTATGTAACGCATGAAGATGAAGAGATTGAAAAAGTTTGTGACAAAGTACTTATATTAGAAAATGGTGAAAATATTTTCTTGGGTTCAGTAAAGGATTTTTGGGAGAGATATGAAAGATATGTTTATGTTATTCAAGAGGGAAATAGGGTGCCAATTCTGATAAAGGTTGATGATTTAGGAAAATTAAAGAATATTATACATGTAAGAAGTGTTGGAATTAGAGAATTTCTTTCTGGGGGTGTGAATTTTGAAATTAATGGGCAAACAAATTTTACTGAGACCAATGGAAATTGAAGATGCCGAAAGATTTGTGGAATTGATAAATGATGAAGAACTTAGACAATACTTGGCCTTAACTTTCCCAATTAATAAAATTATGGAGGAAGAATGGATTAGAAATAGTTCTAATAATAGAACTAATGTAAACTTTTCTATTGAAACACTTGAAGGTGTCCTGATTGGAGCAACGGGTTTAAAAGATATTGATTGGGTAAATAGATCAGCAGAATTTGGTATTGCTATTTTTGATAAAAAATACTGGAATAAGGGTATGGGAACTGAAGCAACAAAATTGATGTTAAGATATGCGTTCGAATATTTGAATTTAAATAGGATTTTTTTGAGGACTTATGAGTATAATAAGAGAGCCATAAGAGTTTACGAAAAATGTGGTTTTTTAATAGAAGGTAAGGAAAGACAAGGACGTTATTTAAAAGGTAAGTATTGGGATCTTGTGCGAATGTCTATAATTGCTGAAGATTATTGGCGGAACATAGAATAAAAAGGATTCAAATACAGTGGCCGCAGATGCGGCCATTTTTTATGATATAATTAATATAGGTGGTGTTAGTATGAAAAAAATGGCAACTTTTTTTGAAGAAAAAGATGGAGGAGTTGTTTGCAAACTTTGCCCACATAATTGTTTTCTCAAAGATGGAGAAATAGGGATTTGTAAAGTAAGATACAACCAAAATGGCATATTGTATACAAAAAACTATGGAGATATTTCCTCAATAGCGATGGACCCTATTGAAAAGAAACCTCTTTATCATTTTAAGCCGGGTACTGAAATTTTATCTGTTGGAACATGGGGTTGTAATTTTAGATGCGGTTTTTGTCAAAATTGGGAAATTTCTCAAGAAAAACCGAGTGTTAAGATGGTAACACCTCAGCAATTGGTTGATATAGCTCTTTCACGTAATTCAAAAGGAATAGCTTACACTTATAGTGAACCAATAGTATGGTATGAATTTGTTTTGGATACGTCTAGAATAGCACATAAAAAAGGGTTATATAACGTGCTAGTTACTAATGGATTCATTGAAATAGAACCTTTAAAATTACTATTACAAAATATTGATGCGATGAATATTGATTTAAAAGGATTTAATAATGAGTTTTATAAAAAAGAATGTTTAGGAGATTATAGAAAGGTTTTAGAGGTTATTGAGTATGCTTACAATGCAGGAGTTCATGTGGAAGTTACCACGTTAATTATACCCGGTAAAAACGATAATGAGGAAGAATTATTAAAAGAATTTGAAGCTCTTTCCAAAATTAGTAAAGATATACCTTTGCATTTGTCAAGATATTTTCCAGCGTATAAGTATGTTATACCTCCAACACCACTTGACAAGTTAAAAAAATTATATGTTCTTGCCAAAGAATTTTTAAATTTTGTTTATCTGGGGAATATTTTTGAACCTGAATATGAAACTACTTTTTGTCCTGAATGTCATTCTCAGGTAATTGTAAGACGTGGTTACGATATTGATTTAGTAAATTTGTCCAAGGAGGGTAAATGTAAAATATGCGGAAGAGAAATCGTCCAGATTTAAATAAATATAGTAAGATATCTTTTATTTCTTTGTTAATATTACTTTCTTTAGTTGTAATTGTTATAACGGTAGCAGTTGTTTTGAGAAATCCGAATATGTACAATGATTATGAGACATTTTCACTGGGTACTTATGTACATTTAAAAATTTCGACAAATTCAAATCCTGATATTATAGCAAAAGAAATCTTTTCTGAACTTGATAGAATTACCGAAAAGTTTGATCCATATAAAGAAGGTTCTATATTATATAATTTAAATCATAGTGATGATTGGTATGAGGTTGACGATGAGACATTTGCATTGATAGAACTTGCTTTAAGGTATGCAAAGGTTACAGATGGTGCTTTTGATCCTACTATAGGTAGATTAGTGGAACTTTGGGGCTTTTCAAGCTATTCTGAAAAACTTGCCGAAGATTCTGTACATGTTATTCCATCCGAGGAAGCTATAAAAAAAGCTTTAGATAATAGTGGATACGAAAAAGTGGAATTGGATTATCAGAAAAAAGCTATAAAAACAAACGGTGTTTGGTTTGATTTAGGAGGAATAGCAAAAGGGTATGCATTGGAACGAGCATATCAAATTGCTAAGGCGGCAGATCCTGAGTGCACGGGATTTATAGAAGCTGGAGGAGATATTAGAATTTTTGGTCCAAAATTCGGAAAAGATTTTTGGATAATTGGTATTAGAAATCCGAGAGGAACAGATAGTATAGATTATATTTACCTAAAAGGAGGTTCTGTTGCGACTAGTGGCGATTACGAAAGATATTTTATTGTGGATGGAGAAAGATATCATCATATAATACACCCGAGGACAGGGAAACCTGCAAATGGGGCAATAAGTGCTACTGCAATTGCCGATGATGCTATTAGTGCTGACGCTTATTCTACTGCGGCTTTTGTTCTAGGTGTTAAAGATTGGTTGTTTGTAAGAACAGTATTCCCAAAAAATAATACAGAAGTTTTTTTGGTTTCTCCTGATCAAAAAATATTCAAAACTGATGGTTTTTCGTATTATGAAAAAATATACTAATAGGAGGTAGAATATGAAAAAACTAAAGAGTTTTGGAGGAAAAAATTTAGGTGGTAAATCCAAACAGATGAATCAAATTCAAAAGCTTCAAGAAGAAGTTCAAAGGAAAATGCAGGAAATAGAGGCAAATTTTTCAAATATTGAAGTACAAGTAAGTGTTGGTGGCGGTGCTATTTTGATCAAGGCTACAGCCGATCGAAAAATTAAAGATATAGAAATTGATGAAGACTTATTTGAAGATAAAGAAATGTTAAAAGATTTATTAATAGCAGGAATGGATGAGTTATTAGAAAAAATAGAAGAAAAAAGAGAAGAAGAACTTTCGAAAGTAACACAAAGCCTTTTGCCATTTGGAATGTGAGGGATATAATGAAAGGAAAAAGTTTTTATTATTTGATATTAATCAATGTTGTTATCCTGCTTTTAATGGAGATTGTTAAAGTTGTTACCTCAGAAAATGTAATGGTTTATATTTGGTTTGGAGCGCAGTTTGGGCCTCTGGTATCTGGAGGACAATGGTATAGATTAATTACTTCTATGTTTGTACATGGTGGATTTATTCATTTAATATTTAATATGTATGCGTTATTTTATTTAGGAAGGATAGTAGAAAGTGTTTATGGAACTGATAAATTTTTATCATATTATTTTTTGAGTGGTCTGGTGGGAAATTTGGCAACACAAATTTTTTATTATAAATCTCTTTCGGTTGGGGCAAGTGGAGCAATTTTTGGTTTAGTTGGAGTTTTATTTGCTGCAGGTTTTAGAAAGGATACGCCTTATGTATTGAAACCTATAACCGGGACAGTTTTTTTGCCTATGATTTTGATTAATATTATTTTGGGATTAATGCCTGGAACAAATATAAACAATGCAGCTCATATTGGTGGTTTTCTTACCGGTATGCTTTTGGGATACTTTATTCCTGTTTATAATTATTCTTATAAGATTAAAAAGCTAATGTTTTACTTAAGGATTACTTTTATGATACTGGTGGTTGTTTCTTTTGTTTTCTTATTTATCAATTCAATAACTACAGTAATCTAAATAAGTTAAAATTATTAAGAATAATCCCCCCTTAAAAAGGGGGGATTATTTTTTGTTAAATTAGTATTCTAATTGTTTTAAACCTTTCTCTATTATTTCTTTTGTATCTCTTGCAATCATAAGTTCTTCATTTGTAGGAACTATTAAAACAGAAACTTTTGAATCTGGGGTTGAAATAATTCTTTCTTCTCCTTTTACATTATTCTTTTCTTTGTCAATTTTAATTCCGAGATAACCTAAGTAATTTTCACAAATTTCTTCTCTTGTTATTGGCGAATTTTCACCAACACCTGCTGTAAATGAAATAGCATCCACTCCATTCATAGCTGCGACATATGCTCCTATATATTTTGCAATTCTATATTCATATAAGTCTAAAACTAACCTACAAACAGGATCGTTTTCTAAAGCTTTATCTTCAATATCTCTCATATCTGAACTGAAGTTGTTTGTTAAACCTAAGACGCCGCTTTTTTTATTTAAAATTGTGTAGATTTCTTCAGCACTTAATCCTTCTTTTTCCATTAAGAATGTAACAATTGAAGGATCTAAATCACCAGATCTTGTGCCCATTACCAATCCTTCTAGAGGTGTGAATCCCATAGAAGTGTCGATACTTTTTCCATTTTTTATAGCTGCAATAGAAGCCCCATTTCCTAAGTGAACGGTTATAATCTTTGAGTTGTTATAATCCAATCCGAGAATTTCAGCAGTTCTTCTTGAAACATATCTGTGACTTGTACCATGGAATCCATATCTTCTAATTTTATATTTTTCATAATATGTGTATGGAATAGCGTAAAGATAAGATTTTTTGGGCATTTTAGCGTGGAAAGCTGTATCGAAAACACCGACATTTGGTACACCAGGTAGTAATCTCATAATTGCCTTAATACCCATTAGGTTTGGTGGATTATGAAGTGGTGCCAGGTAAGAAAATTCTTCAATCGCTTTTATAACTTCTTCGTCAATTAAGACTGAACCTGAAAATTTTTCGCCTCCGTGTACTACCCTATGACCTACTGCATCAATTTCTTTGAAATCTTTAATTGCACCGTATTTTTCATCAATTAATGTTTCAAGAACATATTTTAAAGCTTCGTCGTGATTTGCCATAGGTTTTTCAATAATGTGTTTTTCTCCATTTTTTTTGTGAACGATCCTACTTCCAGGTATACCAATTCTTTCTGCAATTCCCTTACAAAGTACACTCTCGTCAGACATATCCATAAGTTGGTATTTGATTGATGAACTGCCACTGTTAACAACAAGTATTAACATAATTGTGCCTCCTTTTTCTGATTATGCTTTTCCAGCTGCTCCAAGAAATTCCAATCTGTCTTTAACAACTTCTTTTACAAAATTCATACCTTCTTTGAAGTATTTTCTTGGATCAAATTCTTTTGGATTTTCTTTTAAGTGTTTCCTTAAACCTGCGACAAATGCAATTCTTAAATCGGTATCAGTGTTAACTTTGTTTATTCCTAATTCAACACATTTTTTAATCTCATCTGCAGGAACACCTTTAGCACCACCAAAATCTCCACCAAATTCTTCGGCAATTTCAACATATTCTTTTAGAACACTGGAAGCTCCATGGAGAACCAGTGGAATTCCTGTTAATTCTTTAACTTTTTTCAACCTTTCAAAATCTAATTTTGCTTCACCTTTGAATTTAAATGCTCCGTGGCTTGTTCCGATTGCTGGTGCTAAGAAGTCTACACCTGTTTCTTCTACAAAAACTTTTGCTTCTTCTGGGATTACCAGAACGTTTTCTTCTGCGGAAACATTGTCTTCTATTCCAGCAAGTTGACCTAATTCTGCTTCAACAGACACGCCCGCAGCATGTGCCCATTTTACTACTTCTTTCGTTATTGCTAAATTCTTTTTAAATTCTTCATGTGAAGCATCAATCATAACGGAAGAATAACCAGCTTTAATAGCTGCAACAATGAATTCTAAGTGTTTTCCATGATCTAAGTGTAATGCTACAGGAATATTAACACTGTCAGCATATTCTCTAACCATTTTTGCAAGAATTTTTGCGCCACGATAAATATCTCCGTTACCGGCATATTTAATTGCTCCTTCACTTGTTTCAATTATTACTGGAGCTCTTTTTTCCACAGCACCCTCAATAATAGAAATTAAAAATTCTAAATTATTAATATTGAAAGCGGGTACTGCGTAAAAATTTTCACTAGCTTTTTCTAAGATATCCTTGGTATTTACATACATATAATCCCTCCTTTATTTTTCAAATTTATTATAACATATAAAATTATTGTTTAAATGGAGAGTGGGGCTATAAGCCGGATTCTGTAATTGTGAGCATCTATCTTGGAAATTTGTTACCAAATTTCTCAAGCGGTCTACCCGGGATTTGGGCGGGCCACCCTATCCCTGCTTGACCTTGCTCCGAGTAGGGGTTGCCAAGCACATGGATTACTCCATGCCTGGTGAGCTCTTACCTCACCGTTCCACCCTTACCTTTCGGTGGTTTTCTTTTCTATGGCCCTTTCCAGGGATTGCTCCCTCCGGAAGTTATCCGGTACCCTGCCCATGGAGTCCGGACTTTCCTCGGTTAATCATGTTTGATTAACCGCGCTCACATGCCCCACTCTCATTTTTAATTTTTAATTGTTTTATGTTAAAATAAATATGATAAAATTTTAATTAGATGGTGATTATGAAAAAAGCAGCTTTCTTGGTTATAATAGTTCTAATTATTCTTTTAGTAAATACTGTAGTGTTTATAAAATTAAATAAAAACATTTTTAAAATTAATACTGATTCACATTTTTCACCCGCTTTTATTTTACCATACAAAAATAAGTTGTGGTTAATGAATAGGAATGGTCAAATATTTGGATTAATACAGGATTTAAGTGATTTTAGAGAACTCCCAGTATTAAGAATTCCTGATGATTTTATTGATGAAATTAATGGAAAAGTAAATTTGAATTTGTTGAAGTATTTACCAGAGAATATTCCTTCAATAGTTTATGAAATAAATTTTTTTGATAATAGTATAGTTTTATTGAATAATTCGAAAGTTTATTTTGAAGACGTTGACAAATTGGTCGTTTATTTTGAAAAATTAAAGATATTGTATAAATATATGGAAAGTGATGTAATATATTATATAAAAGACGATATGTTAGTAAAGGTGAGGTGAAATAATGGGGAAATGGTCGCCGATTGTATCTATTGATATTGGTAATGATACATTAAAAGGAATAGTAGTTAATTATACAAATGAGGGGAAAGAAATATTAGCATACTCTGCTGTTAAAACTAAAGGTATAGAGTTAGGAGATATAAAAGATGTTGTTTCTTTAAATGATTCGATGAATGTCTTGATCGAAAATTTAGAGGAACAAGTAGGTAAAGTATTAAAAGGTGACTTTTTGATTTCCTCAAGTTGTGGAAATTTCGAATTAAGAGAAATAAGAGAAGAATTAATTTTGTCAGAGGATGAAAGTAAAGCCATAGTAAATGAGAAGCATTTGGAAGAATTGAAGGATTTGTTATTAAGAGAAGTAATTGGAGATAACAATCTTGTTTATCATCTTTTTACAAAAAGATACATTCTTGATGGCAAAAAAATTGTATTTAATCCTGTAGATATGTCTGCAGAAAAATTAGAAGCAGTTTACTCCTTGATAATAGGAGATAATATTCACAAAAGTATAGTTGATTATGCTACAAGAGATACTATTGGAGAGGCTGAATACTTTTTGTCCACAGTTTCAGCTGCAGAGGCAATTTTAACTGGCACGGAGAAAGACAGTGGAGTAATGCATGTTGATATGGGGTATCATACAACTGTGGTGACTGTTTATCTTAACAATGCGCCTGTAATGCTTGTTAGGATTCCTGTAGCAATTAGGCATGTGATACTTGACATTGCTAGGGTTTTGCGTACATCGATATATGAAGCTGAAAGATTGTTAAAAATACATGGTATAGCTATTTTTGAAAATATAGAACATTCGATTATTGAGTATAAAGCACTGGATGGTAGGACCAGTTTAGAGACAGAAAGAGAAAGGCTTGCAAGAATAATTCACGCAAGATTAAGAGAAATATTTATGAAGATAAGAAGAGTTTACAGAGATGCAGTTTTGAATTTTGAAGAATTCAAAGATTTAGGAATTCCTGGAGGAATTGTCTTATCTGGAGGAGGAGCAAATATTTTAAGAATTACGGATGTGGCAGCTGATATAATGAGATGTTCGGTTAGAGTAGGCAATTTTATCTATACTGAAGATTATGTTATCGAGGAAAATGAAAATGTTCTAAATGACCCTATATTTGCTTCTGTTTTGGGTAATATAGTTTTATTTGAAAAACTTGAAGAAGAAACATATAGTAATCCTGGTAAAAGTAGAAGAACTTTGGGAGAAATTATTTCTAACTTTTTCAAAAAATTGTTTTGAGGAGGAATACATATGGGGTTTAATGTAAGACGTGAAAATAATGTTTCGAAAACAATGCCAGTAATAAAAGTAATAGGTGTTGGTGGTGCTGGGTGTAATGCAGTTAATAGAATGGTTGAAGCTGGTATAAAAGATGTGATTTTTGTAGCTGTAAATACTGATGTTCAAGTGTTGGAAGTTAGTAAAGCAGATGAGGTAATACAGATAGGAGAAAAATTAACTAAAGGTTTAGGTGCAGGAGGTAATCCTAAAGTTGGAGAAGAAGCTGCATTGGAAGATAAAAAGAAGTTGGAGGAACTTTTGAGAGGCACCGATATGCTTTTTATTACAGCAGGATTTGGTGGCGGTACTGGAACAGGTGCTGCTCCAGTAATAGCTGAAATTGCAAAAAGTTTAGGAGTATTAACTGTTGCAATAATTACTACTCCGTTTTTCTTTGAAGGAACCCCCAGATGGAAAGCGGCTATGGAAGGAATCAAAAGGATTCATGGTAAGGTAGATACTCTAATAAAAATAAGTAATAACAAACTTTTAGAGGAACTTTCATTAGATACCCCTCTTGTAAATGCTTTTGCGAAAGCTGATGAAACATTACATCAAGGGATAAAGGGAATATCAGAGCTAATAACAAAGAGAGGATATATTAACCTCGATTTTGCTGATATAGAATCTGTGATGCGTGGAGCAGGAGCAGCAATGTTAGGAATTGGTGTAGGAAAAGGTGAAAATAGAGCGTTAGAAGCTGCTAGAAGTGCTATGGAAAGTAGGCTTATTGAACATCCTATAGAAAATGCCAGTTCATTAATTTTGAATATCACAGCTCCAAAAACATTTAAATTACAAGAGATGCAAGAAGCTGCTATGATTATTAGACAAACTTGTAGCGAGGACGCAGATATGAAATTCGGGGTTATTATAGATGAAGAAGTTCCGGAGGATGAAATAAGAGTTACTTTAATAGCTACTGGTTTTGACCAAGAAGAAGATTTCTTATTCTCAGAAGAGGATATTCCTGCGTTATTTAAATTTGGTTTGGAGGTAATGGGAGATGATCGAAAAAAGGTATAAAAGATTGGGGGATATTTTAATTGAAAAAGGTGTAATTTCACAAGCCGATTTACAGTATGCTTTGAGCATTCAGAAGGAAACAAAAAAACCGATAGGTGAAATTTTAGTGGATTTAGGTTTGTGTACTTGGCAGCAAATTACTAAAGCACTAGCTGAACAATATGGCTTGAATTATTTTCAAGAAAGGCCAAAGATAGATTTGGATTTGAAGAACAAAATAAAAGAAGATTTGATGGATGAGTTGAGATTTATTCCTATCAGAGAGGAAACGGACAAGATTATTGTTGCAACAGACAATGTATATAATTTGTCAACTATAAAAAAGAGATTAAAATTCTTGTTGGGAAAAGAAGTTGAAATTTATTTGATTGCTCCTAATTTATTTGAGGAGTTAATGTTTGAGATAAAGAATGAGAAAGAATTTAACTTTGAAGTAACGGAAGAATTGTTTCAGGAAGAAGAAGCTGAAGAGGAAGAACAATTAAGCGAAGAAAATCTTTTCGATGAAGGCACTCCAATAGTAAGAATGGTTAATAATATTATCGAGCATGCTATTCAGCTTGATGCAAGTGATATTCATATAGAACCACGATCAGATAAGAGAGTTGTTGTTAGATATAGAATAGATGGTGTTTTAAGAAAAATAACAGAATATCCAAGAGCCAGTCATAGTTCAGTGGTAACAAGAATTAAAATACTGGCGAAATTAGATATTACAGAAAGAAGAATACCTCAGGATGGAAAGTTTTATTTGAAGAAAGAGAATGAGCAATACGATTTTAGGGTTTCAACGATGCCCTCAGTGTACGGTGAAAAAATTGTTTTGAGGATTTTAAAGGTTTCTCAATCACATAGGAAATTAGAGGAATTAGGTTATTCGAGTTACAATTATCAAAGAATCCAGGAACTAATAAAACACCCATATGGTATTATCCTAGTAACCGGTCCTACCGGGAGTGGAAAAAGTACAACATTGGTAGGAATTATTAATTCGTTAAATAATGAAGGAGTTAATATAATCACCGCTGAAGATCCGGTTGAATATACAATAGAGGGAATCACACAATGTCAAGTAAATCCAGAAATAGGTTTGACTTTTGCTAAGTATCTAAGATCATTCTTAAGACAGGATCCTGACATTATTATGGTTGGAGAAATCAGAGATAAGGAAACAGCACAACTAGCCGTTGAAGCATCGTTAACTGGGCATTTAGTATTATCAACACTTCATACAAATACTGCTCCAGGAGCAATTGACAGATTGGTAAATATGGGTATTGATCCTTCTTTAATTAGTTCTTCATTAATAGGAGTAATAGGACAAAGGTTAGTAAGAAAAGTTTGTAAAAATTGTTCTGTTGAATCACAACTTCCTGATTACTATAAGGAAGCGGCTTTAAAGCTTTATCCTGATTATGAACCAAAACAACTGGTTGCTCAAGGTTGTGATGCTTGCATTGATACAGGATATAAGGGTAGAACAGCAATAGCAGAAGTTTTAATTGTTGATGACAAGATGAGAAGGTTGATTAAAAGAGGTAATTCTGTCGTAGAACTAACTGAGGCGGCAAAAGAAAGTGGAATGAGGACCTTGTTTGAGGATGGAATGTTCAAAGTATTGAATGGAGAAACTACATTAGAAGAGATTATCAGAGTTACAGGTGGTATAGAAGAAGAAGGTTTATAGAATTTTTAAATTCTTGAATTCTGTGTAAAAACTTTGCCAAATATTATTTATTGGCAAAGAGTTGCATGATATAATATTGTAAGTAAAAAATAAATTAGGAGGTGTTGTAAATGAAGCCTGCATTTATAAAAGAGACCGAAGCAAAGATGAAGAAAACTATTGAAGCTATTGATGAAGAATTAAAAAAATTAAGGACAGGAAGACCTTCGCCAGCAGTTTTAGAAGAAATTAAAGTAGATTATTATGGAGTGCCAACACCAATTAATCAGGTTGCTACTGTAAGTGTTACTGAAGATAGAGCTTTGATAATAAAACCATGGGAGAGGAACTTATTAGGAGCTATCGAAAAAGCAATACAAGCAAGTGATTTGGGATTGAATCCTATGAATGATGGAAATGTTATAAGACTTATTTTCCCAACCCCTACAACGGAACAAAGGGAAAAATGGGTAAAAAAATCTAAAGAAATTGTTGAACATGGAAAGATAGCTATCCGTAATATTAGAAGAGATATTTTGAAAGAATTAAAAGAAATGAAGAAGAATGGTGAAATTTCTGAAGATGATGAAAAAAGACATGAAAAAGAAATTCAGAATCTTACCGATAAATATATAGAAGAGTTAGATAATTTATTTGAAAGAAAAGAAAAGGAGATTATGGAATTTTGAAGCTTCAACATATTGCTTTTATAATGGATGGAAATGGAAGATGGGCAAAAAAAAGAAATAAACCAAGGGTTTATGGTCATTTGAAAGGAGCATATAAAATAGAAGAAGTTGTTAGGTGGTGTGCTCAAAAAGGAATAAAGTACACCACCTTTTATGCATTTTCTACTGAAAATTGGAAAAGGCCTAAGTCTGAAATTGATTATATTTTTGGACTTTTGACTAATAAAATTTCCGAGTTTTATGGAAGAATGGATAAGGAAGGTGTGAAATTAGTTTTTTCAGGAAGGTTAAGAGAAGCAGGTGAAAAAGTTTATAGTGTTTGTAAAGAATATGAAGAAAAAACAAAAAATAATGATAGAATTGTTGTAAATATAGCTTTAAATTATGGTGGAAGAGCCGAGATAATTGATGCTATAAATAAGATTATAAAAGAGGGCTATTCAAGTATTGATGAAGGAACATTTCGGAAATACCTTTATAAGGCAGATATTCCAGACCCAGATTTAATTATCAGGACATCAGGTGAAAAAAGACTAAGTAACTTTTTATTATGGCAATCTGCTTACAGTGAATTATATTTTACTGAGGTTTTATGGCCGGATTTTTCTGAAGAAGAATTAGATAAAGCAATAGAAGATTACAATAAACGTCAAAGACGTTTTGGAGGGATAAAGTGAGTGAAACCAAAGTCAGAATTATTTCCGCATTGATAGTAGCTCCTTTTGTAGTTGCTTGTTTTATTTCATATAAAAGTTTGATAGGATTAGTATCCTCAGTGATCCTTTTAGCAAGTTCTGAATTATTCTTTTCAACATTGAAAAAATATAAAAGGATAGGTCTTATAATCCTGTATATTTCCCTTGTGTCTGTATATCCAATATTGTATGGTTTATGGTTTTTAAATCGACCAATGGAATTGCTTAGTTTGATTTTTATTGTGAGTATTACAGTGACGTTATTTATTATAAAAGAAAAAAATAAGATTTTGGAGTTTTATTTGATTTTTTTGATTGCTTTGATATACATATCTATGAATTTATCATTTTTTATACCATTATATGCGAAACATGGAGCAGCAATTGCTTTATTAACTCTGACTTTAAGTTGGGCATATGATTCATTTGCATACTTTTTTGGTATGTCATTTGGCAAACATAAGCTTCCATCAGTATACAGCCCAAATAAGAGTTATGAAGGTCTTATAGGAGGAATATTTGGAACAATAGTTTACACGTTTGTATATTTTTTGATTATCAATGTTTTCTTCGATTATAACATTCCTTACTGGTACTCGCTGGTTTTTGGAGTGCTAACTGGTTTTTTTGATACATTTGGAGATTTATTTGAGTCCTCGATTAAAAGAGCATATAATTTAAAACATATGGGTAATTTTATGCCAGGTCATGGTGGAATGTTTGATAGAATAGATGGTCTTTTGTTTGTTGTACCGGTAATATATATTTTTTTAGAAGTAGTTCACAGATGATACTGGAGGTGGAGCTATCTACATGAGAAGCGAAGAAATCAGGAAATTGTTTTTAGAATTTTTTGAAAAGAAGAATCATAAAATTTTACCCAGTGCTTCTTTATTGCCTGATGATCCTCAATTGCTTTTTACCGTGGCGGGAATGGTGCCGTTTAAACCAATATTTTGGGGGAAAGTTGATCCAGTATATCCTAGAGTTGCAACTTGTCAAAAATGTTTAAGGACTACTGATATTGAAAATGTCGGTAGAACTCCTCGCCATCATACATTTTTTGAAATGTTAGGTAATTTTTCATTTGGGGATTATTTTAAGCAAGAAGCTATTGAATGGGCATGGGAGTTTGTAACTGAAATCTTGAAAATTCCTGAAGAAAAGTTATGGATTTCTGTATATGAAGAAGATGATGAAGCATATGAGATTTGGAGAAAACTTGGAATACCTTCTAATAAAATTTTAAAACTAGGTAAAGAAGATAATTTTTGGGGGCCAGCAGGTCCAACAGGTCCATGTGGCCCAGATACTGAAATTTTCTATGATACAGGTATAGAAGTACCGGTAAGTGACGGAGAAACTCCTAATCCAGCGAATACTGAAGGAAGATTTGTTGAGATATGGAACCTTGTTTTTACAGAATTTTATCAAGATGAAAATGGAATGTTACATCCATTGAAAAGGAAGAACATAGATACAGGTGCAGGATTAGAAAGAATAGCAGCAATGATGCAGGGAGTATATTATAATTTTGATACCGATTTATTTATTCCTATAATTGATAGAATTTGTAATGTTTTAGATGTTGAATATGGAAAAAACGAAAAGAATGATGTTTCTATAAGAGTAATAGCGGATCATATTAGAGCTATTACGTTTTTAATTTCTGATGGAGTTTTACCTTCAAATGAGGGTAGAGGTTATGTTTTGAGGAGAATTTTAAGAAGAGCAGCGAGACATGGTACACTTCTGGGTGCAAAAGAACCATTTTTGTTTAAGATAGTTGATTCTGTAATAACAAAAATGAGTCCTATTTATCCTGAAATAAAAGAAAAAGAAGAATTTGTTAAGAAAATAATTGTTGGGGAAGAAGAAAGATTTTTACAAAATTTAACAAGAGGATTAGAATTAGTTGAAAAAATTGCCAAGGAAAATAATGGAGTTATAAATGGCGAAAGTGCATTTAAATTATATGATACTTATGGATTTCCAATTGATATTTTGAGAGATATTGCCGAAGAAAATAATTACAAATTAGATGAAGAAGGATTTAAAAAATATATGGAACAACAAAGGAAAAGAGCAAGAGAAGCAAAAGGTGAGGTAGAATTTACTAAAAAATCTGACTATGAATTTTTGAATGTTGAGACACCATTCGTTGGATATGAGAAGATGGAAGATACTGCTTCAGTATTGTATATAAAAATGGATAAGTTTGTAGATAAAGCTGAAGATGTTGAATGTGAAATAGTACTTGACAAAACTCCTTTTTATGCAGAAAAAGGTGGACAGGTTGCTGATAAGGGAATAATTAAAGGAAAAGAAGGAATTTTTTATGTAGATTATGTTTATAATCCTAAGGAAGGAATAATAGTTCATAAAGGAAGATTGGTTGGTAAATTAAATGTTGGCGAAAAAGTTGAAGCAAAAGTAGACAAAGAAAGAAGAAAAGCTACTATGCGAAATCATACGGCTACGCATTTATTACATGCTGCTTTAAGGAAAATTTTGGGTGACCATGTAAGGCAATCAGGATCTCTCGTTGAGCCAGAAAAATTACGTTTTGACTTTACCCATTATGAGGCATTGAGTAAGGAAGAAATAGAAAAGGTTGAAAAACTCGTAAATTCTATAGTATTAGAAGCAGTAAAAGTAGATGTTGAAGTCAAGTCATATGATGAGGCAGTTAAGGAAGGAGCAATGGCATTATTTGAAGAGAAATATGGTGATTTTGTTAGAGTAGTAAAAGTAAGAAATTTTAGTGAAGAGCTTTGTGGTGGTACGCACGTTTCTAATACCGGAGAAATAGGCTTGTTCAAAATAATCTCAGAAGGATCAGTTAGCGCAGGTGTTAGAAGAATTGAAGCAATAACTGGTTTCAATTCTTTGGATTATTTAAAAGAAGTTGAAAACAGATTAGAACTTGTTAAAACAGAGCTTGAGGCATCCGATTTTGATTTGGTTCATAAAATTAAAAAATTGAAAGCAAGTATAAAGGAACTTGAAAGCAAAATTAAGAAATACATGAAAGAATCTGTTGATGTAGAATCAATATTAGAGAATTCAATGGAAATAAATTCGATAAAATTGGCTACAGTAATTTTTGAAGAAATGGATGTAGAATCATTGAGAGAAATAGCAGATAAACTTATTGATAAAGGTTTGGATCTTATAACTATTTTTAATAAAGTTGGAGAAAAGGTAGTAATTGTAGTAAAAAGACGAAAAAGTTTAAGTAAAATTCATGCAGGGCAAATTGCAAAGGAATTAGCAAAAGAACTTGGTGGTGGAGGCGGAGGAAGACCAGATTTTGCTCAAGCCGGAGGAAAGAATCCAGAAAAGATAGAAGTTGCTATAAAAAAATTAAAGGAGATTTTAAAGGAGTGTTGATATGTTTAAAAGATATGATATGGGAATAGATTTAGGGACAGCAAATACTTTAGTTTATGTGAAAGGAAAAGGTATAGTAATTAATGAACCTTCGGTTGTGGCAATAAATATAGAAACCGAAGAAGTTATCAAAGTTGGAAATGAAGCGAAAAATATGATCGGAAAAACTCCGGCATATATTAAAGCTACGAGACCTTTAAAAGATGGAGTAATTGCTGATTATAATATTGCTCTTGCCATGCTGGATTATTTTATAGGAAGAGCACAAAAAGGTTTTTCATTTTTTAGGCCAAATGTTGTTGTGGGAGTTCCTGTAGGAATTACCGAAGTGGAAAGTAGAGCAATAATTGAGGCCGGTAACGAAGCTGGTGCAAAAAGGGTATTTTTGATTGAAGAACCAATGGCTACAGCTATTGGAGCTAACTTGGATGTTGAAGAGCCATCGGGAAATATGGTTGTGGATATTGGAGGAGGTACCACAGAAATAGCAGTAATTTCATTGGGGAGTCTTGTAACCTGGACTTCGATCAGAGTAGCTGGTGATGAATTAGATGAAGCGATTATGCAATATATCAGGGAAGTTTATAGAGTAGTAATTGGTGAAAGAACTGCAGAAAGAGTAAAGATTGAAATTGGTAATGTTTATCCTGATAAAGAATACGATCAATTAGAAACATATGTTACCGGTGTGGATCTTTCAAGTGGTCTTCCAAAAAGATTAATTTTAAGAGGTGGAGAAATAAGAGAAGCATTAAAACCAATAATAATGCAAATTATAGAATCAACAAAACTTACTTTAGAGAAAACTCCACCTGAATTAATTGCAGATATAACAGAAAAAGGAATTGTAGTTGCTGGTGGAGGTGCCTTATTAAGAGGATTAACTAAATTAATTACAAAAGAAACAGGTATAGATGCTCTTATAGCTGATGATCCGTTAACCTGTGTTGCGAGAGGAGCAGGAATGGTTTTGGATAAAGTCTCTATTCTATCCAGATTGAGGAGGAACGAATGAAAGTTAACAAGGTAGAAATTTTATTGTTTATTTTACTTTTGTTGTTGACTTTATTCCTTTTAAACTATTTATTTCATAATACAATAGTTGAGAATGTTTCAAAAGGTTTTACAAGTATTTCTACTCCCTTTTTTTCTTTAAGAAATTATTTAAACAATTTGTTGGTAAAGGAAAAAGTAATATATAAGATTAACTTTCTTAATGAAGATTTGGATTCATTGATACCATTAAATTATACGATTGAGGGTATATATTTTTTTGAAATAAAAAAACCAGGTGTTATATTAACTACTGACAATTATTTTGTTGGAATAGCAGAACACACTGGTAAGTTTGTTTATGTAAAAAAATGGTGGTATGATGAAATAAATGTAACTATAGAAACTGATAGGTTTGAAATTGAAGCATACATTAAAAATGGCAAGCTCTATTTTGATGATAAAGTTGATATTCAAGATGCGAAAGTATATTATTCAAAATATATGCCATATGGTTTGTTATTGTATAGGAAGGGTATAGTTTTAGGGGAAATAAAAGATGGAGTGTTTGTTAAAAATATTCCTGAAATATCTTTGAAAACGAAATTTGTTATTTTAGAAAATTATGTAGATTAAAAGAAAAGGATGGAGAGTATGGGTTATTTTAGAGTTAGGAAATCAGTTTTGGATGGAAAAGTGAGTATCTCCGGTGCTAAAAATTCAGCTTTACCAATTTTAGCAGCTTCTTTGTTGACTAATGAGGATATAATAATAGATAATGTGCCGGATTTGCTTGATGTTCAGACCATGCTTTGTATACTAAGAGAATCAGGCAGGAATGTAAAATTTGAAAATGCTAAAGTACATATTTCTGGAGAAGTAGTTAATAGTGAGATTTCTTATGAATTGGTTAGAAGAATGAGAGCATCGTTTAATGTTTTAGGCCCTTTATCTGCAGTTTTAGGACAAGCAAAAGTTGCATTACCTGGGGGATGTGCTATTGGTGTAAGACCGGTTGATTTTCATATTGAAGGGTTAAAAAAACTTGGATTTGAAATTAGAATTGAACATGGAGAAGTTTTTTCAAAGTTTATAAAAAAGGAAAAAGAAGTTATTCTCTCTTTACCATTTCCAAGTGTAGGAGCAACGGAACATTTAATGACAACAGCTGCAATTCTTGATGGTGTTACTGTTATTGAAAATGCTGCAATGGAACCAGAAATATTAGATTTGCAGGATTTTTTGAATAAAATGGGTGCGAAAGTTAAAGGTGCAGGTACAAGTAAAATTGTAATAGAAGGAGTAAGCAAATTAAAGGGAGTGAATCACAGGGTAATTCCTGACAGAATAGAAGCTGGTACTTATGCGATAGCTATTGCAGCAAGTGGTGGGAAAGGATACATTGAGAATGTTATTCCTGAACATCTTGATGCTTTGTGGGAAGTATTGAAAGATACTGGAACGAAAATTGAGATAAATGAAAACAGAGTGTATATCGATGGCTCAAATGAAAAAAATAGTACAAAAGTAAATGTTTTACCTTACCCTGGTTTTCCAACAGATTTACAACCTCAGATAATGGTGTATCTTTCAATTTCTAAGGGAACTAGTACAATTACCGAAAATGTTTTTAAAAATAGATTCTTACATGTTGATGAATTGGTTAGAATGGGGGCAAATATTTATATTACAAATGGAACGGCGATAATCAAAGGGGTAAAAAAATTAAGTGGAGCGAAAGTAGAAGGTACAGATTTGAGGGCTAGTGCTGCTTTAATTATAGCTGGTTTAGTTGCTGATGGGGTAACAGAAGTGTATAATGATCAGCATGTTTTGAGGGGTTATGAGAAAATTGTTGAAAAAATTAAAGGGCTAAATGGAAATATAGAACATTTGGGGTGATTTTTTGAAAAGAAAAATATTTTTGTTTTTTATTGATTTAATTTCTACCTCTTTTGCAGCTGTTTTAGCTCTTTTTGTTAGATTTGGTTTTAATTTTGTAGAAATGGACAAGTATAATGAATCTATCTATATATATATTATAATTTCATCAATTGTTTATATTTTTAATGGCAATTATAGTATTGTTTGGAGATATGCATCTCCAAAGGATTTTTTGTCGATTTTTAGAGGAACGTTAATTTCATATTTTCTTACTCTTACATTTTTCCATTTTTATAAAGGAATGATCTTACCTAGATCAGTAGGTATGTTAACTTTTCTGGGTTCGTTTGTCTTGATTATAATTTCAAGATTGTTTTATCAATTTTTTGTGTTTAATACCCCAAAAGGTAGTAAAAGAGTGATTGTAATTGGTGCAGGAGATGCTGGGGTAATGATTGCAAGAGAAATACAACATTCAGGATATGGTAGGATTGTTTCATTTTTAGATGATGATCCACTTAAAATTGGAAGAAATGTGTTAGGTATTAAGGTTTTAGGCCCAATTTCGAAAGTTATGGAATATGTTAACAAGTACGACGTAGATGAAATAATAATAGCTATTCCTTCAGCATCGGGTGAGCAAATTAGAGCGATTTTAAAATATATTGATTTAGACAAATTGAAAGTAAAAGTTTTACCACATATTGAGGAATTATTAAAAGATAAAGTTGACTTAAATGATATAAGAGATTTGTCCTTAGAAGATATAATTGGTAGAAAACCTGTTAAAGTTGATTTAGATAAAATTGCAAAATATTTAGAAGATAAAATTGTTATGGTAACTGGTGCTGGTGGAAGTATTGGTTCAGAGTTATGTAGGCAAATAGGTATGCAGAGGCCTAAATTACTTATTTTACTTGGTAGAGGTGAAAATAGTATTTATGAAGTAAATGAGGAATTATCAAGTAAATTTGAAGATTTAAAAATGGTAAGGGTTATAGGAGATGTTGAAAATAAAGAATGGATGGAGGAAGTGTTCAGAAGATATCATCCGGAAATTATTTTTCATACAGCAGCTCACAAACATGTTCCATTAATGGAGGAAAATCCTTACGAAGCAATCAGAGTAAATGTTTTTGGAACGGTAAATTTAGTAAAATTATCTTGTAAATATAATGTTGAGAAATTCATTTTTATTTCAACAGACAAAGCCGTTAATCCTACTTCATTCATGGGGTTAAGTAAAAGGATAGCTGAATTATATATTTTAGCAGGTAACGATGATTGTAAAACGAAATTTGGGGTTGTTAGGTTTGGTAATGTTTTAGGTAGTAGAGGGAGTGTTTTATGGAAATTTAAAAAGCAAATCGAAAAAAATGAGCCAATAACGATTACTGACCCGAATATGAAAAGATTTTTTATGAGTATTCCCGAAGCTGTTTCACTTGTTTTGGAGGCAGGGGCATATGTAGAAAATAGAAAGTTATATGTATTGGATATGGGTGAACAGATACCAATTGTTCATATTGCACGGTCTTTGGCTAAATTAATGGGTAGGAGAGATGTAGAGATAAAATATATTGGGATTAGACCTGGCGAGAAGCTATATGAAGAATTATTCTATGAATATGAAAAACCAAGAAATTCCCATCATCCTAAAATATATGATGTTGAATATAAACCAGAAAATTCAAGAGAAAAGATTGAAGAAATTTCATTACAAATTTTGGAAAAGTTAAGAGTTAATGAGAAAAAAGAAGCAGTTAAAATTGCAAAGAAAATTGTACAAGAATTTTCTTATAAGGAGGATTAAGATGAGATTTATCGATGGGTTTGTAGTTAAATATTTAAAAAAAGAAAAGAAAAATTATTTATCAAATGTTGTATCAAAATTGTCAGAGTTTTTAGATAATGGGATTAAATGTGATGTAAAACCTAATGAAAATTTTGGTAGGATTAGACTCGAATTATATGAAACAGAAGATGAGGGTGAATTAATATTTTTCAATGGTCTTGCTTTCTCGGATGATTTAGTAGAATGGTTAAATATGAGCTCTGATTTCAGAAAATTTTCAAATGAAATAAGTTTGAAAGATTCCTTACTTGTTGATGTGGAGATTTCCGAGGTTCAAAATGAAAATATAAAAGGATTAATTTATAGTGATAGCACTGTATATGTTCTTTTAAACCAAGAAACAACTATGAATCTGTCCAATTCTGAAATAGCTAAATTAGTTGTTAAGGCGATTGTTGAAGAGGTTTTTGAAAGCACATTTTTAGATGAAGAATATGAAATAGATATTGAAGGTGAATTGACAGATTTTTTTATGTGAGGTGATAGTATGTCAGGAGTTTTGCTAATAACAATTGGTATTTTGATAATTCTAGCGGTTTTCTTCTCTTTGTCCAATTCTTTTTGGATTTTTATAGGTTGTTTGGTTGGAATTTTTGGATTATATAAGATTATTAGATCATTCCCAAATGGAGTTGGAGCAATAATCGTTGGGATTATCATTGTTTTAGCAGCAATTGGAACAATAAACATTAATTTTTGGGAGTTTATTCTAATATTACTTGCTTCTGGTTTTATAGAAGGTGGATTAAGAATTATGATTTCGGATGATAGAAAAGAGTGAAAATAAGTGTTATGATATAATAAACATTGGATTAAAAATTTAAATCGGAGGTGGGCGAATGTCAACTGTGGACAAAAAAAGAACACTATCTTTGATAGGACATAACGGTTCTGGGAAAAGTTATTTACTTTCCGCAATGTTATTTAATTCTGGAAAATTAGATAGGATTGGAAATAAAGATGTTGATTATGACCCAATTGAAGCTGACAAAGGTGCCAGTATTTCTTCTCATGTTGCAACATTTGAATTTGAGGGTATTCAATATACTGTCATTGATACTCCAGGTTTTAGTGATTTTGTTGGCGAAGTTATAAATGCTTTGTTTGTAACAGAGAATATTGTTTCAGTAGTAAACGCTATAGCTGGTGTTGAAATTCAAACGGAAAGAACATGGGCGTTAGCTGATGAAATGAAGAAACCAATAATGGTATTTGTAAATCAGATGGACAAAGAAAGGGCAAGTTTTGAGGGAGCATTAGAAAGTTTAAGAGAAAGATTTGAAAGAAAGTTTGTTCCAATTTTCTATCCAATTGGTGAGGCAGAAAATTTCAAGGGAATTGTGGATATTTTTTCTGAAAAAGCATATATTTATGAAAATGGAAAAGCTAAAAAAACAGACATACCAGAAGATTTAAAATCAAAAATTGAAGAATTAAAATCTTCAATGATTGAGGATATAGTATCATTAGATGAAGAATTAATGGAAAGATATTTTGCAGATGAAGAAATTTCTGCTGAAGAACTTTTAAAAACGTTAAAAGTTGGATATAAATCTGGAGAAATTGTTCCAGTATTTTGTGGTTCTGCTGAAAAGAATATTGGTATTGATCTATTCTTGAAAACAGTTGGAATTTTAGGTATTAATCCTTCAGAGGGCACAACATATAAAGGTTTATTAGAAACTGGCGATGAAGTTGAAGTAAATCCAGTTGAGGATGAACCTGTAGTAGGTTATACATTTAAAGCAATAGTTGACCAATTTGTTGGAAAATTAAGTTTCATAAAAATTATTAGTGGAAAGATTAATGCTGGTGATACTTTAATTAACGTAAACAAAGGAACAACTGAAAAAATAGGACACATTTACTTTGCAAATCTGAAGGAAACCTATGAAGTAAAAGAGGCTTCCTGTGGCGATATAATTGTTGTACCAAAGTTAAAGGAAAGTTCTGTTGGTGACACAATGACTCATAAAGATAGAAAATTGAAAATTGTTCCACCAGAATTCCCAGAACCAATGATTTCAAAAAGTATTACACCAAAATCGAAATCTGATATTGATAAAATCAGTAATGGTCTTGCAAGATTGGCCGATTCAGATCCAACATTTAAATGGGAATTCGATCCTGAAACAGTAGAAACTGTTATTTCAGGTATAGGAAGCATACATCTTGAGGCAATGGTTGAAAAGTTGAAGAGTATATTTGGAGTGGATGTTGAAGTAGGAAAACCAAAAATTGCTTACAGAGAAACAATAATGTCAAAGGCAATTGGTGAACACAAACATAAAAAACAAACAGGTGGACATGGTCAATATGGACATGTTAAAATTGAAATTGAACCTCTCGAAAGAGGAAAAGGTTTTGATTTTGTTGATAAAATCGTTGGAGGAGTAATTCCAAGGAATTTCATTCCATCTGTCGAAAAAGGAATTAAAGAAGCAATGAAAAAAGGTTCATTAGCAGGCTTCCCTGTGGTTGATGTTAGGGTTACATTATTTGATGGTTCCTATCACGAAGTTGATTCTTCAGATATTTCCTTCCAAATTGCAGCAATTCAGGCATTTAGAAAAGCATTTGAACAAGCAAAACCAGTGTTACTTGAACCTGTAATGGAAGTTGAAGTATTCGTCCCTGATGAAAATGCAGGTGATGTAATGGGTGAAGTAAGTTCAAGAAGAGGAAGACCTCTTGGAATGGAACCTGCAGGAAAGGGAACAACAAAAGTTATGGCAGAGGTTCCTCTGGCAGAAATGTTAGATTTCTCTGGAAGATTATCATCAATTACAAGTGGAAGAGGTTATTTCACTATGAAATTCTTAAGATATGATGTAGTTCCACCAAATGTTCAGGAAAAGATAATTCAAGAGAGAAAGAGAGAACTGGAAGAAGAATAATTGCAAATTTAGTTATAAGGCTGGTCCTTTTTGGGGCCAGCCTTATTTTTTTGTTTTTAATATGATTGACATAAATAATGGTTTAGGTTAGAATATGTTCGTGAGGGGAAGTAGATTAAAAAAAGGATGTGTGTGTTTATTTAAAAGTAAATTTCGTTTTATATCTTTCATAAATGAAAGAAAGATTTTTGGCACAATCAAAAGAGAAGCTGTAGCTTCTCTTTTTTATTTTGTGTAATTTCCAAAGGAGGGTAAGTATGAAAATAGCAATTATAGGTTTTGGTGCAGCCGGGATAGGTTTTTTAAAAAACGCAAGTGATTTGGATATAACTGTTTTTGAAGCTAGTAAAGATGTTTATTCATCTTCAATAAGTGGAATAAGGGCTGATGGAAAGTTGTTTGTGTCCTCTGAAATGGGCGGAGATCTTGAAGAGATACTATATAATATTGAGCTTCAGAAAGAGATAGTAGATTTTTATAGTGAATATTCAAATACAGTTCCTGAAACCGGTAAAGAAGAAATTAATATTGAGTTGAAAAGGGCTTTTCATAGATCTGGTTTTAGATTAATTGAAGCGAAATTTTATCATATTGGGACCGATAAATTAAAAGTTTTTTTGGAGAACATCTATGAGGAATTTGTAAAAAGAGGTATAAAATTTGTATTTGGTGCAAGAGTAGTTGACCTGGAAATTTTGGACAAGTCAATAAAAATAAAATACTTAAAAGATAACAATGAATATGTTGAGTTTTTTGATAAGGTTTATGTAGCGGTTGGAAGAAGTGGCTTAAAATTAATAGATTTAGTTAGCAAAAAGTATCCTGAAATTCTTTTACAAAATAACACAGTTGATTTAGGTATAAGGTTTGAATTACCGGATTTTGTTGTTCAAGAATTAAATGAAAAATTATATGAATTCAAAATAAAGTATCAGGCATCTAATGGATTGTTAGTAAGAACTTTTTGTAACAATCCTTCAGGTTTTGTAGTTACAGAAAAATATCCTAATTTTGTAACTGTAAATGGTCACTCCTTTCATACCAAAAAGTCATCAAATACAAATTTTGCTATTTTAGTTACCCATACTTTCACTGAACCATTTAATGATCCTAATGGTTATGGAGAATATATTGTACGTTTAGCAAATATCTTAGCCGGTGGAAGAAAGGTTATTCTTCAAACATATGGAGATTTCAAAAAAGGAAAAAGAACGAAGAAACTTTGGAATGTTTTTCCAACTTTGAATTCAAATGAGTATATTTTAGGGGATTTAAATCTCGTCCTTCCACATAAAACCGTAAAAGCAATTACAGAGTTTTTAGAGCAACTTGAGAATGTTATTCCTGGTATAACAAATTCTTCACATTTGATGTATGGAATTGAAGTAAAGTTTTATAGCAAAAAAATGAATAATAATTTTTCTGAAAATTTAAAATTTATTGGTGACTGTTCAGGTTTTACAAGAAGTATTGTACATGCGACTGCTCATGGAATTATTGAGTATTTAAAATTAAAGAAAGGTTGATAGGAGGTAATTATGAGAACGGCAATTATAGGTTTACAATGGGGCGACGAAGGAAAAGGAAAAGTAGTAGCTTATTTTTCACAATTCTATGATTGTGTTGTGAGATATAGTGGTGGAAGTAATGCTGGCCATACGATCGAATATAAAGATGGGGCGAAAATAGTTAATCACTTGTTACCATCATTTTATAAAGGTAAAGACATGGAATTAATTATATCAAGTGGGGTTGTTGTAGATTTAGAAGTATTAGCAAAAGAAATAGAAGAAGTTAAAAGAATATGTAGTAAATTTCCAAAGTTGATGATTTCTAATTTAGCACATGTAGTTTTTCCATATCATAAGTTATTAGATGAGAAGATTGACAGAGAAACAGGTATAGGAACTACGAGAAGAGGAATTGGGCCAGCGTATGTTGATAAAATCAATAGAATAGGTGTTAGGTTAGCTGATTTTGAAAATTTGGATATCTTTTATAATAAAATTGAAGTATTAAAAACTTTCTATCAAAAAATTTATGGAATTGAGGTCGAAATTGGTAATATTCACGACTATTATAATAAGATAGCACCTTATGTTGTAAGTCAACTTGAAATAATAGATAACTTAAAAAACAAAAAGGTTTTATTTGAGGGTACTCAAGGAGTTTTATTGGATTTAGATATGGGGACTTATCCATATGTTACCGGGAGTAATTGCAGTGTTACTGGGATCCAAAATGGTTTGGGATTTCCTGTACAGATAGATAAGAGTATAGGAGTATTTAAAGCTTATCAAACGCGTGTTGGAAATGGTCCATTCCCAACAGAATTATTTGGTTCAGAAGCAGACTTTCTTAGGAAGAAAGGGAAAGAATATGGTGCAACAACAGGAAGGCCAAGAAGAGTCGGATGGTTGGATCTGGTATTATTGAAATATGCTGTAACTATTTCTGGGGTTGATGAGTTAGTCATTACCAAAGGTGATATACTTAATAACATAGAGAAAATTCCAGTTTGTGTTGCTTATGAAATAAGTGGTAGGAAGAAGGATTGTATTAATAACATTGATGAAATTGTGGATGCAAAACCAATTTATAAATACTTGAATGGATGGAATAGTATAAATGATAAAACGTTTTTAGAGTTTTTAAAGTTTATAGAAGACTATTTAGGGGTTAAAATAAAGTATATATCATATGGTCCTAAAATTGAAGAAATAAAACAAATATAAATTGAATTGGAGGTGTAATTTTTGCCTTTAAAAGAAAATATTATAGTGATTCTTGATTTTGGTTCACAGTATTCACAATTGATAGTTAGGAAAGTAAGGGAGCTGGGGTATTATGCTGAATTATTCCCATGGGATATTTCAGAAAGTGAGCTTTTAAAAATGAAACCAGCTGCGATAATATTATCAGGGGGGCCTTATAGTGTTTATGAAAAAGGTTCACCTTATATTCATGATTCTATTTTGAGTTTAGGAGTCCCTATATTAGGGATTTGTTATGGATTACAAGCTTTGGTTTACAAATTTGGCGGGAAAGTTGAAAAATCTTCAAAAAGGGAATTTGGACATTCAATTTTAGAAATTTTGGATAATGATCCGCTTTTTGAGGGTTTACCAAAAAGATTTGACGTATGGATGAGCCATTCAGATAGAGTTGAAGAAATTCCAAAAGGTTTTTCTGTAATAGCAAGTAGTGAAAATTCACCATTTGCAGTTATTAAAAATGAAAGAGCGAAAATATACGGTGTACAATTTCATCCTGAAGTATCTCATACAAAATTTGGTAAAAAAATTATTTCGAATTTCATTGAAAAAATTGTTGGTTTACAAAGAAATTGGGAGATGGACGATTTTATAAATTCAAAAGTTAACGAATTAAAAGAAATAATTGGGGACGAAAAAGTATTGTTGGGATTATCGGGAGGAGTAGATTCCTCAGTGCTTGCTTTGTTATTGAAAAGAGCTATAGGTGATAATTTGATACCTATATTTGTGGATACAGGTTTGATGAGATTGAATGAAAAAGAAGAAATTTACAATACATTTAAGGATTTAAAGATAAATATTGAAATTGTTGATGCAAAAGATAGATTTTTTAAAGCTTTAAAAGGTGTTATGGACCCTGAGAAAAAGAGAAAAATCATAGGACATGTTTTTATAGATGTTTTTTATGAGACTACGAAAAAGCTGGAGAAAAATTACGGTAAGATAGAATTTCTGGCACAAGGAACATTATATCCCGATCTTATTGAGAGTAAGGTTGCAGAAAGAAAAGCTTCTGTAAAAATAAAGACACATCACAATGTGGGAGGGTTGCCTGAGAATTTACCATTCAAAATTATAGAGCCTTTTAGATATTTGTTTAAAGATGAGGTGAGAAAAATTGGGAAGATTCTAGGGCTTCCTGAGAATATTCTGTATCGACATCCATTCCCGGGTCCCGGGTTAGCAGTTCGAATTTTGGGAGAAGTAACAGAGGAATCTGTGGAAAGATTGAGAAAAGCTGATCATATATTTAATGAAGAATTAAAGAAGCAGGGTTTGTATAATGAAGTGTGGCAAGCATTTGCTGTTCTGTTACCAATAAAAACAGTAGGTGTTAAAGGAGATTATAGAACGTACGAGAACGTTATAGCCCTGAGAGCAGTCACAAGCGAAGATGGAATGACGGCTGATTGGGCAAGATTGCCATATGATTTTATTAATGTAGTTACAAAAAGAATAATTAATGAAGTTGAAGGAATAAATAGAGTAGTCTATGATGTTACTTCAAAACCCCCAGCAACAATAGAGTGGGAATGAGAGGTGAAGATAATTGCTTGAGAGGTATGCTTTTGAACCAATGAAAAGTCTTTGGACTCTTGAGAGTCAATATAAAAGATGGTTGGAAGTAGAGTTAGCGGTAGTAAGAGCTTATGAGCAATTAGGAAGGTTTCCAAAGGGAACATTTGAGAAGATAAAGAAACGTGTTTATTTTGATATAAAGGAAATTTTAAATGTTGAAAAAGAAGTGCATCATGATGTTATTGCTTTTATAAAAGTAGTAACCTCAAGAATGGGGAATGAGGCTCGGTTTTTCCATTATGGTTTAACATCTTCCGATGTTGTAGATACAGCGAATATTTTGGCATTAGTTAAAGCAATTGATTATATAATTATTGAAATACAATCATTGTGTGAAATACTTTATGAAAAGTCGGAAAAATATAAACATTTACCAACTATTGGTAGAACACACGGTGTTCATGCAGAACCAACATCTTTTGGATTAAAGTTTTTATCTTGGTACGATGAAATGAATAGAAATTTAGAAAGGCTGAAGATTGTACGCGAAGAGATATCAATAGGCAAATTATCGGGTGCAGTTGGAAATTATGCAAATATTGATCCAGAAGTTGAGGAACTGGCACTTTCATTTTTGTCGTTAAAACCTGCAAGAATAACTACACAAGTTTTACCGAGAGATTATCATGCTAATCTAATTCAAACTTTTGCATTGATATCTTCAGCAATCGAACGAATTGCAATTGAAATTAGACATTTACAAAAAACAGAAGTTTTAGAAGTTCAAGAACCATTTAAAGAAAAACAAAGGGGATCATCTGCAATGCCGCACAAGAAAAATCCGATTTTAAGTGAAAGACTAACTGGTCTTTCAAGAATAATAAGAAATTATGTCAATGTGGCATTAGAAAATATTATTTTATGGCACGAAAGAGACATTTCACATTCTTCTGCAGAAAGATTTATGTTTCCTGATGTTACTGTGACACTGCATTATATGTTAAAAACGTTGAAGGAAATAGTTAATAACCTTGTTGTTTTTGAAGAAAATATCAAAAAAAATATCGAAATAACTAAAGGTTT
This sequence comes from Thermosipho sp. (in: thermotogales), assembly GCA_017656345.1. Lineage (GTDB taxonomy): Bacteria > Thermotogota > Thermotogae > Thermotogales > Fervidobacteriaceae > Thermosipho_A. The sequence goes on along the minus strand of JACDNZ010000003.1, from coordinate 32,329 downwards.
AATTTTTTCCCAGCGCGTTTTAAATGTTTTAATTGAAAAAGGAATGACTCGTGAAGAAGCTTATAAAAAAATTCAGAGCATTGCTCTGAATTGTTGGAACAACAACTTATCATTTAAAGAAGAAATAGCAAAATATTTTAAGAATTTAATTACGCCAGAAGAATTGAAAGAAATATTCGATTATTCCTATTATTTAAGAAATATAGATAAAATCTATGAAAGAATAAAGAAAATTAATCGCTAAAGCTAATTTTTTCGATTATTTTGTCACATAATTGCCCTTTATATCCTTTTTCGTTAGAAAGTTCAGTTAATAGTCTTATTAAGCTGAAAAAGCTATCTTTTGGAACGATTTCAGATAATTTCAAAAGATTTTTTGATATTATTTCTATATTTTCTATGTAATTTTTAGCTTCTTCTTCAGATAAATTTGAAAGAAAATCTACAATCCTGAGGATTACGGAATTAGTTTCGTGCAATTCCAACTTTGTTGGTATATTACCTTTTAAAAGAACTTCTCTGGCATTTGGAATATCTAAAAAAATATTTTCAGTAAACACTTTTGCAGCTTCAGAACCCAATATTCCTGAAGCAATTTGATATGCATATTTTCTTTTTTCTTCCTTAGTAAGATTTTTTAAAACATTTCCGAGTTTAAACCAACTTCTAGGACTGGGTCTAATATTTGCTTTTAAAGAAACTGAAGTTCCAGGTAATAAAAATTCTGGATTTTTTTCAATAAAATTCCTTATTTCATCTGGCATTTGGACTGTTTCGGCCCATTTAAGCCATTCTTCGATATTTGGTGAAATCTCTAAGATGAAAAATCTTGAAAGAAATGCTGGATCGGTAATTAAATCTACCTGATCATAATCTTCATCGGGAGGATTCATTGAAGCAACTATCCAAGTATTTTCAGGTAAAATATGATTATGTATTCTTTTATCAATCAATAATTGCATAATAGCATTTCTTATGCTTCTGTGAGATCTGTTTATTTCATCTAAAAATAGAATACAATTACCATCTTCTGGCCACCAGTCTGGGGCCAAAAATACAGTTTTGTTATTTTCTCTTGATGGTAAACCAATCAAATCGCCAGGTTCCATTTGTGAGAGAACAAGAATAATTAATTTCCTGTTTGTTTCGTTTGCGATTTCTCTAATTAGATCGGTTTTTCCCACACCAAAATGCCCAACTAGTAATGGGACTTCTCCGCTTTCCATTATTTTTTTCGCCAGATATTTAGCTTCCTGAATGGTCAATGTTGACACCTCCAAGATCTTTTACAAGTTCTTCTACCATTGTTTCATCTTTAAAAACATCAGTTAAAGAGTAGATATATCCTCTGCCTTTTTTATATCTTTTAATTACTCCACTTGATAAAAGCTGTTTTAAAACGTTGTATGAGTCTTTCCCCCTGATGTTGTCTATCTCTGGTTTAGTCATCTTTTTGTGTGTAGCCAGTAATAAAACAATTTCTAGTTGTGTTTCCGATAAAGAATTAAGTGACCTTTTTTTGATAATTTTAGATAAGGTATTTGAAAAACTTTCTTTAGAATAAAACCTAAAAAAACCATCTATATCTCTTAGTTCAATACCATGTTCTTCAGAATTATTGTATTTGTTCTGAAGGTAATTTATGATTTTATCCAGAAGTTCTTCAGAGAAATTTGTTAAGTTTAATAAATCTTGTTTTTTAATGCCTCTTGATGCAAAAATAATAGCTTCAACCAACGCTATTTGATCTTTTTGCATTTTTTCTCACTCTCTTTATTTTTAGTTTTTTATCAAGATATATCTTATTTAAGTTAATTAATTCTAGTACTGCAAGAAATTTTACTATAAATTCGTATTTAGTTTTTGATTCTTTTAAAATATCTATTAAATTTTTGCCGATATAGTTATTAAGTATTCTAGACATAACTACTTCAATGGAAAGCTCTTCTTTCTTTATTTGATATATTTTTTGCTTTATTTCTATTTCTTGTAAAGTACTTTTAATAAGTTTTTTTAGCTTTTTTTCGTTTATTTTTGGGAACACAATTCTAACATTTACTGGATAATTTTTAAGTTCTATATTGTCAAGATTTTTTATGTTTTCAACCATTTCTTTTAACTTAGCGTATTGCTCAACTTGAGCGTAGAATCTTTCTTTTGATTTTTGGAATTCTTGGTCTTCATTACTTCTTGGTAAAAGGCTTCTTGATTTTAATTCCATTAAATATGATGCAGTTACTATAAATTCTGAAGTAATGTTCAAATTCATTTCCTGCATTTTATTGACATAATTCATAAATTCGTCAGCAAGAAGCGATAAGGGGATTTCCCTTATGTTCAGTTTATTTTTTTTGACTAAAAATAGAATTAAATCAAGAGGTCCTTCAAAGTTTTCGAATTTGAAAAGTAATTCCATCAAAAACCTTCTTCTTCAATTATTGAAATATAATTAATTTCGTAAATTTCAAGTAAATTAGCAATTATTTCAGGATCTTCACATTGAACTTTTATGGAAACTTGTCGTTTTACTTCATCCTTAAGGGTTAATATTGATAATATATTCATTTTGTTGTTTGCAAGCACATCAATAACTCTTTTTAGTTCTCCTGGTTTATCTGGAAGTTCTAGAATAATTCTAGTACCAGGTTCGTCCATTGCAGATAATTCTGTGAATGCTTCTAGAACTTCTTGAACAGTAAGTACACCAACAACTTCTGCGTTATTATTAACCACTGGTAATATTTGATCTCTATTTTCGATAAGCATTAATGCTGCTTCTTCTACATTGGAATCTTCTACAACATAGAAGTCAGGAAATGTAACATAATTATCTACTGGCTCATCTAGTTCCGAGTCTCTTATACTTGATTTGTAAAGTACTCCTTCGAATTTTTCATCTTCATCGAGGACAATACAATAATCACATGCATATTCTCGCATTTTTCTTAGAGCATCACCTACTGTGTCAGTAATTTTGATGGTTGGGTAATGGGTTATAATCCATTTTTTTACATTCATGAAATTAACCTCCTTTTATTCTCCTTTGTATATGTTTATTTCTCCATTTTCTGCACAAATTACATATAACTTGCCTTTATATGCATATATATCAATTGGGAATTTACCAGTATCAAAAATTTTTACTTCTTTATCTATAGCTATGAGTTTATTATCTGATGCTGAAAGAACATACAATTTGTCATTAAAGAATATGCCGTTTGTAGGTTGATAACTTAATTTCATTACATTGTATATTTTATCATTTTTTATCTTATAAATTTCCTTAGTATACATAGAAGCAAAATAAAGTTCATCATTCCATAACAAACCAAAGGATAGATACGGTTGAGTTTCAATAATTTTTTTCTTTTCAAAGTCTAGTATTTTTCCACCTCTTGTGTCGAAGATATATTTAGAAACAATGAAAGTAGGTGTTTTTAAATTGAAATTGAAAAATTCATTTTCAAATTCTATGTCAAACTCGTTTTTCCACAAATAAAATGCTATGGGTTTTGAGTTATAAAAGTCAAAATAATCTGGTGTAGATAAAAATTTATAATAGTAAACCGTTTCTAAGTTAAAATTAAAACCATATAGATTACCTTCCATGTCTAGAACATATATTATATTGTCTATTCTCTTGTATGAGAGAGGTTTTGAACTTAATTTTTTTGTTTCAATTTTCGATGTTGAAAGATTGTAAAGAATCAGTTGTTTTCCAACGCTATCAACAACAAGAAGTTTATTTGCTTTCAAAAAAGAAACGATTGGGTAAATACCGACATTGTCAAAATAATATTCAATTTTATAAGTATCCATATTAAAAATTGCGACTTTTCTTTCAATAGAACTAGTAAGTACAATAAAATTATTGTACAAAGAGTTCCTGAAAGAGTATTTAATACCTGTGTATATTGTTTCAGAATATATAAAAGTTGATAAGATTATAAAAATGCTAGATAATAGATTTAAGTATTTTTTCTGCAACTTCTTCCTTGCTCCCCTCGAATTCTGATACTGAATTTTTAGATATCAAATAAACTTTTGTTGAATCTTTTCCCATAACATCTCTGGCATTGTTTGCCACTATAAAATCTGCATTTTTGTTCAGCAATTTTTCTTTAGCGTATTTTATTATATCTTCAGTTTCAGCTGCAAATCCAATTAGAATTTGGTTTTTTCTTTTTTTCTGCCCAATTTCTAATAATATATCTTTGGTTGGTGTAAGTGATAAATTCATATTTTTGTTGGTTTTTTTTATCTTTTGTTCTGAAACAGTTGCAGGGGTATAATCTGCAACGGCAGCTGTCATTATAATTATGTCAAAATTATTGTACCTCTTGATGACTTCATTATACATGTCATTTGCTGATTCAATTTTAATAAATTCATCAATTAAAGCAGGTTTGTCAAGATAAGTTGGGCCTGAAATCAAACAAGTATAAGCCCCGAGTCTTTTTGCAACTCTTGCTAATGAGTATCCCATTTTTCCACTCGAGTTGTTTGAAATGAATCTTATAGGGTCAATTGCTTCTTTTGTGGGGCCAGCTGTAATTAGTACCTTTTTATTTTTTAGGATTTTATCTGAAGTTAAAAATTTTATTGTTTCAATGATCAACATGTTGTCTGGGTATCTTCCTTTTCCAATTTCACCACAGGCAAGATGCCCTACTTCTGGTTCAATTATATACCATCCATCTTGTTTTAATTTTTTTAAATTTTCCTGAAATCTTTTGTTTTCATACATTCTTGTATTCATTGTTGGGACAACAATTTTTGGTGTGTTATTGGGTATTGCGGCAGCAACAGTTGTTAAAAGATTATCAGCAATTCCGTTGGCAATTTTTCCGATTGTATTTACAGTTGCGGGAGCCAAAACAAAAATATCAGTTTTTTTAGAAAGTTCAGTATGAACAATCCAGCCATCGTTTACATCAAATGTTTGATTGTAAACCTTACAATTTCCCACTGCTGAAAAAACTGATGGAGAGATTAATTTAGAGGCATTTTCCGTCATAACAACGTCAATTTCATACTTTTCTTTTCTAAGTTTGCTAACTAAGTCCACAGTTTTATAAATTGCAATACCACTGGATACACCTAATAGAATGTGCATCATTGATCACCTCTAAATATATTGTCTTCTGTAGGAAATTTTTCGTTTTTGACATCATTTTTGTAATTTTCTATTGCTTCTAACATTACTTTAAAAGTGTTTGCATATTGTTTGGAAAATTTTGGTTGGAAATCTGGGTTTAGTCCAACGATATCGTGAAAGACCAAAACTTGACCGTCGCAATATCGTCCAGCACCTATTCCGATTGTTGGAATAGCCAATTTTTCTGAGATTTCCTTTGCAACTTCTTCTGTAACCATTTCTAAAACCAAAGAGAAAATCCCATTTTTTTCAAGTTCTATGGCATTTTCTATCAGATATTCTTTAGAAATTCTTGACTTCCCTTGGACTTTGTAACCACCGAAAACATTTATGGATTGAGGTGTTAATCCCAGATGCCCCATAACAGGTATTCCTATCGATATCATTTTTTTAATCAATGGGCCAAAAATTTTTCCACCTTCAAGTTTTACGGCATTTGCACCGTTTTTCAGAAAAAGTCCTGCATTTTTAATGGCTTCTTCTTCACTATGACCGTAAGATAAAAATGGCATATCTGCAACTATAAACGAATTTGGAGCACCTCTTCTTACTGCTCTTAAATGAATTAACATTTCTTCCATTGTTACAGGGATTGTATTTGAATAACCCAGAACATTATTTCCTAGAGAATCTCCAACAAGAATTATATCAACGCCCGCTTTTTCTGCGATTTTGGCACTTGGTGTGTCATATGCGGTTATCATTACAATTTTTTCTTTACCTTTCATCTTAATTAATTTATTAATATTCATAATATTACCTCCTTCTTTGACTGTAAACAAATGCTTCTATAGCTATTATATCATTATTAAAGAAATAATAATAAAAATTATAATGTGTGATATACTTTTTTTAGAAATACTTTTTATACCAGGGTAATTATATGGGGAGTGAATAATATTGAAAAAGGTACTGCTTGTAGGTTATTATGGATTTGGGAACATTGGTGACGAATTAATGAGAAATTCTGTGAAACTTTTTTTGAAAGATGAAGGATTTGAGATTCATGAATTACTTCCAAAAAAGGAAGAAAGTACTATTTCATATAATCGATTTAATTTCTTATCTGTTTTAAAAGCAATAAAAAAAACTGATGTTGTAGTCTGTGGTGGGGGAGGTGTCTTGCAAGATAAAACAAGTTTTAAGAGTTTTATTTATTATTATACTGTTTTTAGAACTGCTTTGCTTTTTAATAAACCAGTGATATTTTTTGGTAATAGTTTTGGCCCCTTAAAACGAAAAATTACGAGGCATTTATTCAAGAAGCTTTTAAAAAATGAAAAACTTTACATTTTTGCACGCGATATGGTGTCTTTTAAATATGCTTCAAGGTATAATAAAAAAATATATCTTGGAACTGATCCTGCTATTCCAGTTTTGAGGAATATTGAAAATGAAAAGAATAAAAATACCAAAAAAGCAGTAATTATACCCAGAAGAATAAGAAGCTATGTGCCAATTTTACTTAGTCTTGTTAAAGAGGGGTTTGAGGAAGTAACGTTTGTGCCGTTTGCACCTGAGGACCTTGCTTTATCAAAAAGATTATCAAATTTTTCGGTGAAGAATTTGAGAGTTGGGTATTGTGAAGTTAATGAGGCGATAAAAAATATTCTTGAGAGCAGTCTAATTATCAGTGAACGTTTTCATGGAGCATTAATTGCAGGATACTTTGGTATTCCTTTTATTTCAATAAAAGATGAGAAATTTAGACGATTTTTTAAAAAATATTTTAATGATAGTAAAGTATATGCCAAAGATATACTGGATGCTTCTTACAAGATTTCAGAAATAACTGGATTTAAGATAGAGGTTAAACAGGCGATGGAAAAAGATGTTGAGGATATGTTTGAAAAATTTCGAATATTGTTGCGTAATATAGTTTAAAAAATAACTATTGGATAATTTTGATATGGGTGTTTTAAAATATCAACATTTGTCTCATATAATTTTTCAATATTTTTTTTCGTAATTACATCTTTTGGATTCCCTTCAAAAATAATTTTCCCATTTTTTAAAGCGTAAATATAGTCACAATATTTTGCGGCTACATTTATATTGTGGAATGCTGCAATGATGCTTTTACCAACTTTTGTTAGATTTTTAAGGATTTCAACTATATGAATAGAGTGTGAAATATCTAAATGTGCAGTAAGTTCGTCAACAAGCAAAATAGGAGTCTTTTGAAAGAGGCTTTTGGCGATCAAAACCCTTCGTTGTTCTCCACCGCTTAAGGTTGAAAAATATCTATTTTCAAAACCTTCCATTTCTACCATTTTTAGAGATTCTTTTATTTGTTCATGTTCATTGTATGTTGAGAAAAAACTTTTATTTCTGTGAAATCCGCCCATTTCAACAATATCTTTTACTTTAAATTCAAAAGCTGGATTAAACTCTTGTCTAACAAAAGAGATATATTTAGCAAGTTCAAGCCGGCTTAATTTTTTGATATCCCTTCCAAAAATAACTATTTTTCCGGAATCAGGTTTTAAAAGTTTAGAAATTATATTCAAAGTTGTTGATTTACCAGAACCGTTTGGCCCTATTATTCCAACAAAGTTTCCCTTTTGCAAGGAAATATTTATATTTTTTAATGAAAAATTATCATATGAAAAATTTATGTTTGTCAGTTCAAGAATTTTTGTCATATGAAGAGACCACCTTCAACATCTCTTTGTATTTTTTAAGGATTTTTTCGGCATATATTTCTTTATAAATACCACCGTTATAATTTTTGATAGCATCAGCTATATTTCCGAATTTATCATATAAGTATTTTAAGTAGTATGTACCAATTCTTATGTTTAATTTGTAATCCCAGAGTATTCTAATCCAACCTTCTTCAGGTTGTTCGATACCATATATTTTTGCAACAAAGGCAGCAGTTTCAGGCTTTATTTGCATCATGCCGAGTTCGCCCCATAAACCAAGAACATTTCTGAATTCACTTTCAACTATAATCACCGAAGTGATTAACAGGGGATCCAAACCTGTTTCTTTAGCAACTGATAAAATAGTTTCTTCGATTTCATAAATCATTTGATCATATGTTTCTAAACCATGGGAAGCTCTTAGTTCTTTTATCATGTCTCTGAACCACTGACCTGGAAGAGCAAAAACATTTAGTACTACCAGTATAATAAGTGCAATAGTAATTTTCTTCATTTTTATACCTCCAGTTATGTAATTAAAAAAGCAATTATCATTCCTAATATAAAACCAGCTACAGCTTCTGCCATTGTATGTCCGGTGTTTGGATCGACCTTTCTTCTCAGTCCCACCGCATCCGAAGCGGTAACTGCTAGAAAGATTGCTGCAATAGCTGTTTGAGGTGAATCATACCCGGTTGTTTGAGCGATTGTCCAAGCCAAGGCTGAGAGTGTTGAAATATGAGCACTTGGCATCCCACCGTATCTACCAAAGGCTTTTATATCTTTGTAAATAATTACTTTTATAAATTGGGAAGCTAAAAAACCCAAAACAGCTGCCAACAAGGGAATGTTTTTAAAGAGATCTAACATTCTAAACACTCCTTGGATAATTTTTATCTTAAGTATTTAACTTTTAGATTATATTTTATTAGCTTATTCCAGCCTTCTTTTAAGTTTAATTCTTTTGCCAAATTTTCATCAATTAATAAAAGTTTTGGTTTGATTAATTCAATGAAGATGGTGAAGTTTGTCTTAATTTTTTTATAAAGTTGTTCATCAATAAATAATTCTTCAGGATTTAGATCAAAATTATCAAATCCCAGTTCTTTAAGTTTATTTTTTCTATTTTCAATATCCTCCTTTTTTTTCAATTCTTTTTCTTTAAGTGAAAATATACATCCACAGTAATCTTGCCTATAAATTGAGTTTTCTTTTATAAATTTTAAAGCTTTTTGATATTCATTGCCTTTTCTAAAGTAAGTTTCTATATATTTTATTCCTGTTTCTTTTTCAACTATTTTACCAATATTATTAATTTGTTTCAATATCTTCCGTGGAGAAGCAGTTAAGGTGGTTGCAAATGAATTTTCACCAATTTCTTTGGCTTTTATAGCTGTTTTTTTGAGACGTAAATAAATACATTTTTCACACCTTTGACTGTTTTCACCCAAATCTTCTAAACCTTTGACGTATTCATAGAATATGTTAGGTTCGTAATCAGAATTAACTACTTTTAAGTTCCATTTAAAAGCTAGTTTTTTAACTTCTTCGAATCTTTTATTAAATTCCTTTTCAGGATATATGTTGGGGTTATAGAAATAAATGTTTTTTATTGAACTTAAATGAAAGTATGCTGGTACCAGATCGGGAGCACAGCATACATGTAAAAGCATCAGAACACCTTCTTTGAATCTAAGAGGAGTGTTACTGGCCCATCGTTAATCAGTGACACTTTCATGTAAGCTCCAAAAGATCCAGTTGAAACATTTATGCCATATTTCTTTGCTTTTTCAATAAATTTACTATAAAACACTTTAGCTTTATCAGGAGGAGCCGAATCAGAATATGAAGGCCTTCTACCTCTTCTGCAGTCGCCATATAAAGTAAATTGTGAAACTATCAAAAGTTCGCCTTTAACATCCAATAGTGAAAGATTCATCTTTCCTTCCTTATCATCAAAAATTCTAAGATTAATTATTTTATCCACTAAATATTCAATATCTTTCTCAGTATCTTCTTTTCCAACACCGAGTAAAACCAGTAATCCTTTATTAATTTTTCCAATTATTTGGTTATCAACTTCGACTGATGCCTCTAATACCCTTTGGACTACTGCTCTCATTTTCTTCTCACCCTTATTACTCCTGCTTTTTTTTCAATATCATTTATTAACTCGTTTAGTTCACTTAAAGATTTTACCACAATTGTGAATTGAGCAAAAATAGTTTTCCAAGATTCTGATTCTGATACTTTCAAACTTGATATATTGATTTTTTTGCTAACAAATATATTCATTATTTCTGGTAATCTTTCGTTTTTGTCTAATTCAATTTCAATGGCTGCGTTAAAGCCACTTGAATTTTCAGAAATCCAATTTGCTGAAAATTTCCTTTCTTCTTCAATATTTTTGATGTTTTTACAGCCTACTCTGTGAATAGTAATGCCTCTTCTGCTTGAAATACCTATAATTTCATCACCAGGTACCGGCATACAACATTTTGCGATATGAACATCAATTGTTGAAATTCCATCTATTGAAATTAAGTTTTTGTAGTTTTTCTTTTGTTTAATTTTTATTTTTTTCTGCTCTTCTTGTTTTTCAATTAAAGAAAGTAAATCATTAAAAGTTATACTTCCTTCACCAATTCTTATAAATAATTCCTCAGAACTTAGACTATGATTTTTCATAAAGGTTTTCAATCTTTCATTTTCTAAAAGGTTTTCAATTGAAATATTTAGTCTTTTTGCAAGTTTTCTAATGACATCTTTTCCTGAATCGATTAATCTCTCTTTTTCTTGTTCTCTGAAAAATCTCCTAATTTTAGCTTTGGTTCTCGGACTTTTTGCGTATTTTAACCAATCTAAACTTGGCCCTTTGCTTGATTTATTTACTAATATTTCGACTACGTCTCCGTTTTTGAGTTTGTAACTAATTGGAACAATTTTTCCATTGACCTTAGCTCCAGAAAAATGATGGCCAATTTCAGTGTGAATTGCATATGCAAAATCAATCACAGTTGAGCCCCGTGGCATATGAATAATTTCGCCTTTTGGAGTTAATACAAAAACTTCTTCAAGTTGAAGTTCATTTTTCAATTCAGAGAGATTTGTACTTCCCTTGAGTAATTCTTTTCTCCAATCTAATAATTGTAATAGCCATTTTTGTTTTAGATTTACGGTTTTTTCCTTGTAAATCCAATGTGCTATTAATCCGTATTCTGCTTCGTTGTGCATTTGATGGTCCCTGATTTGAATTTCGAGGGGTTCACCGTATTGAGTTATTACAGTTGTATGAATAGATTTATAACCATTTGATTTTGGTGCGGCAATATAATCTTTAAATCTTCCAGGAAGGGGCACCCATATCTGATGAACAACTCCTACAGTTGTATAACAAGTCTTTATATCATCAACAATTGCTCTTATACCAATAAGGTCATATATTTCATCAAAATTTTTATTTTTTTCTTTCATCTTTTTCCAAATACTGTAATAATGTTTATATCTGCCTTCAATTAAAGCATTTATATTATGCTCTTTAAGAGCTAACTTTAACTGGTTAACATATTCATTTGTTCTTTCTTCTCTTTCCTTTTTTTTCTGAGCCACAAGTTCTTTAATTTTGTAATATTCTTCAGGATATAAAACCTTGAAAGATAAATCTTCCAGTTCCCATTTTATGACATGTATTCCAAGTTTGTGGGCTATTGGGGCATAAACTTCTAATGTTTCTAAAGCTTTATATCTTTTTTTCTCTTTATTATCAACGTAATCGATTGTTCTCATGTTATGAAGCCTATCAGCAAGTTTTACGAAAATTACTCTCACATCTTCTGCCATAGCGAAAAGCATTTTTTGTATTGTTTCACTTTTCTTTTTTTGATCAATATTACCAACAGGTGCGTTTATTTTACTAACCTTGGTAACTCCATCAACAATCAAAGCTACGTTTTTTCCAAATTCTTTTTCAATGTCTTGTAAAGTAACTTTTCCATCACTATCTTCAACAGAATCATGAAGTATACCTGAGATTAAGGTTGTGATATCCAATTTTAAAGATGCAAGGATTTTTGAAACTTCAAGAGGATGATTTACAAAAGGTTCACCTGATTTTCTATAAAATCCTTCATGAGCATATTCAGCCATTTTTATGGCTTTTTCTAATAACATTTTTTCATCATTATTAAATGATTTTTTTGAAACCGTTTCCAACTCATGAATATAATTTTTGACTTTTAACATCTTTCTCCACCTCTGTTTTAAATTATATTTTAACATAATTTTTCAAAAATATGTTATGATTATATGATAATAACGAAAAAATATATAATTTTTATTTATGATTTATAGATTAAGGGAGGTGAAAAAAATTCACAAAATTTGCTTTTTGTTGAAAATTAAAATTAAAAAGGAGGGATAGGCGTGAAGAAAAAACTTTTGTTTGTAGGTCTTTTGTCAGGATTATTATTACTTCTTTTTAGTGGATGTGTTGTGTTTTTCCCATCTTTTGCAACTTTGGAATTATATGTGACAGATTATAATTCTGGATATTATGTATCTAATGCAACAGTTAAATTACTTTATAACGATACAGAGGTATTAGAAGGTGTTACAGATGATAATGGTCATATTGTATTCAAATTACCAACGAACAGAGAAGAGATTTTTGTAAAATTTGTAATAGCCAAAGAAGGTTTTGCAGTTACAAGATTTAACAACTTAATGCTTAGAAAAGATGAAAAAGTTTTAATTGAAACACAGCTTAGGAAACCGTCAGTTGGGGAAACACAAACAGAAGAACCAGCTGAAATTAATGTTGAGTTTTATAATGATAGCTCAAAAACCATTGAATTAGCTTTAAATAATAATATTTTGAATGTTAGTAATGATCCTTATTATGTAGTTAATGTAAATACAAATGAATATGATGTTAAGTACATATATGTAAAATTAGGCGGAATTCCTGGTTCAAGTTTTCTTACAAGCCCGCGTTCTATATACTATGAATCTCCTGCAGAAGGTACATTATCACTTGCAGGTTTTTCAGGCCTTACACCCCTTTATATTGCTACATTTGACCAAAATGAAAATTTAGTTGTTAATGTTTATTATTTAAATATTGAAAAAGAAATTAGTGTCGAAAATCCGTATGTTGTTGAAAAAAATGATCCAAGTATATTTGCATATACAAGAAGAAGTGGCTTAGCGTTCTATAATAATCCGGTGATTATTAATAAAGAAAAAACTATACCGCAGATTAAAAACTTAAGAAAAATTAATGCTGCTCCTGTGAAAGATACAAATCTTTGGGTAGAAATAAATTGGATTTTGTGGCAAGATTCATCTGCTTCATTGACAACGGATCAACCAGAAGCATATGTTGTTTATAGAAGTTTTGATGGAGTGAATTTTGAGGAAATTGCAACAATTCCAGAGGGATATAGTTACTATAGAGATAAATCTCCACAACTAGAAGCTGGGAAGAAAGTTTGGTATAAGGTAGCTGCTAAATATGGTGATTATGTTTCTACTCCAACTTTATTAGGGTCAGTGGTTCCACTCGGAATTTTTGATATAAAGTATTTAAGTCCGACAGATGGAGCAACAGATGTTTCAACGAATCCAACTTTTGCATGGGAGATAGTAGATCCAGTTAATTCACCTGAAGGTACAGTGGTTTATTATTATGATATATGGCTATATGATTTAACTTTGAATGATTATGGTTATTATTCATTAAGTGCAAATGGTTATCCATATTATAATTTCTTTGCAACTTCTTCAACTTCAGTAACGTTTGACTTTGCTAATCCACCGTATGGTTTATGGTGGGTTGATTTTGGAGTAGGCGACTGGTATCAATATGGAACATTGCAAAAAAATAAGACATATGAATGGGGTAACGAACTTGTGGTAGCAATAGTATCTGATGATGATTCTGAAGCATATTCAATTTATGCAGATCAGGCTGGAATAATAGATCCAATAGGTGTGGAAGCCGAGATTTATAATACATTTACCACTGGTGATAATTGAGAAAGGGGGGTTAAGAATGAAGAAAATTTTAAAATACACTATTCCTGTAGTTTTAGTGCTGTTTTTAATTCTTTCAGCGTGTGGTGTGAATAATTTAAGTTCAGATAAATTAAATTTATCTGATAATAATTTGACAGCATCTGTAACCGAGAATTCGACAATAAAATTTGGGGAATTAGATGTGGAATACGAAGAAGGAAAAATATTAGTAGGTTATGAAAACAAAGAAGAAGTAGACAAGATTTTGGAAGCTTTAAATGGAACTATTGCTGTTGATTTACCCCAAATTAAAATGGTTTCAATAAAGTTTGATGGAACAGTCAAAGAAGCATATGAAAAAATATTGAAACTTGATTTAAAAGGGATAAAATATGTTGAACCAAGTTATAAAAGGTATATTATAGATCCAAAACCAATTTCTGAAGAAACTAATAAGCTGATAAAAGAAATAAAACAAACATCGGTGGATGTCTTTGCTGGAAGAGATGATGAAGAATTTTCAAAATATCTTTGGGGTCTTGAAGCTTTAGATGTTGAGCAAGCTTGGAATGCAGGATATACTGGAAAAGGTGTAGTAGTAGCAGTAATTGATACAGGTGTTGATGGTACTCATCCAGATTTAGTCGGGCAGGTTATTGAAGGTTATAGACCGTTAACAGATGAAGTACTTGAAGCAGGCACTGATTCTTCATATGGTGGAGCACATGGTACTCATGTTGCTGGTACAATAGCTGCAACAGACAATGGAATGGGAATAATTGGTGTTGCACCTGATGCAAAAATAATGCCGATTGTAATCTTTGATACTGGAGGATATGTAGGTGATGATGAAGTTGCAGAAGGAGTTATCTGGGCAGTAGATCATGGTGCAAATGTTTTACAAAATTCCTGGGGTGGCTGGGGATACAGTTACACTTTGAAAAATGCATATGATTATGCGCTTGATAATGATGTAGTTGTAACTGTATCTGCAGGAAATGACCATACTGATCAACATTTGCATTATCCTTCAAATTATCCAGGAATAATACAAGTAGCTGCTGTTGAATATTACGGAGGAGAGTATAGAACAACCTGGTTCTCAAATAGAAGTGATGCAATCACAGTTGGAGCACCTGGTGTTGCTATTTTGTCTACGGTACCTGGTATAAGTTCTATAGGATATGAAGGATATACTCTTGAAGGAAGTTTGGGAGGATTTTATGATTTTTATCAAGGTACTTCGATGGCATGTCCACATGTTTCAGGGTTAGTAGCACTTCTTCTAGAAAAATATCCAGATGCTTCACCATGGCAAATAAGAAAATTGATTGAAAATGGAGCAGTAGATATTGATGAAGTTGGATTTGACCATTCTTCTGGATACGGATTAATCAATGCAAATAATTCAATCTCAAGCGATCTCCCTGCTGATGGTGGATTGTCATTTGATGTAGTAGCCTTGGATAGCTGGGGTAATGGAATTTCAGGGGTATTTGTTACTATGAAAAGATTGGATGGAGAAGGAGCAGATTATTTTGCAAAGAGCGATTACAGTGGAGTTGCTCACTTTTCAAATATAGATGCTGGAGAGTATGAAATAATCGTTGGTGGGCCTGATTCAAATGATAGAGCATATGCTGGTGGTTATTATGGAATGAGCTATGCATATAGGAGAGAAGAGGAAAGACAGTACAGTGATATAGTTAACTTAGCTACCGATACAACTAAAGTATTTGAATTTTCTTCTACATTTGAGGTGAATTTCGATGAACCAACAGTTGATTTAGGTCAGGCGACTGTCACAATTGATTCTGCATTGTATGAATTAATCCTTGGAACAAGGTATTCTTACGATGCGGAAGCTTTTGCAACAAATATGACATACGACTTTTCCTGGGTAGCAGATTTAAGTTTATTAAGAGTTGAAAGGTCAAATGTTGGAACTACTTGTACAGTAAGTGGTACAGTAACTCTAAATGGATATGAAATACCTGTATTTGGAACATTTGATTCAACTGATGCTACACTTGCAACAGTGGATGAAACAGGTGGAGTTTATGGACCATCATTGTGGTGGTTATTGTTTGGGCAACCCCCACTTTGATTTAAAAAAACAATTTCTTTAAAGAAACAAGCCTCCGATTTCGGAGGCTTGTTTTTATTTCAAACTCATTAGAATTTTTTCCGGGGTAATTGGTAGAGAAGTTATTCTAATACCGACTGCATTATATATTGCGTTAGCAATTGCTGCTGGAGGAGTGTCAATACCAATTTCAGCAACAGATTTTGCACCAAAGGGCCCTGTTGGTTCATAACTTTCAGCGAATTTGACAATAATATTTCCAATATCTAATCTTGAAGGAATTTTGTAATGCATCAAATTGTTTGTAAGAAGTTTTCCGTTTGGTGAATATTTTACATCTTCAAATAATGTCATACCGATTCCCTGAACCAGTCCACCTTCTACTTGAATTTTGGCAAGATTGGGGTTAATTGTTGTTCCACAATCGACAACTGCAACGTAATTTATAAGTTTAACTTTTCCAGTTTCAATATCTACTTCAACCTCGGCAAATCCAGCCATGAATGGAGGAGGTGATTCTTCCCCAACGTATGAAGCATCAGTAATAAGCTGTTTTTGGTTTTCGGTATAGTATAGGACAGTTGCTAGTTCTTTTAAAGGCAGTTTCTTATCACCATTTATTTCGTAAATATAGTTTCCATCAAAATCAACTTTTGATTCTTCAATTCCAAGTTTTCGAGCACCTTCTTTAATAATCAACTTTTTCATCTTTTCCGCAGCTCTTTTTACTGCATTTCCAGAAACATAGGTAGTACTTGATGCGTAGGCTCCAACATCAAATGGGGTAAGATCAGTATCAGATGAGTATACAATTATGTTTTCAGTTGGAACATTTAGAACTTCCGCGGCAATTTGAGCAAGTATGGTATCACTTCCTGTGCCAAGGTCAGTAGCACCTATTAACAAATTAAATGATCCATCGTCATTTAACTTTAGAATTGCTGCTCCCATATCGATATTTGCGATACCAGATCCCTGCATTGCTATTGCCATTCCAACGCCTCTAATTTTTGTTTCAGAAATTTTTACTCTTGGATATTTTTCTTTCCAATTGATTAGTTTCATTCCTTCTTCGACACATTCATTTAATTTACAACTTCTAACAAACATTTCAACGCCTTCGCGTCCTTCACCCATTATTTTAAATATTGGAGAGGTTTCACCTTCAGCTATCATGTTTTTCTTTCGAAATTCTACAGGATCCATTCCAAGTTTTTCTGCAAGCATGTCTATTGTAGATTCAAGCGCAAAGTTACCCTGTATAGCTCCATATCCTCTAAAGGCACCAGCTGGGACCTTGTTAGTGTAAACAACTTTTCCCGTGAATCTTACAGCGGAAACTTTGTTATAAAGTGGAAGAGTTTTTGAACCTGCAACCATAAATGTTGTTAAAGCATGTTCTCCATATGCCCCTGTATCGGATAATCCCTGCATATCAATTACCTTTAATTTACCATCTTTAGTAGCACCTAATGTGATATCATATCTCATTGGATGCCTTGTATAAGTAGCTTCAAAAACTTCTTGTCTTGTGTAAACAATTTTAGCTGGTTTTCCAGTTTTTAATGTAACAGCAGCAACAAATGGTTCACCGTGAATTGCTTGTTTTCCACCAAATCCTCCACCTATTCTTGGTTTTATAACTCTTATATCTTTTATTGGAAGGCCAAATGCTTCTGCAATTATTCTTCTAACGTGGAATGGAACTTGAGTAGAAGATATTATAACAAGTCTTCCATGCATATCAAGGTAAGAGGCAGCCGTATGAGGCTCAAAAGCCACATGTGCTTGTGCTTGAGTGTAGTACCTCTGGTGTACAACTACATCGCAGTTTTTAAGTTCCTCTTCGATATTTCCAATTTCCATTTCGTACGATGCAGCAATATTTTTTTCGGCATCAAAACCTATTTCAAACATAGGATGCGATTCTTTTTCAGGGTGAATAATGGATGGATGGTCTTCAGCTTTTTCAAAGTCGAGAACTGGTTCAAAAATTTCATATTCGACTTTAATCTTTTGTAGAGCTTCTTCAACGCATTGTTCATTTTTTCCAGCTATAATTGCAACTTCATCACCAACATATCTTACATATTCGTCAAGTATATACCAGTCATGAGGAGAAGGTTCTGGATAACCTTGACCTGCTCTTGTTATGGGATTTCTTGGAAGATCCAAATGTGTTATAATGCATTCTATCCCCTCAATTTTTTCAGCTTCAGAAGTGTCAATATTTTTTATTCTTGCAAATGCATGGGGGCTTCTTAAGATCTTTACTATCAGAGAATTTTCTGGTGCAATATCATCTGTATATACAGGTTTTCCTAACAGTAGACCTAATGCATCTTTTTTAGGTATTTTTCTGGTTACTTCTTTCATTTTTCCACCCCCAAAAATTTAGCAATAGCTCTATGTTGACCTTCATATCCCGTGCATCTACATAGGTTTCCAATTAATTTTATTTTTGCTTCGTCCATTTTTTTAATTTTTAATTTTTTCAAATATACTGTGTTTACGATTAGTCCTGGGCTACAATATCCACATTGATCTGCTCCTTCTTCTGCCAGTAATTCTGCAAATTCTTTGGCTTCAGGTAACCCTTCTAAGGTTGTGATTTCATGTCCATCGGCTCTAGCTGCAAAAACTGAACAGGAAGGCACGGGTTTTCCATCAAATAAAACTGTACATATACCACACATACCAGTATCACAGCCTCTTCTTACACTATAATAGCCATATCTTCTAAGAACATCTAAGAGAATTTCATGTGGTTCTATATCAAGAACTTTTTTTTCTCCATTTATTATTACTTTTATTTTCATTACATCACCTCCAATAAAGCTCTTCTTACAAGAGCTTCACAAACTACTTTTCTGTATTCTTTTGATGTTTTAATGTCATCTGCAAATACTATTTCTTCTGCTGCAATTTTAGCTGCTTCTTTTATGTTGTTTTCGTTTAATCCATTTTTATTTAAATATTCCATTGCTTTGTATGCTAAAGTAGCAACTCCTGGTCTGGCACCCACTGCTATTTTCACTTTTTTACCTTTTGAAACAGCAACATTTAAAATTGAGAAATCGTATTCGGAATTTCTAATATAATGGAAAGTAGCTTTTAATTTTTCTTTTTTTATTACAATTTTTTCTAAAATATCTTTATGAACTTTTGTCTTTAAGTATTCTTCAAGTGAAATTTTTCCGGAATGGTAAAGGTAGATATCGGTATTTAGTACTAATAATGCTGTTATTAAATCGGAAAAACCATATTTTGGGTACAGAGTTCCTCCAATTGTAATAATATTTCTCATTTGAAAACTTAAAATTGTCTCGGCAACATTTTTTAAGTAGCCATTAAACAAATTTGAAAGAATAGGATTTTCTTCAAATTCAGAAATAGTTACCATGGAACCAATCTCTACATTTTCTTCTGTGTCTTTTATATAATCCAATCCTGCATCAATAAGATCAATAGCTAAATCTACTTTTCTGTTTGAAAGTCTTAAAAACGTTGCTCCTCCAATTATTTCGGCATTATTGTTTTGGAGTAAGTCATACGCTTCTTTTATGTTTTTTGGTTTTATATAGCTTTTGAATGATAACACTATATCACCACCTTTTCATACAGATTTATATATGCTTTTAATGTTAAATTATAAACAAGTTGTTTTCTATATTCCTTCGAAGCTCTTACATCGGTAATTGGAGAAGACAGATTAAAAAATTCATTGGCTAGATATTTAAATAAGTTTTTGTCTATTTTTTCCCCAATCAGGCTTTTTTCAATCTCTTTATTTCTTAAAATAGTTGGAGCTACAGAACCAAAAGCAATTCTTATGTCTTTAATTTTTTCATTATCTTCTTTTATTAATAATCCAATACTTGCAATTGAAATTATCATTGCATTTCGTCTCCCTACTTTTTCAAAGTAGAATTTATAGTCATCCAGAATTTCTAACTCAATACCGTAAATAAATTCTTCCTTTTCAAGTTCAATTTTTCCTGGACCTTTGATAAATTCTTCTACAGGAATTTTTTTAGATGATGGTTTTAATATAACTGATGCATTAAGCAGGTAACTTGCTAGAACAAAATCACCTGCTGGTGAAGCATTTGCTATATTCCCGACAGGAGTTCCTCTATTTCTTATCATAGGTGATCCTATTGTTTTAACTATATTTTCAATTATTGGATTGATTTGATTTGCTTTTATGAATTTTCTTAATTCGGTATAAGTGGTATTCAATGGAATAAACAATTTCTTATTTTCAATTTTTAATTCTTCATTTTCAAGATATTTAGTATCAATAACAGTGTCGGTGTTTATGGCTCCGGCTCGAATTTTTACGAAAAGGTCTGTCCCGCCAGAAAATAGATAACCATTTGTTTTAATTTTTAGTTCGGAAAGTTCATCAATAGTCGATGGTCTAAAATAGTTTTTAATCATTTGAATCACTTCCTTTATACATTTTTGCAGCAAGCTTAACAGCTTTTTCTATTTTTACATAACCGGTACATCTACATAAGTTCCCTTCAAGTGCTTCTTTTATTTCTTCTGGCGTAGGATTTAATGTTTCATTTAATAGAGCTTTGGTAGAAATTATAAAACCTGGGGTGCAAAAACCGCATTGAATTGCTCCTGCTTCCACATAGGCTTCTTGGATTACATTATCTTTCAATCCTTCTACAGTAATGACTTCTTTTCCATCAAGTTCTACGGCAAGCATCAAACAGGAATGAACGTTTTTTCCGTTAACCAATATAGTGCAAGCACCGCATTCCCCTTCGCCACACCCTTCTTTTATCGATAAAATTCCAAGATCATCACGTAAAAAGTCGATAGCTCTTTTGTTGACTGGAACATCTTTTTCGATCAAGGTTCCATTTAAAGTGAACTTTATTTTCATGATTTCACCTCATTTATGTATTCTAAAACTTTTTCAATTTTTGGTTCAATTTTGATTGGTTTTATTAATTTTTCAACTGCTTTAATATCTTTTAAACCGTTACCAGTCACAAAGATGCAGGCTTTTTCATTTTTGTCTACTATTCCAAGTTTAATAGCTTTTTTCAGGCCAGCATAAGAAGCGGCGCCAGCTGGTTCACCGAATATTCCCGTATTTTTAGCTAACTCCAGAATTGCAGAGTAAATTTCTTCATCAGAAACTCTTAAAAATGTTCCACCACTTTTTTCAACGTATTTACATGCTTTTATTACATCTCTGGGTTTTCCTACAGAGATACTATCAGCAAGAGTTTTGGCATAAATATCAATTGGTTTGTAAGGTTTACCTTTTTCAAAAGTCCGAACAATTGCATCGGCATTTTCAGCCTGAACCCCGATAATTTTTGGAATTTTGTTTATTAGTCCTAATTTGTAGAAATCATAAAAACCTTTATACAATGAGCTTATTACTGTACCATCGCCAACTCCTACTATTACAATGTCGGGTGGATCATAAAACGTTTGAACAGCCACTTCCAAAGCACCTGTTTTTTTCCCTTCAAGTAAATAGGGATTAATTGCCGAATTTCGTGAATACCAATTCAATTTTTCGCCTATTTTCATAGAGATATCAAAAGCTTCGTCGTAAGTACCATCTATTTGAATAACTTTTGCACCATACACATAAAGCTGTGCAATTTTTGCAATAGGTGCACTTGCTGGTACAAAAATGAAAGCTTCTAATTTTGTGGAAGCTGCTAGCCCCGCGAGAGAACTTGCAGCGTTTCCGGTAGAGGCACAATAAATTGTCTCATAATTATATTCATAAGCTTTTGCCAGTGCAATGGCAGTAGCTCTATCTTTATAAGAAGCGGTTGGGTTTGTTCCATCATATTTTATTTGTACTTCCTTAATACCCAAAAGATTTTTAAATTTATATAATGGAGTTCCTCCAACTTTTAAGTGAGTGACATAACTGTTTATAGGTAAAACTTTTATAAATTGAGAAATATCACCATCAGGTGAAAAATCGCTTTTTTTTAAATTAATTTTTTCATAATCATAGATTACTTCAAGAGTACCTAGTCTACTTCCACATTGAGGACAAACATATATTTTTGGAGAAGGTTCATAAATTTTTCCACAAGAAATGCATTTAAGTTTGTACATAAATATCCCTCCAATTTTTCTTAAATTATACTTTTGATGAATATATATAAAAAACTAAGATTTTTGGAGAAAAGTCTAAAAAAATTCACACCTTCATTGATAAATCTTAATAATGAAAACATAAAAAGAATAAAACCAGTAAAACAGAAATATGATATACTATCTTTAAGTGGAGGTGACAACATGATAACAAGAGAAGAAGCATATGATTTATTAAAAAAGCATGTTAAAACAAGAAATTTAATAAAACATTGTCTGGCCACTGAAGCTGTTATGAAAAAAATGGCACAACATTTTAATGAAGATGAAGAAATTTGGGGCCTAGCAGGGCTGTTGCATGATTTAGATTACGAGTATACAAAAGAAAAACCAGAAGAACATGGTTTAAAAACTGTCGAAATATTGGGTAATATGGTACCAGAACAAATAAAAAATGCAATTCTTGCTCACTGTGAGAAAAAAGAAAGAGAATCACTAATTGAAAAGGTAATTTATGCAGTTGATCCTACAACAGGATTTATTGTTGCTGGTGCGCTTATCAAACCAGAAAAAAAACTGTCTGCCATTGATGTTAATTTCTTACTGAATAGATTTAAAGAAAAATCTTTTGCAAGAGGTGCAAGTAGAGAGCAAATGAAATCATGTGAGGAGTTTGGGATGACTCTTGAAGAATTTTATAGTATATCTTTAGAAGCTATGAAAGAAATAGCGGAGGAACTTGGTTTATGATTTTAAAGCTATTTTTATGGTTATTTCCCATCTTTTTGATATCTTTTGATAAAGTTTTTTTAGATTTAATAGTTCTATTCCCTTTATATTTCTATTTTGAATCTGTCGTTGAATTTAGTTTTGAAAAAGCTTTGAGATATGTATTATATCTTTCGTTGTATAGTTTTGTAATTTATGGTAAATTCAATTTATTATATGTTATATTAATATTTGTAATCATAATATTTGATTCTACCAAAGAATATTGGTTAAGAATTTGGCTAGTTCCTCTATTTGAAAGTTGTTTGTTTTTATTACCACTTGCATTTGCGGGTTTTACATTTTCTTATGTGCTTTCATTAATAGTTGCGTTGATTATTTTTCTGATCCTTCGCGCACAAAAGATAATTGTTTATAAATAATTGGAGGTGCTGTTATGAAAGTAATTTTTCCAGATGGCAGTGAAAAGAATTATAATGAGCCAATTACTCCAGGACAAATCGCTAAAGAAATAAGTGAGGGGCTTTATAGAAATGCTGTTGGAGCAATTGTTAATGACGAATTGTGGGATCTTGAAAGGCCAATAGATTTTGACTGTAGGTTAAAAATAATTACAAAAAAGGATAAAGAAAGTCCAGAATTTTATCGTCACACAATGGCTCATATTATGGCTCAGGCTGTAATGAGAATTTATGGTGAAGATAATGTAAGATTGGGGATTGGACCTACTATAGAAAATGGTTTTTACTATGATTTCGAGATTTTAAATGGAACAATTAATGAGAGTGATCTTGAAAACATAGAAAAAGAAATGAAAAAGATTATAAAAGAAAATCTTCAGATTGAAAGATTTGAGCTTTCAAAAGAAGAAGCAATAAAGTTTATGAAAGAGAAAGGACAAATTTATAAAGTAGAACTTATTGAAGAAATAGAAGATGAAAAAGTAAGTTTTTATAAACAAGGTGAATTCATAGATTTGTGTAGAGGGCCACATCTTCCAAGAACAGGTTTAATAAAACATTTTAAATTATTATCAGTTTCTGGAGCTTATTGGAGAGGCAGCGAAAAAAATCCGATGTTACAACGTATTTATGGAACAGCATTTGCAACAAAAGATGAATTGGAAGAATATTTGAAAATGATTGAGGAAGCTAAAAAAAGAGATCATAGAAAGTTAGGTCCCAAACTTGGATTATTCTTTATTAATACTGATGTTGCTGCAGGTATGCCAATATTTTTACCAAAAGGTTCAATTATATTAAATGAACTTATGCAATTTTCCAGGGGGCTTCATAAACAATATGGTTACTTAGAAGTGATGACACCGCTGGTTATGAATGTAAAATTATGGCATCAGAGTGGGCACTGGGATCATTATAAAGAAAATATGTATTTTACTGAAAAAGAAAATGTAGAATATGCAATAAAACCAATGAATTGTCCTGGTCATATTTTAATTTACAAAAATAGTGTGGTTTCATATAGAGATTTACCAATAAGAATGTTTGAATTTGGAAAAGTTCACAGATATGAGAGAAGTGGTGTTTTACATGGACTTTTAAGAGTGAGAGCTTTTACACAGGATGATGCACATATTTTCTGTAGACAAGATCAAATTGAAGAAGAGGTAACTTCAGTGGTAAGATTAATCGATGAATTGTATAAACCTTTTGGTTTTACTTATCGTGCAACTTTAAGTACAATGCCAGAGGATCATATGGGTGATGAAGAAACCTGGGATAAAGCAACAGAAGCTCTAAGAAAGGTACTTGAGGATATCGGTCTTGATTTTGATGTTGCAGAAGGCGAAGGTGCATTTTATGGTCCAAAAGTTGATTTTCATGTAAGAGATTCTCTGGGGAGAGAATGGCAATGTGCTACCATACAGCTTGATTTTCAGATGCCTGAAAGATTTGATCTAACTTATGTGGACAAGAATGGCAAAGAAGTTAGACCGGTAATGATTCATACAGCAAAATACGGCTCTCTGGAAAGATTTTTTGGAATCTTGATTGAACATTTTGCGGGTGCTTTTCCTTTATGGATTTCACCTGTTCAAGTTATTATATTGCCAGTTTCAGATAAATATGTCGAGTATGCTGAGAAGATTTTTAATACACTAACTCAAAATGGTTTAAGAGTGCAAGTTGATAAAAGGAACGAAACACTTGGTTATAAGATAAGAGAAGCTCAAATAAACAAAATTCCTTACATGATAATTGTAGGTGAGAAGGAGGAAATGGAAAAAACTATAAGTGTGAGAAATAGAGAAGGCAAGGAGTTCAAAGGAATTAGTATTGAGAATTTTATTGATGAATTAAAGAAAGAAATTAAAGAAAGACGATATTAAAAGGGGGTGGTATAATTAGTCCAACAATCTTTTGGATTATTCTTGGTGTTATTTTGATGGTATTAGAAATTATAACTCCAACGTTTTTCATATTTTGGTTTGGTGTGGGAGCAATTGTAGCTTCGGTAGTAGCTTATATTGTGGGGAATACTATTTGGGAGATTCTTACTTTTATCGTGGTATCGGGAATATTAATTTTGCTTACTCGGCCATTAGTTAATAGAATTACAGGGGAGCAACCCAGAAAAATTAATGTAGATGATATTGTTGGTAAAAAGGCGCTAGTTGTTGAAGAAATAGATAATAAAGCTGGAAAAGGTGTAGTAAAAATTAATGGTGATTCCTGGAGAGCTTATTCAAAGAGTGATGAAGTGAAGATTAAAAAAGGTGAACATGTAAAGATTTTGAAAGTGGAAGGTGCACATTTAGTGGTTGAAAAAGAAGATATGGAAAGTTGAAAGGGGGTATAAAATGTATATCCTATTTTTTATAATTGTTCTATTTTTGTTTATTTTAGCTGCGTCTGGTATTAAAATTGTAAGGCCATATGAAAGAGGTCTTGTAGAAAGATTGGGTAAATTTAAGAAAGAAGTTAAAGCTGGTATACATTTCATTGTTCCGTTTTTTGATAGAATGCAAAAGGTTGATTTGAGAGAACATGTAATTGATGTGCCACCCCAGGAAGTTATTACAAAGGATAATGTGGTGGTTACAGTTGATGCAGTTATCTATTACGAAATAACAGATGCTTATAAAGCTATTTACAATGTGAGTAATTTCGAGTTTGCAACTATAAAACTAGCACAAACTAATTTGAGAAATGTTATAGGTGAGTTGGAATTAGATCAGACTTTAACTTCAAGGGAAAAGATCAATACGAAGTTAAGAACAGTATTGGATGAAGCAACAGATAAATGGGGAATTAGAATTACGAGAGTTGAAATAAAGAAAATTGATCCACCAAAAGATATCATGGAAGCAATGAGTAAACAAATGAAGGCGGAGAGAACAAAAAGAGCGGCTATACTTGAAGCGGAAGGTATAAGACAATCTGAAATATTAAAAGCAGAAGGGCAAAAACAAGCTGCAATTTTGAAAGCGGAAGGTCAGGCTGAAGCGATTAAGAAAGTTGCTGAAGCAAATAAATTTAAGCTTGTTACTGAGGCACAAGGTCAGGGAGAAGCAATTTTATTAGTTTTTAAAGCAATACATAAGGGACAACCTACTAATGATTTGATTGCAATAAAATATTTAGAAACTCTAAAAGAAGTTGCAAATGGAACAGCTACAAAAATATTCTTACCTATGGAAGTTTCTGGTATATTGGGAAGTATTGGCGCAATTGGAGAGCTGTTTAAGAAAGAAGACGGCGGTGAAACGAAAAATGCTTAGTGTTTCGTTATTAATTTTAATGTCAGGAGCCCTTGGGCTCCTGATATCTATTATTTTTTCATTTTTAATTGTTTTGTCAAATTCATTTTTTAAATATGGGTCATTTAGATTATTTAATGAAATAATGGTTTTAGGATTAGCAATATATGGTTGGTTTTATACAGATTCATTCATGATCAGACTACTTTTCTTCGTTGTTTTATCTTCATTGTATCATCTATATCGAATAATAAGTGAAATTTACTCCATTGATGCACGGTTCAGAACACTGGTCTTAGCATTAGGTAAAGATAGAATAGAATATGCTACTTTTTCATTAAAAAGAGTGCGTAGGAGGATATTTGGAACGTTTTTCAAGTACATAGCGATTTTATTTGCCGCTTATTCTGTTTCTCAGTCATTGCATCCTTTGTTAATTGGTGGTATATCCTTTATAGTTGGTGTAATAATCATACTTTTAAGATTAGACTGAGAAAGGAGAATAATGTGTTAAAAAGAAAGATAAGTTTAGAAGCGGTAATATTTATAATTTTTTTAGTTGTTGTGTTTTATGGAATAGAATCTACAATGGGAGTTTCCAATTTTTTTAAAACTTTAATGGCTACTGCTCATGATCTTTTAATTAATACAGTATTTTTCATTATGGCTATAGCTGTTCTTACTGGTGCATTTTCATCTCTCCTTTTTGAATTTGGAGTAGCAGATATAATAGATTTTTTATTGAAGCCACTAATTAAACCTCTTTACAATCTTCCGGGTGTAGCGGTAATGGGGATTATATCTACTTATTTTTCAGATAATCCAGCTATTATTTCTCTGGCAAAAGATAAAAGATTTATGAATAATTTTGAAAAATGGCAAGAGCCACTTTTGTGTAATCTGGGTACTTCCTTTGGAATGGGACTTATTGTTTCAACATATATGATTGCACAGGGAAATAAAATGAATGTCAACATATTTCCAGCTGTATTAATTGGAAATATAGGTGCATTAGTTGGAAGTATAGTGAGTGTAAGATTGTTTACTCATTTTGTAAAGAAAAAATTAGGAAGTGCAAAAAAAGAAGAAAAATTAATTCCCAAGAAGTTGTACAGAGAAACACGTCCAGGTTCTTTTATGGAAAGATTTCTTGAAGCATTATTAGATGGTGGGAAAAATGGAGTGGAAATTGGTATAGGAATTATTCCGGGAGTTTTAGTGATAAGTACTTTTGTAATGTTGATTACTTTTGGTCCAAAAGATCCAACAGTTGGTTATCAGGGGCTTGCTTATGAAGGAATTCCTATTTTACCATTATTAGGTGAAAAAATTTTTGGAGTTTTAAAAGTTTTGTTTGGTTTTCAAAGTCCTGAATTAATAGCCTTTCCTTTAACCTCACTTGGTTCCACTGGGGCCGCTTTGGCATTAATCCCAAAGTTTATTGAAATGAAGATTATTACCTCAAATGATATTGCTGTATTTACAGCGATTGGGATGACATGGAGTGGATATTTGAGTACACATATTGCAATGATGGACGAGCTTGGATATAGGTATCTTACTGGAAAAGCCATTTTTTCGCATACTTTTGGAGGACTTTGTGCGGGTATTTTTGCACATTTTATCTACGTTTTATTTGTTTAATTACTCCCCATAACTTAATTGTAACATCTTGTATCACAAAGTTAAACGTGTGTTTGTTTTATTGTTGCAGAAATTAGTTTATTATTAATTTGACCTTTGAAATGAAGGGAGCGGGGAGTATGAATAAAATTGTGATCAACAAAGTTTTAAAAAAGCTTGCATTAAATCATGGTACTCCTTTACTTGTGATGGATTTAGAAGTGATTAAGGATAATTATAAAAAACTGATGGAGAATATACAGAATTGCAGAGTATATTATGCTGTAAAAGCAAATTCTCATACTGAAATTATTAAAACATTAAATGAGTTAGGGAGCTATTTTGATGTTGCATCTAGAGGAGAAATTGAAAAACTCCTTAGTCTAGGAGTTGCTCCAGAAAAGATGAGTTTTGGAAATACAATAAAAAAATCTGTTGATATAAAATTTGCTTATGAAAATGGAATTAGAATGTTTGCAGTTGATTCTGAAATGGAGATAGATAAAATTTCAGAAAATGCTCCTGGTTCTAATATTTACGTAAGAATTAGCACAAATGGAATGGAAGAGGACGCTGATTGGCCTTTAACAAGAAAATTTGGTACTAGCGTTGATCATGCAATTAAGTTGGTAAAATATGCACATGAAAGAGGATTAAATCCGATAGGTGTTAGCTTTCATGTTGGTTCTCAAAACTATAACCCAAATAATTGGAGAGTAGCAATAAGAGAAGTTTCGGTTGTGTTTGAGGAAGCACGAAGAATGGGAATCGAAATGAAGATAGTGAATACTGGCGGAGGAATGCCTATTAAATATTCAAAAGATATACCAACAGTTGAGGAAATTGCACAGGTTATAAATCAATCAGTTGTTGATTACATTGGAGAAGGAATTAAGGTTATTGTTGAACCAGGGCGTTCAATGGTTGGTAACGCAGGTGTAATGGTGACTTCTGTTATTTTAAAAAGCAAAAAAGGGGAAGAAAATTGGGTTTATACAGATGCAGGTGTTTTCCATGGATTGCTTGAAACGATACAAAATATTAGGTACGAAATATCCGTAATAGGAAAAGAAAATCAAGAAAATGATAAATTTGTTTTGGCAGGGCCAACCTGCGACAGTGTGGATGTAATGTATTATGATGCAAGTTTGCCTGAAAGTATTACAATAGATGATTTGGTAGTAATTTACAATACTGGTGCATATACAACAGAATACGGTACTAGTTTTAATGGAATACAATCACCCAAGATCATTTTTGAAAATGGTTTGCTGTTTTCAGAAACTAGCGAACATGTTTATGAAAAAACTCTTGAAAAAGTTTTAAACAATGAATAAATTACTATGCTATAATATAAATAAAAAGTGCCGAGGTGGCGGAATTGGCAGACGCGCATGACTCAGGATCATGTGGGCATTTGCCCGTGCGGGTTCAAATCCCGCCCTCGGCACCAGTCCCGGAATACCCCCGGGATTTTTTATAAATTGAGAAAGGTGAAAAATTGTGGATATAGTGAATTTCTCGAATATAAATTTAATAATTGGAAATGAAAATGATGTAAGAAATAAAATTGTTGAAAGTGTACTTAACGGTGAAAAAAATTTTGTTGTTACACTTAATGCCTCTATTTTATTAAGAACCTTAAAAGATGCATATTATAGAAGTATAATAAAACATGCAAATTATATCATTCCTGATGGTTCAGGAATTGTTTGGGCTTTAAAAAGGAATCGAAAATTAATTACTGATAGAGTAACAGGTATCGATACAATGATCTATTTATGTGAAGTGTCTAAAAAATACAATTGGAAAGTGTACCTTTTAGGTTCCCAACCCTCAGTTGTTGAAGAAGCTGCTTTTAAATTGATTAAAAATGGAGTAAATGTAGTAGGATTTCATCATGGATATTTTAAAGATGATAAAATCCCTCAGGAAGAAATTGAAAAATTGAAACCTGATCTTTTGTTTGTAGGAATGGGTGTTCCAAAACAAGAAAAATGGATATATGAAAATTTTAATTTGCCTTTTAAATTGGCGATGGGAGTTGGAGGAAGTTTTGATGTTATTTCAGGAAAGAAAAAACGGGCTCCAAAAATATTTCAGAATTTACGTATGGAATGGTTTTATAGATGGCTTCAATCACCAATAAAAAAAAGGCATATACCTATGGAAATTGTGAAATACTATTTTTTAGTTTTAAGAGGTAAGATAAAATGAACAAAGAAGAAATAATTAAACAATATATTTCCGAGATTGTCAATGCCCCTTTCAATTTAACCGCTTACAAAGATTTCCACCTTGCGTATCACTTCCTTGCTTTAGATAGCATAGTTCCTTTGAAAAAAGATGAATTGGGAAATAATTTTCTGGATGTAGGAACAGGTGGAGGTGTTCCGGGCGTTTTTATAAGAATTTATTTTGATATTTGTGGCACATTAATTGATGCTACAAAAAAGAAAATTGTTTATGTTAAAAATGTTTGTAATAAACTTGGTATTGATAATTTAAATTTTATTCACGGGAGAATAGAGGAACAAAGTAGTTTAAAGGGATTATTTGATTCAGTATTTGCAAAAGCTGTAGCAGAATTAAGAATTGTGTTAGAACTCACAGCACCGTTTGCGAAAAAAGGCGGGAAGATATTTTTATACAAGGGAATAAATTATAAAGAGGAATTGACTTTAGCGGAGAATGCGATAAATTTTTTGGGAGTTAAGTTGGTAGATGTGAGAGAATACGCTATTCTTGATAAAAAAAGGTATTTGCTGATTTTTGAAAAAATTGAAGAAACACCTGAAAAATATCCCAGAAAATATTCAAGAATATTAAAAAATCCTTTATGAAAGGGGTAAAAGCGTTGAGGGATACAATTGCGGCGATTTCTTCTCCAAAAGGAACAGGTGCAATTGCAATAATAAGAATTGATGGCGAAAAAAGCCATGAAATAGCTAAAAAATTATCTGGAATGAGCAAAATTGAAGAATATAGAAAAGTTTACCATCGTTCTTTGCTTTATAATAATGAGTTACTTGACGATGTAAATATTGTATTTTATAAATCACCAAATTCATATACAGGTAATGATTTGGTAGAAATTTATTGTCATGGAGGAATTTTGGTAACACACAAAATTTTAGATGTGATTTTAAAAAGTGGGGCACGGTTGGCTGAGAGAGGAGAGTTCACAAAAAGAGCTTTTCTAAACGGAAAATTATCGTTAATACAAGCGGAAGCAATATATCAAATAATTGAAGCAAAAAGTGAGATGTCATTGAAGATTTCTTTGGAGAATTTAAAAGGAAAATTGGGAAAAGAAATAGAAGATTATAGAGAAAGATTATTAAAAATACTTGCAGAGATTGAAGTTTCGATTGATTATCCTGATGATATTGAGAGTGATGTTGAATTGATTTTTAAGGAGCTTGTAGCTATTTCAAATATAATAGATAAGAAAGTGGAAAACAGTAAAAAAGGTCTCCATTTAAGTTCTGGTATAGTTATGACAATTGTAGGAAAACCAAATTCAGGGAAGTCTACTTTGTTAAATAGATTGTTGTATGAAGATAGAGCAATAGTAACAGACATTCCAGGTACAACTAGAGATGTTATAAAAGGTGAGATAGATATCAATGGAATTCATTTTATTATAGCCGATACGGCTGGTATTAGGGAAACAGATGATTTTGTTGAAAAAATAGGAATTGAAAGAAGTTTAAATGAGGTAAAAAAGTCAGATATAATATTATTTGTTCTGGATTCATCAACAGGTTTTACTGAGGAAGATGAATATATTTATGAGAAAATAAAAGATTATAATTTTATACCAGTTTGGAATAAATGTGATTTTGGAAAGAAAGTGAACAGATTTGAAAATATTTCAGTAAAAATTAGTGCTCTTTCTGGTGAAGGTTTGAGAGATTTAGAAATGAAAATTTTGGAGAGGGTAGAAGATATTGTAAAAAGTGGAGAATCGTCACATGTGACAACACAAAGGCAGTTAGAGATCCTAGAAAGGGTAAAAATGCATTTGAATAATGCTCGTGAAAATTTTGAAAAAGGTTTTGAACTTGATATAATATCAATTGATATTAGAAAAGCTTTAGATGAATTAGATATATTAGTTGGAAGGAAATTTGGTGAAGATCTTTTGGATACAATTTTTTCTAATTTTTGTGTTGGTAAGTAAAAAAAAACACGGGCCAAACTGGCCCGCATAAAGCTGTGGGGGGTGTATCTCAAGGGGGATAGGGGGGTTTCTC
>JACDNZ010000002.1 GCA_017656345.1 Thermosipho sp. (in: thermotogales) | reverse complement strand
CAGTGGACTGAAAATCCACGTGTCGACGGTTCGATTCCGTCCCTCGCCACCAGTATTTATATAACTAAGCGGTTTTCGGTGTATACCGAGAACCGCTTAATTATTTTTATTCAGTTTTCTAAGTAAATATTCTAATATTCTTTGAATTTGTATTTGTTTTATTGAATATTAGGTGATACTGGAAGTCCCATGAAATATTTTAATGCTCTTGTTAACATTAATACGAATAAATCCTTGTAGCTTATGTTATAGTTATAATTTGGTGGAACATTTGTAGGACCATTTGTGACATACCATTCTAAAGGTGTTGTTGTTGCAAGTATCCTTCCAAATCCATATCTGTACTCGATAAAGGTTGGTAATAATCCATTTGTTTCCCTTAAATAAGTAACTAGGTTATTAATAAATGGATTGTTGGCTGTTTGAAAACCACCATGACTTGCATAATTACCTTCCATTTGTGGTGGGAAATTCCTTGTAATTGGATGATTGAAAGTTACAATGTCGTTGTGAGTTTCGTATTGGTCTCTCCAGGTAACGCTTCCAGGAAGTGTTGAAGTGAAATCACCAGAAGCCCAACCATTGTCAGCTGCAACCCAGAATATTGAACCACCGTTGTATACAAAGGAATCGAAAACGCTTTTGTTTGCTGTATAAATATCATAAAAGTCTTGTGGTTGATCTCCTTCGATAATTAAAAGATCACCAAAATTAAATTGAAGATTAGGACTTCCTCCTCTTAAACTTCTGTATTCGTATTGATTTATTCCTGTACCTTGGGTCATACCAATTTTGCTAGTTAAAATATCTCCAATGACAGTTGTTGGAACACCTGCATTTGCCCAGCCTGATTCTGCTTCTCTAAAAATTATCACATGGTTAATAACTTTAGTTAAAACAAGGTCTTGTACAGTTTTTGTTCCAGTAGCGGCGATAGTAATCACCAAGCTAGCAGGGAAATAATTGTTTGAAGGATCGCTTGCAATAATAACGTAATTTCCTAAAGCGAGACCAGTAAATGTGTAATTTCCGTTAGCATCTGTAACAGTAGTTTTTGTGGCTGCATTTGATTGTAATGTCACAACAATTCCGGCATGTTGACCATTAACCTTATCAAAAAACCTTGCTACCCCTGTAATGGTTGAGCCGGTGATAACTGGGATTAAGTTAAAACAGCCTTGAATAATTATTAAGAGTGCGATCATGGAAATGATAATCAATAAAGTTTTTTTCATTGTATCCCCTCCTTTTGAAAACCCACAAGAAACGTTTATACATCTTTTAAATTATTACATAAATATAATACACATAAGTTATAAAAATAAAACTAATTTTGAGACAAGGTTTTAATAAAAATGCCTGTTAAAAGTGATTGAATTTAATTTAGAAACATTGTATAATTATTAGAGATATTTTAAACAATAAAGACGGGTTTTCCCGTCTTTTACTTTGTATATTTTTAAACAATTAGTTTACGGTATGAGGTTTAATAAACTTACATATAGCTTTCGTGATATAATAAATTGTAAAGAATTCTAATGGTAGGAGGTTAATAATAATGTTTTTAACAGCTGAAGTATATGGAATAGAATTAACGCCATTAGGGCCATTGATATACTATACGGATAATGGTGAGAAAATTGATGTGAATGATATCGTAATTGTAATGAGTGAGTTTGGAATGGATTACGGAAAAGTACTTATTGGTAAAAGAGAAATGAGCATTGAAGATATTGGTTATGATTTAAGGCCTGTTATTAGAAAGGCAACAGAAGAGGATTTAAATAATATAAAAGAATACGAGAAAGAAGCAGAAAGGGCTATAAGTGTTACGAAAGATTTAGTTAAAAAACATGGCTTGAATATGAAAATTTTATACGCAAAAATGCTTATGGATAGATCAAGATTAGTTATTTATTTCAGTTCAAAAAATCGTGTAGATTTTAGAGAACTGGTTAAAGATATTGCGAAAGAATTTAAAACAAGAATAGAACTTCGTCAGGTTGGTGCAAGAGATGAAATGAAATTCATAAAAGGTGTGGGACTTTGTGGTTTAAAATCTTGTTGTTCATATTGGTTGAGAGAATTTGATAGTGTGACTTTGAAACATGCAAAACGTCAGCAAATGATGATTAATACGGCAAAAATTACAGGTCCATGTGGTAGATTATTATGTTGTTTAAAATATGAATATGATTTTTATATTGAAGCTTTAAAGAATATACCTGATGAAGGAAGTGTTATAAAATACGAAGGTAAAAAAGCAAAAGTTATAACAGTTAATGTATTTTTATCTCGTGTAACAATTTATACGGAAGATGGCGAAACATTATCACTACCATTTGAATATTTCAGGAGTGGTGAAAATGTGGAAATTGATGGTAATAACGGGGCTAATATTTCTGGTACTTGGAGTAATAATGTTATTGATGGAGAAGATTAAATTGTTTCCTTTACCAGGAGATATTGTGATAAAGAAAAAAGGTTTGGTAGTTGTTATTCCTATTACTTCAATGATTATTTTGAGCATTATAGTTACGGTAGTTTTGAATATTATCTTTAGAAGGTGAAAGTTTGAATGAAATAAGATTTAATTCTGTTACATTGGAAGGTTTGAAACATATAGCTGATGAGATAGCTAAAAATATTAATGGTTATAGATTTTTGTTCTTAAATGGGGATTTAGGTGTGGGTAAAACAACTTTTGTAAAATTTTTTTGTGAAAATTTTGGTATATCACAGGATGAAGTAAGTAGTCCTACATTTGCAGTAGTAAACATTTATGAAGGATTACAAACGATTTATCATGTGGATTTATATCGTTTAAATGATTTAGATGAACTATTTTATGTTTTGGAAGGTCAGTTAGAAGATGAAGAGGGGATCTTTTTAATTGAATGGGCAAATTTATTTTCTGATTATTTTACTGAAGATCATGTGGAAGTTAATATTTACCATAACGATAATAATACAAGAGATCTGGTTATAAAAGTTTATGGTAAAAATAAAAAAGTAATTGACGAATTAAGGAGGTTAAAAAATGGCGAAAGATTCGAAAACAAAGTTTGAGAAGTTGGAGAAAAAAGCTGCAAAATTGAACGAGGAAGAAATAAGTATTTCTGATGTTTTACCTACTATTGCGATGAGAAGTAATTTAGTAATTTTTCCTAATACAGTAATTCCATTTTATGTTGGTAGAGAAAAGTCATTACATGCTTTAGAAGATTCTATGGAGAATTATAATCAGCTTCTTTTTGTGGTTAATCAAAAGGATCCATCGATAGAGGATCCAACAGAAGAAGATTTATATGAGATTGGTACAGTTGTTAGGGTAATGCAGCTTGGAAAGTTACCGGATGGCTCATTTAAAGTTCTGGTAGAGGGGATTTCAAGAGCAAAAAGACTTGAATCTGTAGAAAAAGACTATTTAAAATTTAAAATTCAGATTTTAAAGAAAAGATATCAAAAAACTAAAAAGTTAATTGCTTTAATGCGAATTGTAAGGGATGAAATGCAAAAATATGTACAATATTCCAGAAAGCTTCCAACAGAAGCGTTAATGTTTTTGGAAGATATGGAAGATCCAGATGTTTTTGCAGATTTGGCTGCTTCGATTTGTCCAGGTAATCTTGAAGAAAAACAAGAGTTACTTGGAACGCTTCATCCCTATGAGAGACTCGAAAAAATTTTAGCTTTGATTACTAGAGAAACGGAACTACTGGAAATTGAACAACAGTTAGATCAGAAAGTTAAACAAAGAATAGAAAAATCTCAAAAAGAATATTTCCTTAGAGAAAAATTAAGGGTTATCCGTGAGGAGTTAGGTGGAGATGAAGATGCTGAGATAAAAGAATTGGAGAAAAAAATAGAAGAAGGAGAGTATCCAGAATTTGTTAAGGAAAAAGCTAGGTTTGAGCTGAATAGACTTGAAAAAATGGCCCCATATTCTCCAGAAGCAAATGTTATCAGGAACTATCTTGATTGGATATTGAATTTACCCTGGAACGAAAAAAGCGATGATAATCTTGATTTAAACTATGCAAGGGAACTCCTGGAGTCTGATCATTATGGCCTTGAAGAGCCGAAACAAAGGATTTTAGAATTTTTGGCAATGAGAAAAATCTCGAAAACTTTAAAGGCTCCAATAATATGTTTTGTTGGGCCTCCAGGGGTTGGTAAAACTTCCCTTGGACGTTCTATAGCTAATGCGATGGGAAGAAAATTTATGAGAATGTCACTTGGAGGATTAAGAGATGAAGCAGAAATAAGAGGGCATAGACGTACGTATGTTGGAGCTCTTCCTGGAAGGATTATCCAGCTTATAAGAAAAGCTGGTGTTAGAAATCCTGTGATTTTATTAGATGAGATTGACAAAATGGGGATTAGTTTTCAAGGTGATCCAGCCTCAGCTTTGTTGGAAGTTCTTGATCCTGAACAGAACAAGGAATTTGTTGATTTATATGTAGAGCTACCATTTGATTTATCAGAAGCACTTTTTATAACAACAGCAAATACGATTTACAATATTCCTGAAGCTTTAAAAGATAGAATGGAAATTATTGAAATACCAAGTTATACAAATGTTGAGAAATTTTATATAGCGAAAGATTATATTATTCCTAAAGCTTTAGGTGAACTGAAAACTGGAAAAAGTAAAATTATTTTTAAAGAAAAGGCAATTGAAAAAATAATTTCTGAATATACTATTGAGCCTGGCGTGAGAGAACTTGAAAGAAAAATTAGGGCAATTATAAGGAAGGCAGCTTTAGAAATCGTTGATGGTAAAAATAGAATTTACGTGACTGAAAAGAGAGTAAAACAGTATTTGGGTGCACCAAGAATTAAAGAAGAAGGGAAACTTGAAAAGCCAACAATAGGTGTTGCAACGGGATTGGCTTGGACACCTTATGGTGGAGTTACATTGTTTATTGAAAGTTTATTATTCCCTGGTAAGGGTAATTTAATTATTACCGGTCAATTAGGAGATGTGATGAAAGAATCAGCTAAAATTGCCCTAAGTCTAACGAAAAAGATATGTGGGGAAGACTTTTCAAAGATATTTGAAAAGTATGATATTCACATACATGTTCCGGAAGGTGCGGTTCCCAAAGACGGGCCAAGTGCTGGTGTAACAATTGTAACTTCGTTAGTTTCAACAATTAGAAAAATACCAATAAGAAATGACATAGCAATGACAGGTGAAATTACACTTAGGGGAAGAGTCTTACCAGTTGGAGGAATTAAAGAAAAAGTTTTAGCAGCATATAGAAAAGGAATTAGAAAAGTACTACTTCCAAAACAAAACGAATATGATATGGAAAAAATTCCAAAAGACGTTGCAAGTGAAATGGAATTTGTGTTTGTAGAAGATATAAATGAGGTTTTAAGGGAGGCTCTGGTTAGTGAAAATAAATGATGTAAAGTTAATAAAAACTATATATACTCCAAAAGATAGATTCCCAGATTCAAGAAATGGTGAGTTTGCTTTTGTTGGACGTTCAAATGTTGGAAAATCTACTTTATTAAATATTCTTACAAATCAAAGTATTGCACGGGTCAGCAAAAAGCCTGGTAAAACCAGGTCCATAAATTTTTATCTTATAAATAATTCTTTTTACTTTGTTGATTTGCCAGGTTATGGTTATGCAAAAGCTTCAATAAAAGAAAAAGAACGATGGAAACAAATTATTGAAAATTATTTTGAAATAAGAGGTTGGAATATTAAATTGGTTTTTGTTCTCATTGATGGACGTCACGAATTACAAAAAAATGATGAACTAATCCTCAATTGGTTAAAAGAATTGGAGCTTCCTTTTTCAGTAATATTGACAAAAATAGATAAATTAAAAATGTCGGAGAAATCGAAAATGATAAAGTATTATAAACAATTACTTGGTGAAAAATATATTCTTATTCCATATTCTGCAGTATCTAAAGAAGGAGTTCCACAAATACTTGAATTGATAGAACAGCTTGGAGGTGCTTAAATGTTAAGAACTTTAATTCTTGAAAGATTAGAAAGTATATTGGCAGAAGCTGGATATGATTTTGAATTCAATATAGAAATTCCAGATGAAAAATTTGGTGATTATTCTTCAAATGTTGCCTTAATTGGGGCAAGATATTTTAAGAAGCCTCCAATTGAAGTAGCGAATTATTTTGTTGAAAAATTAAATAGCGATCCTTTGTTTTCTGAAATAAATGTTGCAGGGCCTGGTTTTATTAACTTTAAAATTTCTAAAGAATATTATCATGATATTTTGAATGAAATTTTGTCAAAAGAAGATAAATATTGGAAGCCGGATAGAAAGGGAATAAAGATTCAGTTTGAATATGGAAGTGCTAATCCTACTGGGCCTTTTACTGTTGGACATGGCAGACAATTGATCATTGGTGATGTATTATCAAAGGTTTTTAAATTTTTAGGTTATGATGTTACACGTGAAATGTATTTAAATGATGCTGGAAGGCAAATTAGACTGTTAGGTAGATCACTTTGGGTGAGATATAATGAACTTTTTGGTAAAGCATATGATTTACCTGAAGATGGTTATAAAGGTATTTACTTAATAGACATTGCAAAGAAGTTGAAAGAAGAAGTTGGTGAAAAATATGTTGAACAATGGAATGATGATATAGAAAAGTTTTTTATGGAATATTCGGTGGACAACATCTTAAAGATGATGAATAACACTTTAGAAAAACTCGATAATACTTTTGATTCTGTGGTTAAGGAAAGTTCAATTATTGAGAAAGGATTAGTGGATGAAGTATTAGAAATGTTTAAAAACAAAAATTTAGTTTATGAAAAAGATGGAGCATTATGGTTAAAAGTTTCAGAATTAATAAATGAGGAAGATAAGGTGCTGATAAGAAGTGATGGCACCTATACTTATTTTATGACTGATATTGCATATCATTATGATAAATTTTTGAGAAAATTCGACAAAGTGTATGATATATTTGGGAGTGACCATCATGGTCATATCCCAAGAATGAAAGCATCTATGAAAGCTCTTAATATTCCAGATAAGTTTTTGGATTTTATTTTACATCAGTTTGTTACTTTGAAAAGAAACAACCAAATTGTGAAGATGAGTACCAGATCAGGGGAATTTGTAACTTTAGATGAATTAATAGATGAGGTGGGGAAAGATGCTACCAGATATTTCTTTGCAATGAATGATATTAATACACATTTGAATTTTGATTTAGAACTTGCTAAATCAAAAACAGTGGATAATCCAGTATTTTACGTTCAATATGCATATGCAAGAATCAATAGTGTTTTTGAAAAAGCAAGAGAAAAAGGGATTACTTTTAGACTTAAAGAAGATCTTGAAGAATTGAGTAAAGATTCAGAATTGTCACTAATAAAGATGTTGGACGAACTCTCATTTGTTTTAAAAGATTTAACTGAAAAACTTTCACCGCACATCTTGACAAATTACGTTTATAATTTATCAGAAAAATTCCATAGCTATTATGCCAAAGAAAAAATTCTTGATGTTGAAAATCTTTCTTTATCCAATGCAAGGTTGAACTTACTAAAAGCATTGAAAATAACCTATGAAGTTGTTTTTAGACTTCTTGGAATATCTGCACCACAATATATGTAATTTTGCGGAATTGGAGGCGAAAATATGAAACCAGATTATAGAAATAAAAAGATTGAAGCACACATTAGAAATCTAATAGCAGAAGCCTTAAAAAAAATTAAACAACCAGAATTTGATGAGATAAAAGATTTTACAATTATTTCTAGAGTAGAAATTTCAAAAGATAAAAGGTATGCCGACGTTTTTGTTAGTTATATTGGTAATGATGAAATGAGAAAAAAAGCTGTAGAGCTAATGAAAAATTTTAAAGGATATTTTAGAACATATGTTGCGAAAAATACCAGACTATACGTGGCACCAGAGCTAAGATTTATAGAAGATAAAGGTATAGAAGCGAGTGTAAAAATAAATAAGCTGTTAGATGAAATTTCAAAAGAAAAAAAATAAAGAAGAATAATCTAAATCAAATATTTAATTGCAGAGATAACTATCATTATAAACACAATAAATCTTACAAACCTTGCGCCGCTTTTTAAAGCGGCGTTTGTTCCGATTTTAGCTCCAGTCATTGTGCCTAATGCGAGAATTAATCCTTTTATTAAGTCTACTTTTCCATTAATCAGAAAAATTGCGAAAGAGAAAGAAGTGTAACACAAAACAATGAATACTTTTAATGCGTTTGTCTTTATAATGTTATTGCCTTCA
Source organism: Thermosipho sp. (in: thermotogales) (assembly GCA_017656345.1). Taxonomy (GTDB): domain Bacteria; phylum Thermotogota; class Thermotogae; order Thermotogales; family Fervidobacteriaceae; genus Thermosipho_A. The sequence continues at coordinate 153,468 of JACDNZ010000002.1, read as the reverse complement.
ACAAAAACCAAACTGGCTATAAGAAAAAATCCAACACCTGCTTGAATAAATCCACCGTAAAAACCAATTCCAAGAAATAATATGAAACTTAAAAGATAATTTTTATTTACCTCTTTCCCTTCTTCCCAGACTTTTGGTTTGTATAATATGAAAAAACTCATTGCAAGAAATATTATCCCTATAATTTTTTTAAGTAAGTTCTTGTCAATGTTTAATACAGTAAATGTTCCAAAAATGGCACCAATTGTAGCTGGTAATGCGAGTTTCAATCCTTCTTTTAGGTTTAGAACATTTCCTTTTTTAAAATTTTTGGTTGCTATGAGGTTTTGAAGCAAAATTCCAACACGATTCGTACCATTTGCAACGGAAATATCAAGACCTAAAAGAGTTAACACAGGTAATGTTAACATGGAACCTCCACCAGCTAGTACGTTTACAAAACCTGCACCAATTCCAGAGAAGAATAAAAGAATGTATAGTAATACTTCCATTTAGAATTCCTCCTCAGTAATTGCTTTTATTAATTTTATCAGGTTTTCAAGATCTTTTATATGAATCATTTCAACAGTTGAATGCAGGTATTTAACAGCTACGCTAAGTGCAACAAATGGAATACCTTTGTCTACAAATATGCTTCCATCAGTTCCACCGCCAGTTGCCCCAACTTGTAATGGAATGTTGTTTTTTCTTGCAATTTCGATAATTTGTTTGGAGAATTCAAATGAACTGATTCCTGAATTATCCACAAATCGAATTATTGGACCGTTTCCAGGTTGTATATGTTGATTTTGCCTTGAACAACATGCAAATGAGTCAATAGCAATGGCAAGATCAATTTCGTATAGTTCATTTGATAATGCTTTTGCACCTTTTAATCCAATTTCTTCTTGAACGGTCCAGGCAAATAATATTTCATTTTTTGGATTAATATTTTGATAAACTTCCTCAAGTGCGAAGCATCCAAATCTGTCATCTAAGGCTCTGCAGGAAATAAAGTTGTTAATTATGTTAAATGATTTCTTGAATACAGCATAATCCATTATGTTAATTCCCATTTCGATTACTTCTTTTTTACTTGATACACCAATGTCTGCAACTAATTCAAAGTTTGCGTTATCGTTTTTTAAATGTGGTGGGACAGAACCAATAACACCCGTTATGATTTTATATTCATTGACAACCTCAATAATTCTACTTTGTAGGATTTCATCAGGTATTCCGCCTACTTTTCTTAAAATTAAATCACCATTTTCTTTGATACTTGTAACTAAAAATCCAATTTCATCCATGTGTGCCATAAATAATATTTTTTTACCTGTTTTTCCTTTTTTAATGACTAAATTACCAATTTTATCAACAAAATATTCATTTGGTTTCAATTTCCTGATAATACTTTGCCTTACCTTTTCTTCTCTTGATGATATGCCTGGTATTAAACAAAGTTCTTTCAGTCTATCAAAGTCCATGTTATCCCTCCAATTTTTGTTAGTGTCGATTGTTATGTAATCAAATTATATCATTTAGAAAGTGTTTTTTGCGAAATAATTTAGCGGTAGGGAAGTAATAGCAATAAGTTAAGTATAGAATAAATAAAAACCCTGCGAAATTTCGCAGGGTTTGGAATTTTATATAATTAAAAGTAATAAACTTGTGATTATTCCTGACCAGAGAAGTGCCATAACACAATATCCCATAATATCACGAATATCTAAATCGGCGATAGCTAACAATGGTAATGCCCAGAAAGGTTGGATCATGTTTGTCCAAGCGTCACCCCAAGCAACACCCATGGCTACTTTTGCAACTGGTGCTCCAATTTTTAAAGCTGCTTCTGTCATGATAGGACCTTGTACAGCCCATTGTCCACCACCTGATGGGACAAATACATTAATAATACCAGCACTCCAATATGCAAATAGAGGAAGAGTTCTCGGAGTTGAAAAAGAAGCGAACCAGTTGGCAATAGTTGCTGCAAGTCCAGAATGTGTCATCATTCCCATTATTGCAGCATAAAATGGAAACTGAATTACAATACCCCAAACTGCTTTTGATGCTTCTTTTGCAGCTTTTATGAAATTTTTAGGTGTCCAGTGAAGTAAGATACCTAACATGAGAAAGATGAAATTGAGAATATTTAGATCTAAACTACCTTTTTTTACGAAGAAATGATAAAAAATGAAGATTATTCCTAAAGCAGATATCGCAATTGGAAGTACAGGGCTATTTTCCATTTTTTCTGCTGGTGTCATTTGAGATTTTGTTTTTTTAACAACTGGTTCATTTTCTTCAAATTTGTCAAGATTTATTTCAATGATTTCTTCTTCTTTTTTAGGATGCATTCCAGCCATAATAAATGGAAGTGTGAATAATAAAATTAAAAATGGTATATAACCAACAGGTGAGAAGATAGTTTGAGATAATGGGATTATTCCTATTTTATTTTCGAGGAAATGCCCTTTTGTGTTGATTAATAAAGGTATTGAACCTGAGAGTCCAACATGCCAGACTAGAAAACCAGAATATGCTGCTGCAACTAAAAGAGGATAGTGTAATTTTTTTCCTTTCATGTTTTTTGCAATTTCAATTGCTAACAATGAAGTAAATATTAATCCGAATCCCCAGTTAAGGTAAGAGCTGAGAATCATAACTATTGTTGCGAGCAAGATAGCCTGAAAAGGTGTTTTAGCTAGTTTAGCAATGGCTTTTAAAATAGCATTCATTGGTTTGGTTTGTGCAAGAATATGACCTGTCATTAAAACTAATACCATTTGCATTGCAAATTTTAACAAGCTCCAGAATCCATCACCCATGTATTTTACCATGTTCATAAAACTTTCTTTTTGAACAGTCATTCCTAATATGAAAGTAAGGAGTGTTAGAATCATTGCAAAAATTAACGCATCAGGTATCCATTTTTTTGCGAATTTTGTAAAAGAGTTTCCTAGTGCCCTAAGCATCTAATTCCCCCTTTCGTAGTTTGAACATTGGTTAAATGTTTTCTATAATAACAGCTGTTCCCATTCCACCTCCAATACAAAGTGTTGCAAGACCATATTTTAGATTTCTTTTCTTCATTTCATATAATAATGTTACGATGATTCTGTTACCACTTGCTCCTATTGGATGACCTAACGCAATTGCTCCCCCGTTTACATTTGTCCTTTCTTTTATCCATTCTTCACTTACACCAAATTTCTCTGACCAGAGTTTTATAACTGCTAAACTTTGTGCTGCAAATGCTTCATTTAATTCAATTATTTCTATATCCTCCATCTTCATTCCTGCTTTTTTAAGAACTTTTTCTGTTGCTGGAACTGGTCCTAATCCCATTTCCATTGGATCAACTCCAGCTTGTGCCCAGGCAATAATTTTTGCCATAGGTTTTAAGTTATTATTTTGTACAAATTTTTCACTCGCAAGTACTATAGCACTTCCTCCATCATTTATTCCACTTGCATTTCCAGCGGTTACTGTACCGTCTTTTTTAAATGCTGGTTTTAATTTTGCCAATTTTTCTAAAGTTACATCTAATCTTGGATGTTCATCAACTTCAAATTTTCTGGTTTCTTTTTTTGTGATTATCTCAACTGGAACTATTTCATCTTTGAACTTTCCTTCTTCAATTGCTTTTTTTGCTTTCATTTGGCTTTCGTATGCAAACTTGTCTTGTTCTTCCCTTGTTATTTTGTATTTTTCAGCAAGTTTCTCAGCTGTTAATCCCATGTGCACATTGTTGAATACATCTGTTAATCCATCCAATATCATGTGGTCTTTTACCTCAAAATTACCGAATTTTAATCCATATCTTGCTTTTGACGATATTAAGTATGGAGCTGCAGACATATTTTCAATTCCACCTGTTAAAACTAAATCTGCTTCTCCTGATATTATATCTACTGCTCCTATCATAACTGCTTTCATACCACTACCACAGAGCATATTTACAGTATATCCGGGTTTTTCTTCCGGAATTCCTGCATAAATCCCGACTTGCCTTCCTGGTCCCATTCCTTGACCTGCTGTAAGTATTGAACCTATTATTGTTTCATCAAATTCTTCTGGTGAAACTCCAGCTTGTTCTATCGCAGCTTTTGCTGCTATTGCACCTAATCTAGGTGCCGGAATATCTTTTAAACTACCGCCAAATGTTCCTATTGCAGTCCTCTTTGCACCCAAAATGTATACCATGTTTTGTCCCTCCTTTGTTAGAATGTTTTTAAATCCTCTGAAACAATTAAATTAGCTTCTGTGAGTTTTAATACTTCTTCTAAAGTTGTATCTTTTGATATTTCTTTTAGCACTAATCCCTCATCTGTCGGCTCAATGACAGCAAGTTCAGTTACTATTAAATCTACTTTTCTAATTGAAGTTAATGGTAATGAGCATTTTTTAACAATTTTTGGATTTCCTTTTGCGGTATGTGTCATGGCTACAATTACTTTTTTTGCACCTGTAACCAAATCCATAGCTCCACCCATGCCAGGGATCATTTTTCCAGGAATCATCCAATTTGCTAAATGTCCTTCTTCATCTACCTGTAATCCGCCAAGAACAGTTACATCTAGGTGTCCTCCACGAATTAGTGAAAAAGAGAATGCACTGTCGAATGTCATAGCCCCTGGAAGTGCTGTAACATACCCCCCACCAGCGTTTGTTAAGTCTTTGTTTTCTAACCCTTTTTCAGGTTCGGGCCCCATTCCAATTATTCCATTTTCACTTTGAAAGAAAACGTGAACATTTTTTGGGATAAAATTGGCTACGAGTGTGGGTAACCCAATCCCGAGATTTACAAGTTGACCATCTTTTAATTCTAAAGCTACTCTTTTAGCTATTTTTTCCTTTGGATTTATACTCATTGTTTCACCTCCGCTACTACCACAAAGTCTACTAGTATTCCGGGTGTTTTAATTTCATTTGGAGAGAGCGATCCTGTTGGAACAATTTCTTCAACTTCGACAATAACCAAATCAGCTGCCATTGCCATTAATGAATTAAAGTTTTCAGCTGTAAAATTGTAAACTAGATTACCAAGATAATCAGCTTTTTTAGCTTTTATTAAGGCAATATCAGCTTTTAATGGAAGTTCAAGAAGAAATTTTTTACCGTCGATTTCAATTACTTGTTTGTCATCCTCAACGATTGTTCCAACTCCTGTAGGCGTTAGAATACCTCCTAATCCTGCTCCGCCTGCTCTAACTCTTTCAGCTAATGTGCCCTGTGGAACAAGTTCAACTATCAGTTCTCCATCAATCATCTGTCTTTGTGTTTCAGGATTTGTTCCAATATGTGAAACAATTACTTTCTTACAAAGTTTGTTCTTTATTAGTTTTCCTATACCTTTGTCTTCATATGCTGTGTCGTTTGCAATAACTGTTAAGTTGCCGATTTTTTGTTTTACTATTTCATCAATAATTGATTCAGGAGTTCCACTTCCTAAAAATCCCCCAATCATTAAACTACTACCTTCTTTGATGAGTTTTGCCACATCTGCTGGACTTATAACTTTCAAACTAATCCCTCCTTTTTGTGATGTAAAAATTTTTGATAAATCACTATAATTATAAACTTATGTCTCGTTATATAAAAACTTTGAATCACGTTAAATAGATGTGATTTTAGAATATAAAAACTTAATTTTAAAGATAATAATAAAATTTCCTTCTTTTTAATTTTTCTATTTTTGCCTAAAAACATTTAATAAATATATAACAAGTTGTGCAAACATTAACTTTTGAAACATGAAATGAAAACCTTCTTATGGCTTTATAATAGTTGGATTTAAAGTATAGAAAGTAAATTAACATAAAATAGTTACAAAATTGTTTCATTATATTAAATAAGATTTTGCGAGAGATTTCTTGTGGGGTAAACTTTTTAACGCCTTTATGTTAAAATATATTAAGAATATTTACTGGAGGTAAAAATATGAAAAAAAATATACTGGATTTTGAGTATCAGGAATTGATAGAAGAATTTGAAAGATTAGGATTAGAAAAATATAGAGTTGATCAGGTTTTAGATTGGGTTTATAAAAAGAGAATATTTAAATTTGAAAATATGACTAATCTTTCCAAAGAGCATCGTAAATTATTGAATGAAAAGTTTTATATTGGTACTTTGAAACTTTTAAAAATGCAAATTTCTAAAATTGATAGTACAACGAAGTTTTTATGGGAACTTTCAGATGGTAATACAATCGAATCGGTTGCATTATTCCATTCCGGGAGAGTTACTGCATGTATATCAACGCAGGTGGGATGTCCGGTAAAATGCAGTTTTTGTGCAACGGGGCAAAGTGGATATGTAAGGAATCTTAGAGCTGGGGAAATTGTCGCGCAAATACTAGGAATAGAATTACATAGAAAAGTTAAAGTTGGAAATGTAGTTTATATGGGGATGGGCGAGCCTCTTCTGAATTTTGAAGAGACTTTAAAGAGTGTGAAAATGTTAAATCATAAAAAAATGTTAAATATTGGAAAGCGAAGAATTACTATTTCAACCGTGGGAATTCCTGAAAGGATTATAGAACTCGCTGAAAGAGGCTTTAATGTTAAACTTGCACTTTCTTTGCATGCTGCCACAAATACAAAACGAGACGAAATAATACCTCTGAACAGGCAATATAGCATTGATGAATTAATATATGCTGTGAAAAAATATCAAGAAATAACTGGAGATAGGGTAACTATTGAATATATTTTAATTCGGGAATTCAATGATTATCCAGAAGATGCTGATAAACTTGCAGAGATTTTGAAGGGATTGAATGTATTTGTAAATTTAATTCCAGTAAATCCTGTAAATCCAAACTTTTATAAACCGAGCAGATGGGCGTTGCAAAGATTTAAACAAATACTTGAACGCCATGGTATCGAGAGCGAAATTAGAATTGAAAAAGGTGCAGATATTGATGCTGCTTGCGGACAATTGAGAAGGAGGAATTTAAAATCAAGATAATTAAGTATTTTTTCATATTTTTAGCTGGTTTTGCTTTTGGAGTACTTGCATTTTTGGGAATTATATATTTTCAATCAAAAGCAAATACTGCTTATATTCCTGATGTTTTAGGATTTACTGTTGATGAAGCAAAAAAAATCCTGAATGATGAAGGATTTAATGTAATTACATTTGGGAGTGGCAGGGTTATAAGTACGATTCCAAATGTTGGTATTGTAGTAAAAAAAGGTAGAATAATTAGAGTTTTTGGGGAATCAATTGAGACAAATGAATATACACTCCCAGATTTTTTTGGTACAAGTTATGAAACAGTCTATAATATTTTAACAAGTTGGGGATTGAATGTTGAAGTAGTAAAGATAAAATATCCTGGACCAGATGGCAGAGTTTTAGCAACTTATCCAATTGCAGGAGAAAAAATAAGTACGGGTGAGACAATAAAACTACTGGTTGATAATGGAGAAATAGGAGGTAGTTAATGAGAAGAAAAGGTGTCGTTGTAAAATTTCTATCCAATATGGCAATAGTTCAGGATTTTGAAACTGGTGAAAAATTTTTATGTAAATTAAGAGGGAAATTTAAAGAACAAAAAATACGCCCCATTGTTGGTGATATTGTCGAATATCGTATTATTATAGGAAAAGAAGGTGTAATAGAAAACATTTATAATAGAAAGAATGAACTTTCTAGACCAAGAATTGCAAATGTAGATCAGGTTATTGTTGTAACTACTTTAAAAAAACCTGAAACGCCATTGAAAATTTTAGATAGGTATTTAGTTTTAGTAGAACAGGCAAAATTACCTGCGATAATTGTTTTAAACAAAGCTGATTTACTAGTCGACGAAGAAATTGAAGCATTTAAAGATATTTATTCAAAAATTTATCCCGTAATTGTCACGAGTGCAAAAACAAAATATGGAATAGATAATTTAAAGGAATTGTTGAAAAATAAGATTTCTACAATGGCGGGAATGTCAGGAGTTGGTAAGAGTAGTCTTTTAAATGCTATTAACCCAGGATTATCACTGAAAGTAAATGATATTTCAGAAAAATTAGATCGTGGAAAACATACAACGACGGTTATTGAATTGCTTTATTTTGATTTTGGCGGATGGATAGCAGATACCCCTGGTTTTGCTAATCTTGATATATCTTTTATAGCTCCCGAAGATTTAAAAGAATTTTTCCCAGAGTTTAATGATTATTTTTGTCTTTTTCCTGATTGTAATCATATTGATGAACCGGATTGTGGGGTTAAAAATGCAGTTGAAAAAGGTTTTATAAAGCGTTCAAGGTATCAAAGTTATTTTGAAATGTACAAAGAATTGTCAGGAGGTAGTTAATTGTTTTTACCTACCACATTAGATGAGGTAAAAAAGTTAGGTTGGAAGTATCTGGATATAATTTTAATTACAGGTGATGCTTATATAGATCATCCATCTATTGGTGTAGCATTGATTGGACATTATCTATTATCGTATGGTTATAAAGTTGGAATAATTGCTCAACCTGATTGGAATACTGATGAGATAACGAGGTTAGGAAAACCTCGTTTATTTTTTGGCGTTACTGCAGGAAATGTTGATTCAATGGTAGCAAATTACACAGCGTCTGGTAAGAAAAGAAGAAGTGATGATTATACCCCTGGGGGATTGGGGGGTAAAAGGCCAGATAGAGCTACAATTGTTTATTCAAATTTAATAAAGAGGTTTTACAAGGACGTGCCAATTGTTATAGGTGGTATTGAAGCAAGTTTAAGAAGATTTTCACACTATGATTGGTGGTCAAATAAAGTTAGAAAATCTATATTATTAGATTCAAAAGCTGATATTTTAGTGTATGGTATGGGGGAATTATCAGTTTTAGAAATTGCAAGATGTTTGGAGAAGTATGGAGATATTGATAAATGCAAGGATATTAGAGGTATAGTTTGGTGGTCATCAAAAGATGTTAACGGGATCCACTTACCATCTCATGAAGAAGTTTCAAATTCACCTGAAAAATATTCTGAGATGTTTTTGAAAATAACACTATTAACTGATCCATTTAAAGAGAAAAAAATTGTTCAAAAACAGGATACGAGGTATGTTATACAAAATCCCCCACAATTCCCGTTGTCACAAAAACAATTGGACGGAATTTACCTTTTACCGTTTGAGAGAAGGGTTCATCCTTACTATCTAAATCAAGGAAAAGTGAAAGCAATTAATACTGTAAAATTTTCAATTACTGCTGTTAGAGGTTGTTATGGTTCGTGTTCTTTTTGTGCGTTAACTCAACATCAAACGACTCATTTGATTTCACGAAGTGAGGAATCAATTTTAGAAGAAGTTAGGTTAATCAAGAAAATGAAAGATTTTAAAGGGACTATTATGGACGTTGGAGGACCTACAGCCAATATGTATGGTTCGGTATGTAAAGTGCGAAATACCAAAGGACAATGTGCGAAATTCTGTATGCATCCAAATATTTGTGAGCAAAATCTACCGAATCATGAAGCATTTTTGAAGCTTTTACATAGTATAAAATCTGTTCCAGGAGTAAAAAATGTTTTCATTTCATCGGGTATAAGACATGATTTAGTTTTAAGCGATAAAAAGTATGGTGAAGAATTTATCAAACAATTACCAGAGTTTACACCCGGGCAATTAAAACTTGCCCCAGAACATTCACATGAAAATGTATTAAGAATAATGAGAAAGCCAAGCATCGATTTATTTTTAGAGTTTAAAAGAAAGTATGAAGAGATTTCAAAAAAAAGATATGTTGTAGCTTATTTTATAGTGGGACATCCTGGTGAAAGTTTTAGAGAAAACAATCATTTAAGAAGGTTTATTAAAACGAAATTAGGTTACAAACCTCAGCAGATACAGATATTTACTCCTACACCTGGTACTTTAAGCACTACAATCTATTTTACTGGAATTGATCCATATACGAAAGAAGAAGTTTTTGTTGAAAGATCTTTAAAAAAGAAAAATTTGATGAAGTTTAATGTTATGTTTAATAGAAAAACCAAATTGTAATGTGGTATAATTTTTTTGGAGGTGAAAGTAAAAATGGAAGACCCTTTAAGTTATATGTGGAAATTTTTATTACTTGTAATTTTGTTGTATTTGTCAGCTGTTTTTTCAGCATCAGAAACAGCGTTAACTTCTGTAAGTAAAGTAAAACTTAGGGAGTCTTTGAGGAAAGGTAACATTGAAGAAGAAGAAAATGAGCTTCATTTGTTTAATAAGTTGTTAACTGTTATTTTAATAATGAATAACCTGGTTAATATTTTAGCTTCCTCAATTGCGACATTGCTTGTTGTTGAATTTTTTAAAGATCTTATTCCAGAGAGTATTTCTGCTTTAATAACTACATTGATTTTAACATTCTTCATTTTAATTTTTGGAGAGATCACACCTAAAATTTATGCAAGGCAAAACAATGAAAGAATTTTTTATAGAATGATAAAAGTTTTAATCTTTCTTTCGAAAATATTATCCCCTATAATAAAGGCACTGGTTTCAATTTCCAACTTTATAATTAAAATAATGGGTGGGAAATTAGTTAATGAAACGCCTTTTATTACGACCGAGGATTTATTGATGTATGTTGAGGCCGGGCGTGAGGAAGGCGTTATAAAGCATGAGGAAAGCTTTATGTTGAAAAGAACCCTGGAAATGGAAGTTTCGCTAGTAAAGGAAATAATGATACCAAGAGTTGATATCGTAGCAATTGACGAAAGCGCAACTCTCGAAGAAGTAATGGAGATTATTAAGGAAGAGGAGTATTCGAGAATTCCCGTGTATAAGGATACAATCGATAATATAGTTGGTGTTTGTTATGCAAAAGATGTGTTGGTATTTATAAGTGAAAGAGGAACTGAGATAAAATCTAAGGTAAAAGTTAAAGAGTTAATGAGAGAGCCGTTATTTGTTCCGGAAACAATGAAAATTTCGGAATTGCTGAAAATTTTCAAAGAACAAAAAATACATATAGCAATTGTTGTTGATGAGTATGGTGGAACAGCAGGTTTAGTCACAATGGAAGATATATTAGAGGAAGTGTTTGGAGAAATAATGGATGAATATGACCAGAACGAAAATGTGGGTATAAAAAGACTTGAAGATGGAGCATATATAGTTGATGCTACTATTCCTATAAATGATCTTGAAAGAGAATTAAATATTGTTTTTCCAGAGAGTGATTATGAAACTCTTGCTGGTTATATTTTAGAAAATCTTCAAAGAATACCAAAAGTTGGTGAAAAAATAAGAATTGATGGCTTTTTATTTAAAATAGTTGCTGCGTCCAAAAATAGAATTGAAAAAGTATTGATTAAGGTGGTGGATGATGAAGAAGAACAGTAAAGAAATTGAATGGTTGATTGATGAAGCTTTTAAGGCGCAAGAGAAAGCTTATGCACCGTATTCAAAATTCAGAGTTGGGGCGGCGTTGTTGACAAAGAATGGTAAGGTTTTTACAGGCTGTAATATTGAAAATGCCTCATATGGATTAACATGTTGTGCTGAAAGAGTTGCGATTTTTAAAGCGGTTTCTGAGGGTGAAAGAGAATTTGATACGTTAGTAATTGTTGGAGATACTACTGAACCAGTATCTCCGTGTGGAGCATGTAGACAGGTAATGTCTGAGTTTGGAGATTTTAGAGTTATTTTGGTTAGTAATGATAGAAAAAAGAAAATTACTACGGTAAAAGAACTTTTACCATATTCATTTAAAAAGGAGAATCTGATTAAATGAAGAATGGATCGATTTTATCCATTCATTTAAACGATTATCTTTATTTTAAAAATGTAGATATATATTTTGATGAAGGATTAAATGTTTTAACCGGTGAAACAGGAGCCGGAAAAAGTTTGTTGTTGGATGTACTGGGAATTTTGTTGGGAATTACCAATGGAAGAATTGATAATTATAGTGCAGATGTTGTTATTAATCTTCCAGAAGATTATGAAGAATTTGAAATTTCATCTGGAGAAAATATTTTTTCAATAACAAAAAGAAATGGAAGAACAACATTTAAAATTAATGGTAGGGTTTTTCCAAGAAACATTATCTCGGAAATTTTAAGTGATTTAATATCATTACATAGACAAAATTCGCATTTAAAGTTTCTTGAATCGCAGTTCTTATTGTCTGTTTTAGATCAAATTGGCGGTAACGATAAGTTAATAGTTGAATATTCTGGTTTATACCAGGAGTACAAAAATTTGATAAATTTGCTGGAAGTAGAAGATTTAGATTATTTGAAGAGAAAACAGGAAGAACTTTCTGATTATATTAAAGAAATTGAAGCAGTAGATCCAGATCCATTAGAAGAACAAGAATTGGAAGAAAAATATAAAATAGCGACAAATTTACAGCAGAATATTCAGAATTTTAATGAATTGATAAATATTTCTGAAGAAATTAGTTCGCAATTATGGTCTATGAAAAAAATAGCTCCAGATAAATATTTAGATCAAATTAATGCAGCACTTGATATTATTGAAACAATGAATCTGGAATTTCAAAGAGAATTGTCCGATGTAGAAGAATATGATATTACAGAAATAGAGCAAAAAATTTGGGATTATAATTCTTTAAAACGTAAGTTTGGCCCCACCTTAGAAGATGTATTACAAAACTATGAAAGATACAAAAAGGATCTTGAGGACGTAAATACTAAAATAGAACTTTTGGAAAATGCAAGAGAAAGGATAGAACTTTTGCAAAAAAAATTAGAAGAAATTGGTGAAAAAATATCTGAAAATAGAAAAAAAGCAGCAACGGATATTTTAAGCAATTTTATTAATCATGCAAATGATATGAATTTAAATGCTGAGCTTGATATTGTATTTACGAAAACAAAAATGGGCCCAAAAGGTTTTGATAGAGTTGAGATTGTAGGAAGGACTGTTAAAAGTGCACCATTAAAACCTGTAAGACATATTGCATCAGGTGGAGAACTTTCAAGATTAATGCTTTCATTGGAGTTATCAATTGTTTCCGGTGGAGTCTTGATTTTTGATGAAGTTGATGCAGGTATTAGTGGTGAAACGGGGAATAAGTTAGCTGAAAAACTTAAAGAAGTTTCAAAGAATTATCAAGTGATTGTAGTTACACATTTGCCACAGATAGCTATCAGGGCGGATAGGCATTTTGTGGTAACGAGAGAAAATGATAAGGGAATTGTAAAAGAATTGAACGAAAGTGAAAGAGCAGAAGAGATTAAAAGAATGCTTGGTTCTAGGGATGTATTGTCATTTATAAAAGAAAGTGAATAAAATTTTGGAGGTGGGGTCAATGAAAAGAAGTTTTTTTCTCATTGCATTAATATTGTTTACTATTTCTTTATTTGCTTGGAGTGGTCATGAGGCATTGACTTATTATTTAATTCAGGATCTTCCTGGAAAAGATTCCTTAGTAAAAATTAGAGAATATAGTTATCAGGAAGATAGAATATATAATGAAGAATATTTGGTTCTTGAAGATGTAGCAGGGACCAGAAGGTTTTTTGAACCGTTAGGGGATGGTGAATTTCCTCCAGATCCACCACCTGTGGATAATAAATTACCGGTATGGCAGATTTTAACAATTTACTCACCAGAACCTGACAATGGAATGGATGAAGGCCTTAAATTAGATCCGCTACAGGGGTTAATAGGAAATAGTCAGGGTGTAAGGCACATGAGATATAAAGTTGGGATCTTAAAAGCTTTTCAAGGGGATAAATCTTTTTTGTATTTTGTTGAAATGTCAAAAAAAGCGTTTGAGAACGGTGATAGGTACTGGGGTTATAGATTTTTAGGACGGGCATTACATTATATTGAAGATTTATCACAGCCATATCATAATGCTCCTGGAACATTTGGAGAGTTAGTATGGGCTGCAATGAACAAAAAAATGAGTGCAATACTTGCAAATGCCCATTTCTTTATGGATGATTACCTGGTTTACCTATTATATTATTCAGATGATGCTGCAAAAGAAACTATACTTGGAGCTAAACCTGTTTTCTTTGACAGTTATAACGATTATGTTCAAAATATAATGAACTATACTTTAAATAAATTTCCAATAATTCATAACGAGATTAAGAGAGTATTTGGCGAAGAAGGTTTAGTAAATAAGATTACAATTGATGAAATGAGAAAAAGGGATAATAACGGAGATTTTCTTGTTATAAAATCAGAAACTTTAAGCATTCTTTCATATGCTTCGTCTGTAATCAAAGGGTTTTTATTGCAATTTTTGAGGGAAGTTGGAGAAATTAACTTTTAATTAGTTTCTCAAATTCTTTTTCACTGATGATTTTAATACCCAGATTTTTGGCTTTTGTAAGTTTTGATCCAGGATTTTCTCCGACAATCAGATAATCCGTCTTTGAAGTTACTGTATTTGTAACTTTTCCTCCTAATTGTTCGATGATTTCTTTTGCTTCTTCTCTTTTGTAATTTTTAAGAGTTCCAGTTATTACAAAAGTTAAACCCTTTAATTTATCGCTTTTTTCAACTCTTTGAGTTTTAAGAACTACACCAGCTTTTTTAAGTTTTTTAATAATCTCTTTTGTTTTTTCGTTTTTAAAATAAGTTATTATACTATTTGCAACTTCGGGGCCGATTCCTTCTATAGATGTGAGTTCTTCAAAGGTTGCGTTTGCAAGTTTATCAATATCCTCAAAATTTTCAGCGAGGAGTTTTGCAGTTTTTTCACCTACAAGAGGTATGCCTAGGCCGACGATTACTTTGTGAAAGGGAGTATTTTTGGCTTTATTAATTTGGCTTAGGATATTTGCGATAGTTTTTTGCCCCACTCCGCTTATTTGAGCTAAATCGAATGGTGTTAAGTAGAAAATATCTGCGATATCGCTAATTATTCGTGCATCTACAAATTTATCCACCAATTTTTCTCCTATACCTGAAATATCAAATGCAGAACGAGAAACGAATATTTCGAGATGCCTTTTTAGCTTTTGTAAGCAGTGGGGATTCAAACATCTTATAGCTACTTCTGATTCTGTAAGTTTTCCAACAGGTCCGCCGCATACTGGACATTTATCTGGGGGAGTTACCTCTTTTTCTTTTCCAGATCTAAGCTCTTTTATTACATTTACAACTTGAGGAATAATACCTCCAGCTTTTTCAATATACACATAATCGCCAATTCTAATATCTTTTTCTTTAATATAATCAAAATTATGGAGAGATGCTCTCTTTACAATAGTACCTTCTAGGTTTACGGGTTCAAGAATTGCTACAGGAGTAATAGTTCCTGTTCTACCAACATTAAATTCTATATCAATTAGTTTAGTTTTGGCTTTAATTGCAGGAAATTTGAATGCGATTGCCCAGCGGGGAGCTTTAGCTGTTTCGCCTAACGTTTTGTAATATTCAAAATTATTTACTTTAACAACTACTCCATCGGTCCAATAATCTAAATCAGTTCTTTTGTTTGTCATTTCTTTCCAGTACTTGATTACACAGTCTATGTTAGTGCATAATTTTGAATATGGATTAACTTTTAACCCTAATTCCTTTAGAAATTGCAGTGCTTCCCATTGAGTTTTTAGGTTATATTTTTCAGGTTCTACAATGTAGTATAAAAATGAATCTAGATTTCTCTTTGCAACTATTGAGGAATCCAGCTGTCTTAAGGTCCCAGCAGCTGCATTTCGAGGATTTGCAAAGGGTGGAAGTCCTTCTTCTTCCCTTTGAATATTGTATCGTTCAAATTCTTTGACAGGCATATAAATTTCACCGCGTACCTCAATTGTTAATGGTTTAAATAACCTAAGGGGGATTGATTTAATTTTTTTAACGTTTTCAGTAATATCATCACCTTCTATACCATTACCTCTACTTAATGCCGTTTGTAAGTTTCCGTTTTCATACCTTAAGGCAACTGAAACACCATCAATTTTTAGTTCGCAGACATATTCAACTTCTGTTTTGTTGAGTAATTTTTTTACTCTGGCATCAAATTCTTTTATTTCATCTTCATTGTAGGTATTGTCAAGACTAAGCATAGGAATAGTATGGGGAATTGTTTTAAAACCTGAAATTAGCCCTCCACCAACTTTTTGTGATGGAGAGTTTGGTGAAGAAAATTCCGGGTATTTTTTTTCAAGTTCTATGAGTTTTTTCATTAGTTTATCATATTCTTCATCGCTTATTACAGGATCGGCTAAAACGTAATATCTATAGTTATGGTATTCAATTTCTTTACGTAATCTTTCAATTTCATTTTTGATTTCTTCTTTTTTCATATTATCACCTCAAAATTTATTGTTTCAATTTGCAAAAATTTTGGTTATATGGTAAAATATTTTTGTAAACATATCAAAAAATGGAGGTGCAAGCATGTTACACTTTTTAGCAACTCTTGGTGTTATATTTTTGGTTATTTTGGGTATATTATTTTTCCCATTCTTGTCACCTATTTTATCAATTATCTTAGGTGTATTATTAATTGTGTTGATCTTTATTGGATTAGTTACAATTGTGTTCCCGATTGTATTAATTTTATTGGTTATTTCTCTTATTGTAAAAGGAGTGGAATATTTCAAAAATAGAGCTAACTAATCGTTTTCATTGTATATTTCAAAATCAATTTGCATTCTGGTTTTATCTGCATTTACAACTTTTGCTTTAAATATATCACCTATTTTATATATTTTTCCTTTTTTTGTACCAATTAGGATGCTTTTTTCTTCGTCATATTTGTAATAATCATCCATCGTTGAGATATGGATAAGGCCAGAAATGCTTTTATCAATTATTTCGACGAATAATCCAAATTTTGTTACTGATGTTACAACAACTTCAAATACACTTCCTATATGTCTTGAAATATAATCGATCTTTTTTAAAGCTGTATAATCCCATTCAGCTTCATCTGCTGTTCTTTCTCTTTTACTACTGTGAACAGCGATTTTCGTTAATTTTTTATTTAATTCTTTGATTTGTTTTTTTGTTATGTTTCCTTTAGTTTCTAGGAACTTTCTTATTAATCTGTGAACAATAAGGTCAGGGTACCTTCTGATTGGAGAAGTAAAATGAGTGTAAGCATATGATGCCAGACCAAAATGTCCAATATTTGTTGGTGAATAAACTGCTCTTTTCATTGACCTTACTAATAGTCTTTCAATACTACTTCTTAAAGGATGTCCTGCTGTTTTTTCTAAAAGGTTTTGTAATATCTTGGGTTGGATCTTTTTTGGAAGTTTTAAATCAATACCTAATGCCGAGAGATAGTTTTTAAGCTGTAAAATTGTATCAGGATCAGGTTGTTCATGTACTCTATATACAAATGGTAAATCGAAATGATCGAAAATTTCTGCAATAGTTTCGTTCGCTTTTATCATAAATTCTTCAATTATTACCTCAGCTTCTCCCCTTTTTCTGGGAATTATATCGATTGCATGCCCTTTTTCATCCAAAATAATTTTAACTTCTCCACCTTCTATGTCTAAAATTGCTCCTCTTTTCTTTCTAGCATTTCTGAGAATATTTTTTAATTCTCTCATCAATTCAAGTTGTTCTTTCAAATCTCCAATTTTTCTGATAGCATCTTTGTCGTTAGAAAATAAAGCATTAACATCGTCATAAACAAGTCTTCTATAGCTTTTTATAACGCCTGGTGTTACTTCAAAATCAACAACTTTACCATTTTTATCTATTTCCATTACTAGTGACATTACCAATCGATCCTCACCTTGAACCAAGCTACAAACTCCATGTGAAAGTCTAAAAGGTAACATGGGAATTACTCTATCAACAAGATAGACGCTGGTACCTCTTTTGAAAGCTTCTTTATCGAGTTCTGAGCCCTCTTTTACGTAATAAGAAACATCGGCAATATGAACACCTAAAAGATAATTTCCATTTTTCAATTTTTTTACGTTTACGGCATCGTCAAAATCTTTTGCATCGGGACCATCTATAGTAACTATAATTTCATCCCTGAAATCTTTCCTTCCTTTTAAGTCTCTTTGAGTGACCTTTTCAGGTATTTTTGAAGCTTCTTTCAGGACTTTTTCAGGAAATTCCACAGGTAAATCGTGTTTAACAATTACTGTTGGAAAATCAGTAGCAGGATCATCTGAGTAACCTAAAACTTCAACTACCCTTGCTACAGGATTTCTTGTAGTAGTTGGATATTTTACTATTTCAGCTACTACTTTAACTCCGGGTTTAGCGTTGTTAAAATATTCTACTGGTACATAAAAATCATATTGGATTTTTGGATCGTCTGGAATGATAAAGGCGAATCTGCCTCTTGGTTGGAAAGTGCCTACAATCTTTTTAAGACCTCTTTCAAGTACTCTTACAACTCTTCCTTCCGGAAGATCATACCATTTTCCGACGATTTCGATTAATACTTTATCTTTGTGAAGAGCAGTTCCAACTTTTTCTGCTGGTATTGCAATTTCTTCCCCTGATTCTGTCCAGGCAAATGCAAGGGTACCATTTCTCGTAAATTCCAATGTTCCAATTACTAGATTTTCTTTTATGGGTTTATATTTTCCTCTGCTGTCTTTATATATCTTACCTTCAGAAATTAATTCGGAAAGTATTTTTCTTAATTTTTGTTTTTCATCTTTTTTTCTTAACTTAAATGCTTTATATAGTTCTTTTAAAACTTTTGGGGTATATGTGTTAGAGGTTATATATTTTTCCACATTTTTTTTAGTTATCATATTAAATCACTCCTTTATAAAAACTGCAACGTAAAATGGTGTAAGATTTTCATCTGGATAGAATAGAGCACCATATCCATCCCATATATATTTTACATCAAACTTATCTAGTTTATCTCTTATGTCAATAATTTTGGCTGCCTTTTCTTTTACTAGCCATTCAGCATTTAAAGTGTTTTCTTCATATGTAATGGTACAGGTTGAATATATTAAGGTGCCATTTTTCTTTAACGATTGCCACAAATTGTTTAAAATTTCACGCTGCAAATTACTTAAATTTTTAATATTCTGAGGTTTTTGTCTTCGAAGCACTTCAGGATTTCTTCTAGCAGTTCCTAAACTACTACAAGGAGCATCAACAAAAATTTTGTCAAACTGGAAATTAAATTTCAACTTTCGAGCGTCGTTAGTTAAATATTTTTCAGGTTTTAAATTTAGTCGTTCAAATTGTTCTTTTACTATTTGAATTTTTGAAAAATCTATATCGTTTACAAATAGTTTTACATTTGATAGTTCTAAAATATGAGAAGCTTTTCCTCCAGGAGCACTACAAGCGTCAAGTACGTATTCGTTTTCTTTGTAATCAATTAATAGAGGAATTAACTGTGAAGATTCACTTTGATAAGTTATTAAACCATTCTTATATTCTTTTAATTCCCAGGGAGAAATATTAAAATTTTCAAAAATAATTCCCTGTGGAGAATGAGTAGTATATCTTATATTTTTCAGAGTTAGTTTTTCCCTATTTGTTTTTTTTATATTAACTCTTGCAACTGTTTTTGAGGGTATTAAATTATATTCTAGCATTTTTATCAAATAATCTTCTGGTAAGAATTTTTTCCAATATTCAATTAACCATTTAGGATGAGAGTATTTTATATGAAGCTCTTGAGGTTCAATATAACTTAATTTGGAGATTTGTCTTAATATTGCATTTACTAATTTTCTAAAGGATTGTTTTTCTACAAGATTTACTGTTTCGTTTACAACTGCATAGTTTGGCATGTGTGAAAATAACAATAAATATGTCCCCATCCTCAATAGAGTTCTGATTGAAGGTGGGAGTTCTTTTCTTTTTAAAAATTTGTTAATTATCCAATCGAGATATTCTTGCCTCCTTAAGACTCCATAAATTAATTCTTTAAAAAAGGCTTTCTCCTCAACATAGGAGAAAGCCTCATAAAAGTCTTTTGAAAAAATTCCACCTCTAAATTTTTTTCTTAATAGTCTATATGCAATCAGTAAATCACTCAATCTCTGTTACCTCCAATTAAACCTGCCAAGAATAGCATTCTAATGAGTTGGAGAATGGCCATTAATGTACCAGCTACATAAGTCATAGCTGCAGCACTTAGAACTTGTTTTACTCCGTTAAGCTCATTAGGTGGCATCATTATATTTGTAGATAGTATTTTTACGGCCCTTTTACTTGCGTCAAATTCAACTGGTAAAGTTATAAGGGTAAAAATAACTGCAAGTGAGAATAAAAGCACTCCAATTCTTATCAATGCTATATTGAAGAACAGGAACCCAGCAATGAATAGAATCCATGAAAGATTAGAAGTTATCGAAACAACAGGTGCAATTCCGTTTCTGATAACTAATGGAACATATTTTGTTGCATGTTGAATAGCATGGCCTATTTCATGTGCAACGACTCCTAGAGCTGCAACTGAATTTGAATCATATGTACTACTTGAAAGTCTTACAACTTTTGCATTTGGATCATAATGGTCTGATAATTTTCCAGGAATTCTTTCAATTCTTACATCGTAAATACCAGCAGATTCAAGCATGAATTTTGCTAGTTCAGCACCGGTCATATTTAATGATGAGCTGATCTTGGAATATTTATTAAATCTTTCTTGAACATATGTTTGAGCAATAATTGCCAGGATTAATCCAGGAATTAAAATTATAAAACTTGGGTCAAAGAAAAACATTTGATCACCTCCATCTATTCCTTCGTAATAGTATATCCTATTCCTCTGACTGTTTTTATTATATTTGGGTCAATTTTTTTTCTTAGATAGTTTATATATACTTCTACAGTGTTGGGGGTACCATAATAATCCATACCCCAAACTGCATTCAAAATTTCATCTTTTGAAACAACTCTTCCTATATTTTTTACTAAATAGGCCAGTAAATCAAATTCAGTTTTGCTAAGTTGAATTTCTTTTTCTTTATATTTGACTGTTCTACTGCTGAGATCGATCGACAAATCTCCAACTTTTATTTCGTGTTCAAATTCAATTTTCTTTCTTCTTAACAAAGCTTTTACCCTTGCAAGGAGTTCTTCAAAATCAAATGGTTTTACAACATAGTCGTCTGCACCACTTTCAAGGCCTTCTACCTTATTTTTTGTTTCACCTAAGGCGGTAAGCATTATTATACCAGCATCTGGATCGATTTTTCTAATTCTTTTGGCAACTTCTGTACCGTCAATGTCAGGGAGCATTACATCTAAAATTACAACATCAGGTTTAAATTCGGAGTATAAAAAGATAGCATCTTCCCCAAATTCTACCGTTTTAACTTCAAATTTTTCATGAGTAAATTCAAGTTCCAACAACCTTCTTAATTTACTATCATCTTCAACTATCAATACTTTCATTTTGCCTCATCACCTCAAATAATATTATACCTGCACTAACCGAAACATTCAAAGAATCTATGCTGTTTTTCATTGGAATAGAAATAAAGCCATCACATTTTTCCTTAACAAGTTTTCTGATTCCAGATCCCTCGTTACCTAATACAATTGCAATAGGTTTTTTTAGGTCTGCTTTATAATATTTTGTGCCATTCATATCAGCTCCATAAACCCAAATACCCAATTTTTTAATTTTCTCAATACTCCTGCTAATGTTCACAACCTGAATTATGTCAATTTTAAAAATTGTACCAGCTGAAACTTTTATGACTGTTGGGGTAACTTTAACTGAGTTATCTTTAGGAATAATTATAGCATTTGCTCCAGCACCTACTGCTGTTCTGATGATGGCACCAAAGTTATGTGGGTCTTGTAATTGATCTAGTATTACCAGAAATGGATTATCAAATTTCTCTATTACATGTTCGTCTTTGTATTTAAAATCACCAATGTCTATAACAACCCCCTGGTGTTTATCATAATTACATAATTTGGTTAAAATTTTTTTGTTAGCAACAGTGAACGGAAGTTTTTTATTCTTTACCTTTTCTATTAATTGTTTTAATTCAGAGTCGCCTGATTCTGAGAAGTAAATCATTTTTACAGGAGTATTTGTTGCTAAAATTTCTTTTAAAACATTTCTTCCGTGTACTTTCATTTTTTGGCTTCCTCCCAATAATTGTCCAATTCTTTTAGACTTAGTTCTTCAAAGATTTTGCCATCTTTTTCAATTAATTCTTCCATTTTTTTAAACCTTTTGATGAACTTTTCGGTAGATTTTCTTAAAGAAATTTCTGGATCGATATTTAGAAACCTGGATAGATTTACCAATGCAAAGAGAAGATCCCCAAATTCGTCTTCTATTTCATGTTTATTTTTTGCATTCTGTAATTCTTCTATTTCTTCTTTTACTTTATTTAAAACATCCTTTATGTTATTCCAATCAAACCCAACATCAGCAGCATTTTCTTGAACCCTTCTAGCAAGTGAAAGCGCAGGTAAAGAATAATTGATTTTACCTACTCGTGAAAATTGCTTTTCACCTTTTTCTTTTGCTTTTATTTCTTCCCACCTTGCATATGAATAACCTTTTTCGCTTCCAAATACATGTGGATGTCTTCTAATTAATTTTTCGTTAAGTGTATCCAGCACTTCATCCATGGTAAATTCATTGTTTTCTTTTGCGATTTGTGCATGAAAAACGACTTGTAGTAGAATATCTCCCAATTCTTCTTTCATATTTTTATAATCTTTTTTTCTAATTTCTTCAATCAATTCATATGCTTCTTCTATTATATACGGTATTAAACTTTCATGAGTTTGAGCTTTATCCCATTCACAACCTTCAGGCCCTCTTAATGTTTCCATTATTTTTAGTAATTTTTCAAACTTTTCACCGCTACTCATGCTTCCCTCCTAAAACGTATTCATTCCAAAATCTTTTGATAAAGAGTATTGATGGTATAGCTATTAGAATACCAATAAATCCAAATAAATCAGCAAAAATGAGTATTGATATTATTAATATAAACCAGTGTATTTTTAAGTTTGAACTTTGAATTTTTGGTGCCAGAACCCAACTTTCAATTTGGTTAACTATTAGTAATATCAGGAAACCTATTAATAACCCATAAAAACCATTTGAAACCCATCCCAGCATCAGCATAGGAATTGCTGTTATTACTACACCTAAAAATGGAATAAAATCAGTTATGAATGATAAACTTCCAAGAAAAAATGCTCCTTCTATTTTAAATAGCCAAGAAAGTATACCAACCAATAATCCAACTATTGCTGCAACTACAACTTGTCCTTTTACAAATTTTTCAAAATCTTTGTAAAAAGCTTTTAAAAAATTCTTTCCACGTTTAGGATTTTCTATAAAAAGTTTTTCAGTGTTCTTTGCAATATACCATTTTATGTTTGTTACTGCAGCAGTTGTAATAATTATTAATATTGTCATTGTAATGAACGAGGGAGTATACGAGAGAATTGTATTTAATAAGTTCAAGGCATAATTAGATAGTTGTTTGTTTGCATTATTTAAAAAATCGGCAATCCAGTATGGAATTTTTTCGTTATTTGTAATTGAAATGTTCGAAAGACTTTTAAATATAATCTTTCCCTGTGAAATTAAAAGTGGGACAAAATTGATGATTGAATAAGCTAGGATTCCTAAAATTAATGTATATGAAATGATTCTTGATAACCTTTTATTGAGTTTTTTATTTAAGAAATTAGCAGGAACATCCATTATAATAGAAAAATAAAAGCCAATTATAATGGCTCCAAAAATGAAAGGTGAAAGCTTAGAAAGTAAAAGAAATAAAACAAAATAAAAAGCAAGCAAAATTGCATCAATTTTCATACAATGTTCTCCTTTGCAAAATAAATTATAGCATTATTTAAATTTTTTGAATAGTTTTTCAAGAATAGTTTTTTTGGGTTTTACTGAAGATTTATATGATTTTATATTCATTAGTTCTAGTAAAATTTCTGCGGAAATATCGAGTAGTGACTCATAACTATTTTGATCAGGATTTAGTAGTTTGCTCATATTTTTTAGAAAGTTTTTTAGAGTTGCTTTAGTGTTTTTTAAAACTTCTCTTTTTATGATAAAGCTATCGTTCAAAATACATGATTCTGAAATGTTGTTTTCTATACTTTGAATCATATTGTTCGATACTTTTACATCTAAGTTTAAATTAAAAACACTTAAAAATTTTTCAATAATTTCAAGGTTTTTCTTTTCTTCATTTTCCAACAAGTTTTTTTCAACGAATTCAAATTGAAAATCTTTAGAATATTCTTTGTAAAAATTTTCAATGGTATTTATTTTATTGCCAAATATATCTCTTTCGGAATCCAGGTATTTTCTTAGAGATTCAGAAATTAATATCAATTTATAGCCTTTTGTTTTAGCAAGTTCAATTAAATTAGAATATTTTTTATCTTCATTTTCTGTAAAGAAAAGCACTTTGTTTAATCCATTAAGAAGTTTTATAGCATGTATTTGAACATCTTTCCAGTTAATTTCATCATGAGATTCCCCTGTAATGATTTTTTTCAGATCATCAGCTAAGTAAATAGCAACTTCGGCGTTTTCACAGTTTAAAAGAATATTTTTTACTTTATTAACATAAGCTGTTCTTTTAAATGGGATTTCAAATTTGTCTAGTTTTTGAATAATGGATTTGGATGGAGTTTTAATATTATAACTAAACAAGAAATTTGGTTCCATAGAAACGAGAAAACCATGAACATATATTTTAGAAATTTCTTCTTTTAATAAAACTTCACCATAACTATTCTCTTCAATTATTTTTTCATTAGAGAAAGCTTTGAAAAAGGTTTTGACCTTTTCTCGATAATTGTCAGGTAAGTTTTTAAAAATTAACAAACCGTTTTCAATGATATCGAGTTCGGTAACACTTAAACTTAGCTGGATATTATTATTGTATATTTCGTATTCAAGATTTGTCTTATTTATCGGTACTTTTTTTAGGTTATTAACATCAATATTTGTTGATTTTAAAATCAAATTATTGTTTTCATCAAATTCAATTGAGTATTGAAATGATTTGATGAAATTAAGTAGGAAATTCAGAAATATTTTTTCGTTGTTAGAAAGTTCAATCAATTTACTCCCCCCCTTGTGAGCTTATTTCTTTAAAATTATAGCATAGATTGTTAATAAAAATAAAAATGATGTTATAATAATTTTAAAAGAAATTCAGTGGGAGGTGAGTTTATGAAAAAATTATTATCATTAACTCTGGTTGTATTAACATTGGTTGTTTTTGCAGGAGTTCCTTTGTTTATTGGAACCGTGGAGAAAAATGGTGAGAAATATTTTGTGTATGAAATTTCTCCTGAGTTTTCGTTTGGACCTGTTAAACTGGGAATAGGGTTTACCACTTATGCTACTGATGTGGTTTATGGCACATTCTATTATGGTCTTCCTTCAACTGAACCAAGTACAAATATTATCAATGCGTTTATGATAAACACATTAGAATTAAATCTCAATTCGTTTACTTTTAGATATGGAAAAACAAAACCAATAACTTTTGGATTGGGATTTAATGTGAGAAATTACTTAAATCCTAATACAAGAGCATTTGATATTTCGATTAACTTAGAAAAATTCCATACTAGTGTTCATATTCCCTATGAATTACAATCTTTTGTCCCCTTCTCGTTTGTTGAGTCAGATAGTGTTTATATGGGGGAAATTGGTTATAAATTTGGGGCATATGATTTGAGTATTTCTGGTGTTGTTGATTTCGATTCTTCAACAACTTATACAATTGATAATGGGACACCAGTAAAATATGCTGGTAGTGTTTCACTAACGATTCCATTGGGAATTGTTAGATTAGGTGTTGAAGGTGCTATACAATCCAGTCCAGATTTTTCGACTATTGGAAAGGGAATTTTTGCAGGATTTTACGGTACCTTAGGAAGTATTTTTGACTACGTTGCAGGTGCGTTTTATTCTCTGGATGGTTATATTCCAAGGTATTTTGATAGGAAATATACATCCTTGAAGTATGAAAATCAACTTCCACCATTGGATGGCGAAAGTGGTTTAGGATATATAGCAGGGTTTGAAATTTACCTTGAACCATATGGAAATGGAAGTTTGTATATGTTAGGTGAATTTAATGGAGAAATGCCAGTTTTAGAAGGTAATATTAATTTGTTTATTCCTTCTATAAGTACCTTTAATGGTTTGATTTTACAAGCCAGTTATTATGATTCAACTCCATTTGTGGAAAATAGAATGTTCGATAGCGATACAAGTGCTCGAATAAAAATTAGTTATCCTTTAATTTCAGGAAGTTTTATAGCAGGTATTCAATATGATTGGGAAGTTGATACTTGGTTAAAGAGTGTTTTTGTAGGAACATATGGTGAATTTTGAAATAAAAAATTGCGAGGGTTATATGGAGGAATTTATTAGTAAAATTAGGAGAAAAAGAATACAAAAATTAGCGGTGATTTTCTACGGAATTAATGAATTTGGAGAAGTGGTAATGTTAAAAAGAAACAAAGAGCCCTTTAAAGATAAACTTGTACCACCTGGTGGGAAATTGGAAAAAGGTGAGAGTGTTGTTGATGCATTAAAAAGAGAATTTTATGAAGAAACCGGTATAGAGATTAATAACTATGTATTAAAAGTTATAACAACAGAAATAGGTCCAGATGGTTATAATTGGATACTCTTCATTTATAAAGGTTATATTAAGAAGAAACACTTACCTGAATGTGATGAAGGAAAATTATATTGGATAAAGAAAGAAGAGTTAAGAAAACAAGATCTTTCAGAGATTGACAAAAAGCTATTACCGTATATTTTTGAAGAAAGAGGCCTCTTTTTGTTTAAAATTGATTATGATAATGATAAAAATTATAAGATAGTAAACATTAAGAAGTTATCTTCTTTTTTTCAATAAAAATGGTTGGATTAAAAGTGTAAAATATAATCCAACACCTATTCCAAGTATAATTAGTATTGAGATTGATTTAAATAATTTGAGACTTGAGAATAATAATACTGAAAATCCTAGAATTAAACCTAAACCATTTGCTAAAATAGGTGGGCCCACGTTCAATACAGCTTTTCGTGGGTCCTTTATTCTATATTCTTCACTTGCAAGGTGTATTGAATAATCAATTACTAATCCCATTAGTATACTCGAGGTAATTGAGGTTGAAATATCAAGATTTATTTTGAAAACAGCCATGAACACAAAATTCATGATTGCTGTAAAGAATATAGGGATCATCACACTTATTGTAGATCTAATTTTTCTAAAAATTATAAATACCATTATAAAAATTAGTATACTGGCAAAACTTAAACTTTGAATTTGAGCTTTCCTGATGCTCTTATTAATATCTGCCCAAATAAATGCACTTCCAGCAACATAATATTTGTATAATCCATTAGGTATTATTGAGGCAATTAGTTCTTTAACTTTTTCGACATTGTAATACCCTTTTGAAGTTAAATAAACAATTAATCTGATTTTATTTCGTGAGGAGATAAAATAACTTAAACTTGGAGTATTTTTTGAAAGGTTATATAAAAATGGTAACGGAATATTATTTGGAAAACTTACATTAGAAATCAGCTCATTTTCTTCAAGTTTTTCCTTTATTATTTTTATCTTATCATTATCAGTTGCAAGAAAAGGTGTATCTTTTTCTAGAACTAAATAAATAGGTTCTCTAAAGTTAAATACATCTTCCATAACTTTGTACGCTGTTCCGATTTTGGAGTTTTTTGAAAAATAGGAAACCATATCCGATTTTATAGAAATGTTTTTAATTATAAAAGGAGATAAAGCACCAATAATTACGAATATTACGAAAGAAATTACCGCTACTTTGTTGCCAAGATATCTTATGCCAAGTGAAGAAGGAATATTGAGTTTTTCCAGATATTTTAAGTAATTTCCTCCCAGCAAAAAAATCAAGCCAACTGTTATTGATAAACCAATAGATACTAGTATACCGAGCTCTTTAAAAGCCTCAATTTCAACAAAAAGAAATGATAAGAATCCTGCAACGGTTGTGAGCATTGAGAATAAAATTGGTTTTGAAATATGTTTTTTAGTTTCATCGATATTATCAAATCTATGAAAGGCGTTATAAAAATGTAGACCATATCCTGATCCTATTATTAATAAGAAAGAAACCATCATCACTGTAAGAGTATTTAATGGCCTTCCTGTTAAGAAAAACATTCCCATGGTTATAATTGAAGATATTATGGGAACAAAAACTATGAAAAGTGAAATTTTAAAAGAACGAACTTGAAAATAAAAAAATAACACAATTAAAACAAACATTATTACTGGATATACATATGTTTGATTTAATAGCTCTTTAAACAACTCGCTATCAATAACAGGTTCACCGAATAAGTAATATTTGTCAAACAGTTTTTTGGTTTTTTCTTCAATTAAATTGGTGTACTTTCTTGCGTTTATATCAGGTTTAAAAATTAAATTTAAGATAACGTATTTGCCGTCATGACTAATCAAATTTTCTGCATTTGGATCATTTAATATGGATTTTTGGAGTGTGTCATCGGAAACATAGTATGATTTATTGAAACCTTCAATTTTTACCAAATTTAAAGGGCTTAAAACACCTTTTATGAATGAAGAGTTTTCAAATTCTCTTTGAAGAGCTTTGAGTTTTAAAGTATTTTCTTTGTTGAAAAAACCGTTTTGGTCATAAAGAATGAGTAATATATTTGAACCATCATTAAAATCTTTGGAGACTTTTACAAAATTTTTTACATTTTCATTTTTGATTTCTTCTAAATCTTTACCATATTTATATCCTGGCAAAAAGACTTCAGGTCCTGTATATACATTTCCTTTTGTAAAAATAATTATAATGGAAATAAAAACAGCTGTTAAAACCAACATGAAAGGGAGGAATTTTTTCATAAAAACCCTCCTTTAAAATTCAAAATTTATTTTTTGTGCTTCAACTGCTGCATCGAAAAGCAAATCAAGGTAGTTTTTCCACTCTTTTGAAGCTTCTGCTTTACTAATGTGAGGCACACATTTTCCATTTTCGATGGGCTCAAGAAGCAAACAACCGGTGGGCCTTCGTTCGATTGGAAGGCTACAACCATTTTTGGTTAAAAAAACGCATTCACCCTGTATTGAGTGATCAAACAGAACGTCTTCGTACCCTTTAATTGAAGGTCTAACAAAATACAAATCTTTCTTTCTATCAATCCAGTCAATTGTCCATAACCCAGATTTAAATACCCTGATTAAATTGTTTAAAATTTCTTTTCTGGAATTTCCAAAATCTTTTGGTAAAGCTATTCCTGGATAATATTTACAACATTTTCCACCGCATTTTTTGCAAAGTTCTCCATTTAAAAACATTTTCAATCACCTTCAATTAATGTTATTTTATATCCATCTTGAACGGGTCTTGATTTTAAAACTTTCACTCTTTTTCCTTTTTTAGAAAATGTTACTGTTTCATTAACATTCCCTTTTTCTATATCTTTATGTGAGTAAATATTTTCTAGCTCATAAACAACTTTTTTAATTCCATGATGTATTTCCAATTTTCTGTCGTAGATTATCGTATAAACATTATCTGGTACATTTAGTTTAAATGTTGAAATACCATCTGTTGCATATCCACCTTTTGTAACGATATTAACTGCTAGTTTTTGATTTCTTGAGGCTGCTATTGAAAATGGTGCAAGTAAATTTTTAAAATCTTTTACTGGTTTGGAAATGGGGAAACCTAGCACAGAAAATTCCATATCACATTTTTCCCAATCCTGTTCTTTTTTGAAATTGTGTTCTAGTTTTTTTCCGAATAATTTACTGGAAAGTTCAATAAGTTTACTATTAACTCCCGTTCTAATTTCTTTCAGTTTTACAAGTAGTTGTCTTCTACTCTCAGAAAAATCGTCAAAAGCCCCAGCTTTAATAAGTGATTCAATAACAGAGTAATTGATATTTTTGTTTTTTTCTATAAAATCATCTAGAGAGTTGTAGGGCCCATTTTTAAGTATTTGTTCAGAAATTTTGTCATTTATTCCATTAATTAGATTTAATGGTATAACAAAATCTTTGTCTGTTTCATCTATGTTATTTACATTTGGAAGCAATATGTTGTATCCTAGAGCCTGTAATTCTAAAATTGCTTTCTCTTTTTTTGAAGAATCGAATTTTAAGATGGTTTTAAAAAATTGTTTTGGAAAATGTGTTTTGAAAAATGAAAGGTAATAAGTTATGTGAGCATAAGCAATAGCGTGTGATTTATTAAAGGCATATTCAGAAAATTCAATGATAATGCTTATAATGTTATCCACTAAGTCTTTTGACAATTTTTTGGATAAATTTGTTCTTAGTTTATCTACCAGTTTTTCCATTAATTCTTTGTCTTTTTTTGCAACTGACTTTCTTAAAATATCAGCTTCTTCTGCAGAAAAGTCAGCAAGTTCCATAGCAATTTTCATTATTTGCTCTTGAAAAATTAAAACTCCTTTTGTTTCGTTCAATATTTCTAAGTCTAAAAATCTAGCATTTTCCCATTTTGCCTTTGCATATTGTTTATCAATTCCGGCATTTAAAGGTCCGGGCCTATTCAATGAGAGAATTATTGAAAGTTCATTGATGTTTTCAGGTTTGATAAGTCTTGAAACCTTTCTACCTATAGAACTATCTAGTTGAAAGATTCCCGTAGTTTGACCTTTTGAAATTAAATAAAATGATTTTTTATCATTTAATTGTGGTTTTCCTAATTCTTTTTCAAGTTCGGATAATATGGTTAAAGTTCTTAAACCCAGAATATCAAATTTTATGTAACCCAGGCTTTGTAAAGAATTCATATCCCATTCTATAACGTTGTCCTTAATTGGAGCTTTGATTTCACTTGTTGATATGATTATTCCAGCGGCGTGTATACTTTTATGAGTTGGGAGATTGTAGAGAGGTTTCAATGATTCAAAAGGAATCTTTTTTTCAAAGGCTATTTTTTTGAGAGTTTTAGTACCAATATTAGAAAATGTTGAAATATGATAGACGTATTTGAACTTTTCTCTAAGCTTGTCTATTAGTTGTTTTCTTTTGATATCTTCTATGTCTAAATCAATATCTGGTAGGTCTGTTCTTCCAGGATTTAAAAATCTTTCAAACATTAAATTATATTCTAGAGGATTTATTTTTGTAATTCCCAGCTTATAAGCAAGTAATGATCCTACAGCACTTCCCCTACCAGGACCAACCTTTATGCCCAATTTTTCTGCTAGGTGCACTATTTCATATATTGTGTAAAAATAATCTTCAAATTTCTTTTCTTTGATTAATTTTACTTCTTTTTGGAATCTGGTAAATTCGTTAAAACTGGTTTCTATTGTGAGAAAATTATCGGGAGCTTTTGGAAGGGTTTGAGACGATCTAAGATTATATTCATCAACTTCAAGGTTGCAAATTATTTTTTTTAAAACACCTTTTTCAATCGGTGGTTCGCCAAGATATTCCGCAAAAATTTCGTAGATTTTCCTCTGACCAGGAAAATAATATGCAAAGTAAACGTCGTTAGCAGATATAAAATTGAGTTTAATATCGTCGAAGTTATCGGTATTGTATGCATCAATTAATTCGAGTAATTCTGAGGTGTTTTTGGCATAAAATACTTTGTTGTTATGTTTATATCCTATGATAGGTTTTATATTGTTTTTTTTGCAAAGCTCAATAAATTTAATTGTTGCATGAAAATTATTATCACATAAAAACAAAGATTTAGCCTTTATTTCATTGGCATATTTAACAAGATTTTCTAATTTTAAAATTGAACCTTTGAACGAATAAGGTGAAACTATTGCAGTTATCATTTCCGGTATGCCTTACTTAAATCTTCTAATTGTTCGTTTTTAAAAATCCCATATCCCATTATGAGAATATCCGCTCCCGCATTTACAACAGTTTGAATATTTTCAGAGTTGATACCACCGTCTACTGAAATCAAATAGTCCATTCCGTATTTCATTTTCCACTCTTTAAGCTTTTTAATTTTTTCTAATGATTTAGCAATGAATTTTTGACCGGAAAATCCAGGATTAACACTCATGATTAAAACTCCATCAACGTCGCTTATAATTTCTTCGAGTGTATTTAATGGAGTACCGGGATTAAGAGTTATAAATGCTTGAATATCCGCATTCTTGATTTGAGTGATTAATTTGTGAATATGATTGGATGTTTCAATGTGAATGGTTATTTTGTCAACACCCAGTTTTATTAACTTTTCAACATGAAATTCTGGATTTGTTACCATTAAATGAGCATCGATTGGTAGATTAGTGCATTTTTTTACAGCATCTAGAATTGGATATGCAAAAGTTAGGTTAGGAACAAAATGTCCATCCATTATGTCCAGATGTATTTCATCTATAAAAGGTTCAACTCTCTGGATTTCGGACTTTAAATTCGATAAATCAGCTGCTAATATTGATGCGCTAAATTTTATCATTTTATTTTCCTCCCATCAAAAGAGATTATAATCATATTGTTTATGATATGCTATAATTATTTTATCAAAGGAGGGGAAAAAAGTGAAGGAAAAATTAAACCAAACAGTAGATTATATTAAAGGGAAAATAAATGAAGAACCACAAATTGGTTTAATCCTGGGTTCCGGATTAGGATTTTTAGCTGATGAGATAGAAGAGAGAATGGAAATATCGTACAAAGAGATACCTTATTTTCCACACTCAACTGCTCCAGGTCATGAAGGAAAATTAGTTTTTGGTAGATTATCTGGGAAGAAAGTTGTAGCTTTAAAAGGTAGATTTCATCTTTATGAAGGTTGGTCGCCTGAAATCATAAAGTTTGTTGTGTATACTTTGAAAGAACTTGGTGTTAAAAAGCTTTTGATAACCAATGCTGCAGGAGCAATTAACAAAACATATAATCCTGGTGATATAATACTTGTAAAAGATATCATAAATTTACAGTTTAGAAATCCTCTAATTGGACCCAATGAAGAAAAATATGGTCCGAGATTTCCTGATATGTCAAGTATTTTAGATAAAAAGTGGGTAGAAAAAGTAAAACAATTGTTTCCAGACTTAAAAGAGGGAGTATATTTAGCGGTATTAGGCCCAAGTTATGAAACACCTGCTGAGATAAGGGCTTTCCGTAATTTTGGTGCTGATTTGGTAGGTATGTCAACAGTACCAGAAATAATTTCAGCAAGACATTGTAATATAGATTGTTTGGTGTTTTCATGTGTAACAAATATGGCTGCTGGTATTTTGGAACAGCCTCTTTCGCATGAAGAGGTAGTAGAAGTTGCAAATAAAGTAAAAAATGATTTTTCCAATCTTGTCCTTAAGTCACTGGAGGTGCTCTAATGGCTGCAGCAAACGAGTTTTTAAACATAGTAGGATTGATTAATGAGTCCAAGAAAATATTGGTAATTGGGCATATTATGCCTGATGGTGATGATATAAGTTCAGTTTTGTCATTGTGTTTGGGTTTGGAAAAATTGGGTAAAGAGGTTGTTTGTGCTATTGATTGGAAAATCCCTTCATATTTTTATGAAATTCCCGAAGTAAGTTTGATAAAATCGTATGAAGAAGTGAAAGAATATAAACCAGATTTAGTTGTAATTGTTGATGCATCAAGTCCGGATAGAGTTGGTAGATTTTCGGAAATGCTGGAAAAATATAGAGTAATAGTTATTGATCATCATGCAACTAATGTTTATTTTGGTAACTATAATTGGGTTGATCCTACCTTTGCTGCTACCGCTCAAATGATTCTTAGGCTTAACGAAGAGTTGGGAATTAAATATGATGAAAGGTTATCGCATCTTAATTTGATGGGAATTGAAACTGATACAGGTTTTTTTAGATATTCAAACGCAGATGAAAAGGTATTCAAAGATGCAGCTAAGTTGATTAGTTATGGAGCAAAGCCAGATCAAATAGCTAGAATGATATTAGAAAATAAAAAAGTAGAACAGTTTAAACTTCTTTCAAGAATGATCGAAAAGTTAAGAATAGATTGTAATGGCCTTTTAGCTTATTCTTATTTAACACAGAAGGATTATAAAGATTTTAATTGTACAGAAGAAGATAGTGGAGGTTTTGTAAGTGAGTTGAGATCATTAAAAGGAATTGAAGTAGCAGTTTTTTTATCTGAATATGTAGAAGGTGAAGTACACGTAAGCTTTAGATCAAAAGAATGGTTTGATGTAAATAAAATTGCTGTTATTTTAGGTGGTGGAGGGCATCAAAGAGCAGCTGGTACAACATTAAAGGGAAATATTGAGGAAATTGTGGAAGAAGTTATAAAGGTAACAAAATCTCTGTTGGAGAGCGAAACAAAGTAATACAAAGTTAGGGGGGTTTTATGAGGATTTTAAAGTTTTTGCGAAATACATATACGGGGGAAGAGTATTTAATAGAAGATGATAACCAGGTATTAAAAAGATTAAAAATTGTACCTAAAGACATAATAGGAGATTACCAGAATTTGGTTTTGTATTTCAAATTATTTGAAACATTTGACGAGGTAATAGTTCCAGAAAGGTATTTGTTTAAAGATGAGGTTAGAATAATTTTTCCTTATAACCGCGAAAGAGAAATAAAGTTAAATGAAATAGATGGAATTATGAGAAAATATATTGCATATAAACTTTTGGAATTTGCCAAAAAAGTATATGACATGTCAAATTTAAAATTACCTGTATTTTCATTTGATGATATTTTGTTTACTGAAAATTTCGAGTTAAAACTTCTTCCACCTTTATGGTTAAATCCAAAGAAACCACCGAAAAATGGGAAAAACGTATTTGTTGCTCCGGAAGTTTTGAGTCAAAAAGTTATATTAGAAGAATCAACACTGTATGTAATAGGTAAAGCTATTGAATTTTTAAATCCACCAAAAAGTATTAGAAAAATCTCAAAAAATCTACTTTGGGAGGATCCCCAAAAAAGAAGGTTGCTTTTTAATCTTCCATACTCTATTGGAACATTTATAAAGCAAAATTTTGTAATACCCATTATACAAAGGGCTGAAATTGACCCTGTTATGAAGAAAATTGAAGACAAAACAAAAAAAATAATAGGAATAGTTGGACCTCAAAGAATTGGAAAGACAACTTTCTTAAATAATATTCAGTCTATTTTAATTTCTGAAGGCAAGAATGTTATTAGACCTTTAAATGGTGACGATCTTATTTTGCAACTTTTGAGAGTTTCTTCTGGTAAGGTTGAGAAAAATCTAGAAAATATTCTTTTAAATTGTACTAAAAGAAAAATATGTAAAATTGATACAATTGCTTCATTGCTGGGAGAAGTAATTGATTCACTTAGTAATGTTTATATAATTGTTGATGATTATCATGAGAAACCTGAAGATTTTAAAGCTCTATTGTTGAGCTTGAAATCTTTGAGGTATAGTGGTCGGTTTTTAATTATAGCTGCGTCAACTGAAGAATTTGATGAATTTGATGATAAAGTAACTTTAAGTGTATTTTCAAAAGAGGATGTTAAAAAATTAATTGAAAGAACCTTCGGGAAGATTGAAGCTGTTGAACCGTTGGTGAATTTTGTGTTTAAGCTTAGTGACGGTTATCCTGGTTTAGTTGTAGAAGTATTAAGAACTCTAATTGAAAAGCAGGTAATAACAAGGAATTTGGAGAAAGATTGCTGGAAATATGATGTTGATAAATTGTCAGAAATGGATTTTAACAATATAAGCTTTATTTTGAATGATTTAGATCCTGAAACGTTTAAAAAGATTAGTTATCTCTCATTTTTAGGTCAAAAGTTTACACTTAAAGATATAGAAACTCTTGAAAAGGCACTTAATGTGAAATTGTCAAGGGTATTGAATGTTGCCCGAGATATGGGAATAATTTACAAAGAATATAATAATTATCGATTTACTTTAAAACAATATTGGGAACGTTTTTATTATTCATTTGATGAGCAAAAAAGAAAAGAAATCCATCTTAAGATAATAAATGCACCTTCTAATAAAGTGTATCTAGATGAGGTATTATTAAAAAATGCCTGGCATTATAAAATGATAGGAGAATACTTAAAAGCTTTTCAACTGTATATAAAAGTTGTTAAAATGGGGTTGGAGGAATACTATTCGCCAAGTTACCTTCTAAAGTTGATCACAGATGCTGAGCAAATTTTACCTGAGGGAAGATTTTCATACTCGCTTATTAGATTTAAAACGGAAATTTACTATAGATTGAGGAAAAAAGTTGATTACGAAATTCCAGATCTGAAATTGTATGAATATTGGAAAGCAGCATCAAAGATTATTGAAATGAGAAACAAGGAAATTGTTGAATTTTTTGAGAAAGATAAGAGAAGATTAGAGGGTTTTGGCAAACTTGGAACCTATAGAAGAAAATTGTTGTATTACACTGCTTTATTTAATCTGGGAAAAATTGATAAGATAAGTGTTAAGGAATTAGAAGAAATTTATAGAAGTATCAATTCTGATTCTTCTTTTGTTAATGATGTGAAAATAAGAAGTCTTCTTTTGATTTCAAATATTATATCTACAAGAGATATAAAATTAGCATTAGAATATTTAAATAAAGCAAAAGATTTAGCTAAAAATTGCAAACTTTATCATTTACTCCCCTTAATTTATAATAATATTGCAGTACACATTGATAATATGAAAATCGCATCATTATATTACGATAAATCAATTGAAGCAGCTGAAACAGCCGCACTTCCGGATCTGGCACTTCTTGCAAAATTAAATAAAATAAACTCGTTGTTATATATGGGCGAAATAGAAGAATTCTTTTCTCAACTTAATATGATTAGAAAAGTTTTAAGTTTGAAAGATTTGAAAAGAGAATTAGCATATACATATGTATTAGAAACATTTTTCCATACGTATAATCGTGATTTTGAAAGAGGCATTGTTACTATAAATAAAGCAAAAGATATAGAAGAAGCTTTACAAATTGAAAAAAGCTATTTAAGAACACTATTTTTATTGTATGCTTTTACCGGTAAGATTGATAAGGCAAGGGCTTTGTATAGAAAAAATAAAGAACAACATGCTTTTAAAGTAGCTGATTTTAATTTGTTTGCTGATTTAGTATTGGCTGATGAAAAAGATTTTAAAGAAAAATGGGAAAAGTTTAGAGATTCTTCTACATTTTTGTGGAGAGAAGAAGCATATGCGTTACTGGGAGAAAAAATTGTGAAGGTTGATCCTGATGGATATTTTGAACATTTGAAATTGTTAGAGACTGATTATGCGACTCAAAATTTAAGATTATCATTGGCACTTTTGTATGAAGGTTATGCAAAATATTATAAAGGAATAAATAAGCTTTATAGATACCAGAGTTATATTTCAAAAGCTTATGTTTTATATAATGATATTGGCTTTTCAAATTATGCAGATATTTTGAAAAAAAGTAATGAAAAGTTTTTAAGGCATTATGAATTGATCAGTAGTTATAAAGAAATGATTAGCAGCAATTTAATATCGGAAAGGGTTAAGGTAATAATAAATAAATCTAATTTTGCATTAAAATTGCTTGAAGAATTGAAAGCCATAGAGGTTGTTGAAGATCCTATGAATATCATTAATTATTTTGCAGGGAAGTTTTATGACATGTTTCCATTTAAAGAAGTTGCAATTTACATAAAGGACAAGAGAATTGAAAGAGAATTTATGGTTTCAAATGTTGAAGATGACACTCTTCTAGATATACAGGAAGATATTTTGAGAAATGAACCGTTACTTATTAGGATTTCGGATAAAATAGATAAGTTTTTAGAATATTATATACTTTTATCGAATAACTCACTATATGTTGATCAAGAGGAAATGTATAGAATTTTAGATACTTTAGAAGTTATAGAATATGCTTTTGTAACAGTCGTGAAAAGCGTGATTGCCAGATTGAGAAGTGTAGTTGATCCTTTAACTAAACTTTATACCAGATATTATATAAGCGAAAAGCTTAATGAATATTTTGTAAGATCTAAAAAATTTAATATGGGTTTATCAGTGGTAATGTGTGATATTGATCATTTTAAGAAGTTAAACGATAAATTTGGCCATTTGTTTGGTGATAAAGTTTTGGTAAAAATTGCGGAGGTTTTGAAAGATAATTTAAGAAAAAATGATATTGTTGGAAGATACGGTGGAGAGGAGTTTATTATAGTTTTATCAAATACCCAGTCAGAAGTTGCTGTAGAAATTTCTGAACGGTTAAGAAAAGCAATTGAGAATATCAACGAGTTTCCGGTGAAAGTTACATTAAGTTTTGGAATAGCCAGCATGCCTGAATTACAGGTGGACAGTCCAGAGGAGTTGATTGGTTTGGCAGATGACGCATTATATAAGGCTAAAGAACTTGGAAGGAATAGGGTGGTTGTTTTTGGAAAAGATATTTGAAAAACTCTTAGAATTAGGGAATGATGTATTCTTAAATGATAAAATGAAATATCATACCAGTTTTAAAATTGGTGGCCCGGTAAAATATTTTGTTATTCCCAATAGTGTGGAAACTTTCATAAAAACTTATGAACTATTATCAAATATTATGGAAGTAAAAGTTGTTGGAAAATGTACAAATATTTTACCCAAAGATGAAAGAATGGATTTTGCAGTTATTTCCACAGAAAGATTAGATAAAATAGATTTCCAGGATAAAAAGGTTGTTGTAGAAAGTGGAACTGCTTTGAAAAAACTCTGTATTGAAATGATGGAAAAAGGTTTATCGGGTTTGGAAAGAGCTTATGGGATACCTGGAAGTGTAGGTGGAGCAGTTTATATGAATGCAGGAGCCTATGGGTGGGAGACTGCTGAAAATGTTTTATATGTTGAAGCCTTTGATGGAAAAAAGATTTTGAAATTAGAACTAGATGAAATAGATTTTTCGTATAGAAGTAGCATCTTTAAAAAACAAAATCAATTAATAATTTTAAGAGTAGCACTTAAAATTTCAACAGGTGAGAAAAGTAAGATTAAAGATAAGATGCTGGAGATAATTAAAAAAAGATATAGTAAACAGCCTTTAGAATTTCCGAGTGCAGGTAGTGTTTTTAAAAGACCAAAACCTGATTTTTATGTTGGGAGTACAATCGAAAAGTTGGGTTTAAAAGGATTTAGTATCGGTGATGCTCAAATATCTGAAAAACATGCAGGATTTATTATTAACCGAGGTAATGCCAGTGCTGTAGATGTTAAAAAATTAATTGAGTTTATAAAACGCAAAGTGAAGGAAAAATATAATGTTGAACTTGAAACAGAAATAGAAATATGGTAAAGGAGAGTGATATATATGGAGTTGTGGCATGAAAGAAATAGAGAAGAAATTGAAAAATTTAGTGGGGAGTATGTGGAGTTTATTAACACAGCTTTGACTGAAAGGTTAGCTATTGAGTTTTACAAAGATCTTCTCGAAAAAAATGGTTTCGTGCCTTTACAAAGTTTTACTGGAAAAGAAGAAAAGGTTTATTATGTAAATAAAAATAAATCTTTGATAGCAGCCAGGATAGTTGATCATCCGAAATATGGGTTTAATATTATTGCTGCCCATGTTGATGCACCTAGAATTGATCTTAAACCAAACCCTTTATATGAAGATGAAGGAATTGCAATGATGAAAACTCATTATTATGGAGGAGTTAAGCTTTATCAATGGTATAATATTCCACTAGCATTGGTAGGAGTAATTGTAAAGGAAGACGGGAGCAAGATAGATATAAAAATAGGCATTGAAGAAAGCGATCCCGTGTTTGTACTTCCAGATATTTTGCCTCATTTGGATAGAAAAGACCAGAATGTTAGTGAAAAATTTCAAGGTGAAAAGATGAATCTTATAGTTGGTTCTATTCCTCTAAAAGGCGAGGAAAAGAAACCAGTTAAAAAATATATTTTAAAACTTTTGAAAGAAAAATATGATATATCCGAAGAAGATTTTGTTAGTGCAGATTTAGAACTTGTTCCTGCTGTTAAAGCAAGAGAAGTTGGTTTTGATAGAAGTTTTATTGGGGCATACGGGCATGATGATAGAATTTGTTCTTATCAGGCAGTTAGAGCTTTAATAGATGCCGAGACTTTGGAAAAATCTGCAGCAATTATTCTATTTGATAAAGAAGAAATTGGAAGTGAGGGTGATGTTGGAGCAAAAGCAAGATTTTACAAAAAATTCTTTAGGAAAATATTAAAAGTATTTGGTGAAAATGATACAGAATATGCTTTGGACGAATTAGTGGAGAATTCATTTGTGATTTCTGCAGATGTAGCAGCATTGATTAATCCAACATTTAAAGATGTTCATGATAAATATAACGCTCCAAAGGCTGGAAATGGGATTGCGTTGGTAAAATATACAGGAATACGTGGTAAAGCAGGGGCAAGTGAAGCGCATGCCGAGACAGTTGCACATGTAAGAAGAGTACTAAATAAAGCTGGAATTAAATGGCAAGTTGCAACACTTGGAAAGATTGGAATTGGTGGTGGTGGAACAGTTGCGAAATTTTTAGCTCAAGAGGGATTTAGTGTTATTGATATGGGCCCAGGATTAATTAGTATGCATTCACCATATGAATTGGTATCAAAAGTGGATTTATACGAATCCTATTTATCTTATAGAGAATTAATTTCAAAGAGGTGATTAAATGGCCAAAAAATTAGAAAAAATATTAAGGGAAATTTGCTTTCGAATAAAGGTAAAAGGTAGAGAAGTATTAAAAAATTACCCCATTACACCTGCTCAGTTTGATTTAATGCAAAAAATATACTTTACGGGTCCAAAAACAATGAGCGAATTAAGTGTTAGTTTGGGAATTGCGAAAAGTACGACAACTGGCCTTGTATCGCGTTTAGAAAAAGATGGTTTTTTGAAAAGAGTTAAATCAAGTGCTGATAAAAGGATAATACATACATCTTTGACTGAAAAGGGTAAAAAAGTTATTGACGAAGTTATAAATGAAAGGATAGAATTTATTAAAAATGTTCTTTCAGGATTGCCAGAAGATTTTGAAAACGAACTAATAGAATTACTTGAAAAATTCAATGTGGCAATAGTTGATAGTTTTAAGAAGTAATCTTTGGAGGTGTAATATGAAAAAAACGTTAATTTATTTCTTTTTGTTGTTTGCCTTTTTAAGTTTTTCAGTTGAAGTGGTAATAACAGATGTTTCACCTTTTTCAAATGAATATAATATTGTGAAATTCTTAGTTGAAAACAGGATAATGGAATTGGATGAGTCAGGAAAGTTTAAACCGGCTCTTTTGGTTACAAGAATTGATATTGCAAAAGTTATTTATAATGTGATAAAGTTATATAATCTGGAATTTATTAATGAAATGGTGAGTAAATTTACAGAAGTTGAAAATATTTCAAAACTTAATAAAAGTCTCATAACAGGTATCGATAAAAGATTAGATTTATTGGAGCAAAAGCAGGAAACCCTTGATGCTAGTTTTGTTGAATTGAAAAGTACTTTTTCTGATTTCTCCACACTTGTTTCCAAGATACCTCAACTTGAAGCTAATATTTCAAATTTAATTGCTTCGAGTACTGTACTTGAGAAACAATTATCTGATAAAAATTTATTAGAAATTTTGGATAAAATAAAAGTATTAGAAGAAGAATTTGTTAAGAAAGCTGAGATTACTAATGTTGAAAATAAAATAGCTGCTTTGGAGGAAAAATATGATCAACAGTTGCTTACAATTAACAATAAATTATTAGTACATGATCAAATATTGAATAATCTAGAGGAGCGAAATGCTCAAATTGAAAATCTAGTTGAAAACGATAAAACATTTAGTGAAAAAATTGAAAATATAAATAAATTAGTTTCGAATATTTCTCAACAGGTTTCTCAATTGGCTAGTAAAACAGCTTATATAGAAAAATTGTATTCAAATTTTGATTTTGATAATTTAAAATATTTGGAATTAATTCCTCAAATTCAGTTAAAATTGAAAACATTGGAAGACGCTCAACAAAAGCTAAATACTTTGAATATGGAAGTTCTCAACTTAAAACAAAGTTTAAATGGAATTGATTTAGAAGCATTAAAAGTTGTTCCTGAAAAAATTTCGAATTTAGATAAAAGATTGAGTGATATTGAAGGTAAGGTTTTAAATATTGATAATAAAATCGCTGAAATTGACAATTTGAAATTAAGAATGGATGATATTGAAACTCGAGTTGAGAGAATAGAAAAGCTGGATTTAAACGGGCAAAAATTGAGTGAAATTTCTAAGAATATTGAAAATTTTACAGAGTTTATTGATAAAACTAACAAAGAAATAAGTTATTTAAACGAGAAAAATAAAGAATTAGAATCAAATTTGAATTATTTATTTATGATTACTACAGGTTCAGCAGTAATTTCGTTGTTAGCATTAATTGCAGCCTTTGTATTTTAGTGAGGAGGTTTGATATGGTAATAAAACCATATTTCAGACAGATAATTTGGGGAAATTCTGAGTTAAACAAGATTTTTGGAATTTCGGGTGAACCAATAGGAGAAATTTGGTTGGTTTCTGGACATCCTTTCTATACTTCCGTAATCAATGGAAAAAAAATAAATGAAGCTTCTTTGGAAATTTGTGGGAAAAGGTATGAAAGATTTCCACTGTTGGTTAAGCTTATTTCTTCTTCATCATGGTTATCGGTTCAGGTTCATCCTGATGATGAATATGCTCAAAAGAAAGAAAACGAGCCATGGGGAAAAAGTGAAGCATGGTATTTTTTGACTGATGGAGAAGTTGCAATTTGTGAAAATCCTGCTTTAATTCCTGAGGCACTTGAAAAAAACAACTGGAATGAAATTCTTAGGAAAGAGAAAGTAAAAGCAGGAACATATATGAACATTCCGGCAGGTACTATCCATGCATTGGGGCCAAATTCGACAGTTATAGAAGTTCAACAGTCGTCTGATTTGACATATAGAATATATGATTGGGGTAGGCCTAGAGAAACGCACATACAAAAAGCGTTAGAAGTATCACAGCCTGTAAGATTTGAGGAATTAATTGTTGATAAAATTGAAACAAAATATTTTGAAATGAGAAATGTGCTTGATGAAGAAAT
This sequence comes from Thermosipho sp. (in: thermotogales), assembly GCA_017656345.1. Taxonomy (GTDB): domain Bacteria; phylum Thermotogota; class Thermotogae; order Thermotogales; family Fervidobacteriaceae; genus Thermosipho_A. Next base: position 110,540 of record JACDNZ010000002.1, on the reverse strand, counting down.
TGAAGGATTTTCAATCGTTGTGCCCAAATTTATTGATAAAAATTTTGCTGCTAAAATAATACCAGTAGATAAAAAAGAGAAAGTTGAAAATTCTATAATAATTAAGCTTGGCGAATTCTTTTTGAATTCATAAATACTTTTGAACCTTTTTCAACTCCTATATAGTTGGAAATTACTTCACATTTTGATACTAGAGCATAATAAAGGTTGTTTCTTTTTTCTTCCGATAAACCTTCAAAATTTCCTTGGCCTTTTGCCAAAACTATGTCGTATTCATAAAATGCTTTTCTGAATTCGTCAGTTGATTTGGGAATTGATATTCCTGGAGTTTTTAAACCTGTATTAATAATTTTTACTAGTTTGTCCAGGCCGATTTGCAATGCATCATTGTAAGTTGCATCATTGATAATCGGTTTCCCTTTTACTGCTACTGCAACATGTAATTCCGGGAATATATTTTTGATTATATCAATAAACAACATATCAAAAACTATTTCACCTGCATTATCTACTAAATATAGTAAGGTTCTTGAAGTTGACAATGCTAATTTGAATTCTTCGAAATCGTTAATTGAAAAAGGTTCGTTCCAGAGTTCTGTAACTTTCGAAACTAATATTTCTAAAGAATCCGGCATAGCTCCAAAATCTACCAAATTACCTGCTACGGCAAGTTTTGCAGCTTCATATAGAGGATCTGATGAGTCATTTATTTTGAGCTTGAATGTATCATATAATTTTAAGGCTATTTCATTTGATTTTTTCTTTTCTACAAAATAAATATCATCTATTTTTAGATGATTTTCTAATTTTTCATATATATACTCTGCAATGTCAATGGGTTTTAAACCGTATTTCAATTTTGATAGGTCATTCAGAATACTTTCTAGGATTACCCATTTTTCTTCCTCATTACTTATAAATTTATCAAGAATTCGCTGAGCTTGTTCAACATGACAAGTAAGGCATTTGCTGATTGATTTCAATTTATTCCTCCTCTTTGTTTTTCAACTTTTTTTCAATTATATCTAAAACATCTCCGACAGTAACAATACTTTCAAGTTCTTCATCTTCAATTCTAATTCCATATTCATCTTCAAGAATCATAATTAAATCGACAACATCTAAAGAATCTGCTCCTAAATCATCGATAATATTTGAAGATTCGTCAATATCCTCAATTGGTATATCAAGTTTTTCAGCTAAGATTTTACTTAATTGTCTAAAAAGTTCGCTTCTTTCCATTTTAACCCTCCTTATCTTTTTTCACAATTAAGATTAAACACATTTTTTAGTTATTGTCAAGTTTTATTTTTTTGAATTATATCATAAAAATGAAAAAGAAAGAAAAGAAAAATTATGTTTCCATATTGGTTTTAAGTTTTTTTTATGGTATCATTTTAATGATTAAGGAGGTGTGAGTATTTCAGACAGAATATTTGATCCCGAAAGAACTCCAATAGATAATTTAACTATAAGACCGCAATATTTGAGTGAATACATTGGTCAAGAAATGATAAAAAAGAGACTTGCTTTAGCTATAAACGCCGCAAAAATAAGAAATGAAGCATTGGATCATGTGCTGCTTGTTGGCCCTCCTGGTTTGGGAAAAACTACTCTTGCACATATTATTTCAAATGAAATGGGAACTAATATTCATGTTACAAGTGGCCCTATACTTGAAAAACAGGGTGATGTAGCTGCTATCTTAACGAATTTAGAGTTTGGGGATATATTATTTATAGATGAAATTCACAGAATGAATAAATCTGTTGAAGAAATTTTATACACAGCTATGGAAGATTTTCAAATAGATATTATGATTGGTAAAGGGCCGTCTGCTCGTTCTATTAGAATTGATTTGCAACCTTTTACGTTGGTTGGTGCAACAACTAGAAGTGGACTTTTAAGTTCTCCTTTGAGAAATCGCTTTGGGTTAATAATGGAATTAGATTTTTACAACATTGAGGAGTTAAAGGTGATTTTAAAACGAGCAGCTGGAATTTTAAATGTGGATATTAATGATGATGCAGCTTATTTACTGGCAAAAAGATCAAGAGGTACCCCCAGAATTGCTTTGAGACTTTTAAGAAGAGTGAGAGATATGAGTACTGTGAATGATCAAAGGGTAATTGATATTACAATGGTTGAAGAAATAATGAGGCTTTTAGGAATTGATGAAGATGGATTGGATGAAATGGATAGAAAGATTCTAAAAACCATTATTGAAGTTTATAATGGAGGTCCAGTAGGTTTAAAATCATTATCAGCTTCAGTAGGAATAGCGGAGGATAGTATTTCAGAAGTTTATGAACCATACCTTCTTCAGAGTGGTTTTCTAGCAAGAACTCCAAGAGGTCGTGTGGCAACAACAAAAGCATATAAGCATTTAGGTTACAAAAATGTAGGAGGTTTGTTTGATGAGTAAGATTTTTGAAAATTATCAAAGGGTTATTGAAAATATAAAAGAGGTTTGTGAGAAAAGTGGTAGAGATTTTTCTGAGATTAAAGTTGTTGCTGTTAGTAAGACTTTTCCAGAGGATATTATTGAAGAAGCTTTTCAAAATGGAATAAAGATTTTTGGAGAAAATTATGCACAAGAATTTAGAAGAAAAGCGGAACATTTTAATGGTAGGGATATTGAATGGCATTATATTGGGCGAATTCAGACGAATAAATTAAAATATATTGTTCCATATGCAAAGTTAATTCACTCTGTCACAAGAGTAGAAGAAGTAAGAAAAATAGATGAATTATCTAAAAAATTTGGAAAAACCCAAGATATATTGGTTCAAATGAATCTCTCTGGTGAAGTTACCAAAGCTGGTTTAAAGAAAGATGAAATAAATGATTTTTTGAATAGTATAAGTAAATATAATAACGTTAAGGTAATTGGTTTAATGACAATGGCTCCGTTTACAAGCGATGAAAGTATAATTAGAAAAGTTTTTTCTGAACTTAGAAAAATTAGAGATGAATTATCAAAAAATTATCCTGAAATAAAACATTTATCAATGGGTATGAGTAATGATTATTTGATTGCTGTTGAAGAGGGAGCAACTATATTAAGGATTGGAAGTGCAATATTCGGGGAAAGGGAATACAATTAGGAGGTGTAAAATGTTTATACTAGGGAACTTTCTCATAGGGATAGGAGTAGCTGTAAGAATTTTACTAAATATTGAGATAATAATTATTGTAGTTTCTGCAATTTTAAGCTGGATTCCTGAGGCAAGAGCATTGTTTTATTACTTACAAAGTCTTGCTGATATAGTTGAAAAACCTATAAGAAGAATAATCCCAAGGATAGGGCCTGTGGATATTTCCCCGATTCTGGCAATTGTATTATTGGTATTTTTAGATAGATTTCTCGTACAAACTATTATTGAATTGGGGTACCTTTTAAAATGAAACGTTTTGGAATGTTTTACAAACCAGGCTTAGAAAAGGTAGCAAATAAGTTTGTTGAAAAGTTAAAAGAACAAAATTATGAAATTAGTTATTATACATCTGAAGAAAAGCAAATTTCAGATTCTTCAGATTGTACTTTGATTCTGGGTGGAGATGGAACAGTTTTAAAAGCCGCAAAATATGTTTCAAGTCCGATAATTGGATTTAAAGGCGGGAGATTAGGATTTTTATCTAGCTATACAATAGATGAATTTGATGAATTTTTGCTGGATCTAAAAGCTAATAATTTTAAAGAGGATGTTAGACAATTTTTAGAGGTAAAAGAATTGGGAGAATTTTTTTTGAATGATGTTGTTGCGATGAGAGAACCTTCACAAAAAATGATTGATATAAATGTTCGATTTGGTGATGGATCATTTTATTTCCATGCAGATGGAATTATAATTAGCACTCCTACAGGTTCAACTGCGTATTCTTTGTCTCTTGGTGGACCAATTCTCTTACCCAATGTAAATGCTATTGTTTTAACTCCAATTGCACCACAGTTCCTGGCTTCAAGAAGTGTTATTGTCCCTGATCATGAAGATATAAATATAACTACAAATTTCCCGGTTCATTTGGTTGTAGATGGTAGAGACTTGGGATTATTTGATAGTTTTTCTGTAAGAAAGTCGTCAAAATCTGTTACTATTTTAAGACCGCAAAATTATGACTTTTCAAAGTCTATAAAAGAGAAGATGGGATATGGAAAAAATTACTTTAAGTAAGGTGATGATAAATGGAGTGGATTTTAAAAGAAAGTATAGAAGAGCTTAAAAAGATGTTATTAAAAGAAGGCTGGCTTGCAGAAACTTTATTCAATCATGCAATAAACGCTTTAAAAGAAAGAGAAGAATCATCCATTAAACAGGTTTTGGGTAGAAAAAATGAAATTAATGTTATGGATATGAAAATTAAAGAAAAAGCGTTGATAATTCTTGCAACAATGATGCCAATGTCAGTTGATTTAAGAATAGTGACAGGAAGTTTTGTGATTTCAAGTTATTTTGAAAATATCTCTGAAAAATCTTTAGAAATTGCCAGAAAAACCCTGGAATTAATCAGACAGCCACAACTAAAACCTCTGGTTACAATCCCGGAAATGGCAAGATTAGCACTAATTATGCTTCGTGAAAGTATGAGGATGTTTGCAGACCAAAATGTTAATGGAGCGGAAACTGTTTGTGAAAAAGATAATGAAATTGATAATTATCTTGAAGAAGTAAGAAATGAATTAATGGTTTATATGATGGAAGATTCGAAGTATGTAAAAAGAGCATTATTACTTTTGGAAATTGCTCAAAACATTGAAGAAATAGCGGATCAGGCGACCAAAATTGTAGAAACAACTTCATATATAATTACCGGTAAACAATATAGATGTTTTGAGGATAAGTTGTATACTATTAACTCTTTGGAAAATAACAAGGGGGAGAATACTTGAAAGTTTTAACAAAATATATTTTAAAGCTTTCAATTGGACCATTTTTAATGGGAATATTGGGATTTGTTATTTTTGCCAGTGTTGAGCTTTTGTATCAACTTTCCGACATAATTGTTAGGCATAGAGTCGGTATATTAAAGTTGTTCGAGTTAATTTATTTTAACATTCCTTATTTCATTTCATTGGGGATTCCAGTAGGGATATTATTCGCTATTTTCTGGGTTTTATCTCAACTTTATAATTCAAAAGAAATTACAGCACTTTTAGTTCATGGTATTCCTTCAAAAAGATTAGTTCTACCATTTTTTTTGTTATCTATATTGTTCGGTCTTTTTGCTTTTTATTTAAATGATAAAGTTGTACCAAATTATAACCAAAAGGCTGTAGAAGTAGTTTCCAAATATGTTTACAGAACACCGGAATTAAATATTAGAGAGAATGTTTTAACTAAAATAGATGATAAGCAATATTTTTTTGTAAAGAAATATGATCAAGAAAAAGGAATATTGTACGATGTAGTTCTTTTTCAAAATGTTAGTAATGAGGAAAGAATTGTTACAGCAGAAAGAGTTATAAAAGAAGATAATTCGTGGTTTTTATTGAATGGAAAGATGTATGTAACTGATAATTCGGGATTTTTAAAATTAGATATGAATTTTTCAAAGATAAAGTTGAATATAAAAGATGATCTTGAAGATTTAATGCGGTTTGGGAAATCCCCAAGAGATATGACTGGTAGAGAATTGAAAGAAAAAATAAACACTTTCCTAAAACTTGGAATTGATCCCTCTCCATGGATTGTTGAGTTACATGCAAGATATGCAAATTCAATAGGTCCTTTTATTATTGCTTTATTAGGTGTTCCACTCTCACTTTTGTTTGGGTTGAAAAGTAAATCCTGGAGTGTGATATTAACATTTGGAATAGTTGTTCTGTATCAGGGTTCTGGTGCTTGGCTGGCAGCCATGGGTAAAGAAAACTTGCTTAATCCTTATATTGCAGCTTGGATGCCAGATATGATTTTTGGTGTGATTGGTTTATTTTTGTTTGTACTTTTAGATACACCTATTGCTTATAGGATAAGAGAATTTTTATCGAAGTTTTTTGTTGTTGTGCTTTTTTTGGTGATTTTTGGTGGAAGTAATCTATTTGCAGAGGAAATAACCCTGGATGCATCACAAATAAATTTTTTTGGTGATACTGTTTTTGCTAGTGGAAATGTTTACATAAACTGGAAGGAAAATTCTTTACTTTCAGATTATGCAACAATTACATTAGATAATTCAAAGGCAAAGGTTTTAGAAGCAGCTGGGAATGTAGTATATGAATATAAGAATAACAAATATTATGCAAAATATTTAAAGTATTTTTTTGATGAAAATGAGGCATATGTTTTAAAGGTAAGAGGAAATTTTGAATATAAGGAGAATAATAGAGAAATAAATTTATATTTTGGTGCGAGTGAGGTTGAAACTTATTCAGCAAGTTCATTATTAAAAGAAGCATATATTACTACCTGTGAATTGGAACATCCTCATTATAGAATAGAATCTTTAAATGTATATGTATACGAAGGAAAATATATTGTAGCCGAAAACTCTCTTCTATTTATTCTAGACATACCTTTTTTCCCATATCCAGTGTATTTTACAAGTATTTCTGAAAATGAAAAACCACCTTTTTCTTTTTCATTTTCTTGGAATCCAATCAGTGGATTTTCTTCAAATCAAAATTATGTAACTTATATTGGTGATTTTGTTTTGGATACTACGATTAATACTGATTATAGAGGTAGTGATTATAAGTTTACTTTAAACAATATTAAAACAAATGACAAACTCTCTTTGGATTTTGAAAAAAGTACTTTTGAATTAAAGACTGAACATTTTACCTATAAAACGAACTGGAACAATAAAGATGTTTATTTAAAAGTAAGATACGCTCCTTTTTATTTTGAAGAGAATTATAGTTCGGAGATTTCATGGAACCGAAGACTGGGGTTTTCATATGTTTTTGGGAAAAAACCAGTCAGAAGTGACATAAACTTATATTTTGATTATGATGGCAATAAGTCAGTAATATACAATTCATTTTCTTTGAGAGGTATCGTTGAGAGTTTAAATGATTACTTAAAATTTAGAATTAACACTCTAAATGCAAAAATAAAATTTTCTAAAGAAGGTTTTTTTCTTGAAAGTTCAACTTGGACAGCTAATGAGGAAATAAAGTATCAGTTTAGTCTTTATAATGAAAGATACTTCAATACTTTATTTGATGTAACTTATTCAGACAATGGTTATATTAGCAAAATAAGTCATAGATTTAACTTGCCATTTAATTATAGCTATAATTCATTTAAATTAAACGCAAATTATGAGTTTGTAGCTAATTTGTATAATGCTCTGACTGATCAATATTACTTTGAAGCGGGAATGTACGATAAATATACAGTTTCTGCCAAATATACTTTTGAGCCATTGTCAATCGAAGGAAAATATGAATTTAAAAATAATTTTGGTTCAGAATCGACTGAGAACAACTTATCAAAATTTAGTTATACTTTTAAAATTGATAGTGGTATTTCAACCATAAGTATAACGAAAGGTTGGGATTTATTAGTTAATCAACCTATCAATGATGTAATAAAATTAAATATTAATTATTCATTCAACGAACTTGATTCGAATTTAACATTGAGTACAGAATACGATAATATAAACAATGAATTATTACCAAGTAACATTAATTTTTTACTTACTAGTACTAAATTTAAGTTCAAATATAATGCCAAATTTTCTTTATACCATGGAGAAGATATACCAATAAAAGAGATTAATCATATATTAAGTTATCAAAAATTGAAAGGAGATATTTTACAATCAATTGAAGAGGGTTACATAAAAAAGGCTTATTTTAAAGGACCCTTTAGTATAGGTGAGTATGAAAATTATTTGAGCTTATCTTTTTATAAAAGTTCTAAAACAGAAGACCCAGTAATTAATGTAACTTATAGTGTTGAAAAAAATAAAAATAAATTTTCTTTTTCTTACACTAGTAGGAGTAAGGAAATTAGTTTTAAAACAGATTTGAATTCTTTCGATCCAACGTGTTCTTTTTTGATAAGTTATAATTTTGAAGAAAAAATGTTTAAGCAACTTTCATTGTCTATTTCAAAACAACTACATCACTGGATGGTAAATCTTTCAAGCGAATTTTATTTTAACGGTGATGGAGTATTTGATATGAACGACGTGAAAAAGTTGGCTATAGTTTTTTATGTGATTGAATTTAGTGAAAAGTTTTTTGGGTGGAATTTTAAAGAGAATCGTCCAGAAATTGGTCTGTTTTAATAGAGAAATTTTATTATCTATTCAATTTTACAAGGTGTTTCTTTCTTTATAACATTCTTGCCAGTTATAATCGAATAACCTTTGTGTATTTCTCCAATAAAAACGGAGAACATAGGAGTTTTTTCTCACCATATATATAAAATTCCGCGCAGTTGCAAAATCAATAATTCTTTTTAGAGTAATTGGCTATTAGCTGCATTTTTAATTTTATTAAAAACGTTTTGTGGGGTTTTACAAAGATTTGGAAAATTTTTATTTTAAGTTCAATTTTGTTTTATTGAAAAATTGATGTTATAAGTAATGGAACTTAACTGCAGTTGACCATATAGCATTGTAACTTTAGTTATCAGGAGACTTTAATTAAAAAGTATTAGTTCTCCTTGTTTTTTATTTTCAGAGGTTAATAGAGAGTAATTAAGTTTTTATGTCAAATAATTTTTTCTTTCAATATATATCTATTTAAGAAATATGTGGTAAAATTTTTTTAAAGAATTGGAGGTAATGATATGTCGGAAACAGTATATATAGAAAAACTAGCGTATGGTGGAAGTGGAATAGGTAAGTTACCTGGAGGAAAAATAGTTTTTGTTGAAGGTGCTTATCCTGGTGAACTCATTGAGGTAGATGTGATTTCTGAAAAAAAAGATTTTGCAATTGGAACAGTTAAAAGTTTTATTGAAAGAATTCCTGAAAGGAGAAGACCAGTTTGTCCATATTTCAGGGAATGTGGTGGTTGTGATTTTTTAGATATTAATTATAAAAAGCAACTGGAATTAAAAGAAGAAATTGTAAAAGACCAGTTGAAAAGAATAGCAGGCATCAGTTCTGAGTTTTTGGATAAAATACAGAGTAGTAATTTAGAATATGAATATAGATTGAAAATGGAATTTAGCTTTGGTTTTAATGGAAAGACTATTTTAGGATTGAAAAAGAAAAATTCTAATAAAGTGGTTGAGGTGAAAAAGTGTCATATTTCTCCAAAACAATTTGATAAAGTTTTAAATTTAGTTCCGGAAATTGTTGATTTGTATAAAGTTCCTGTTTACAAAAAAGTGAAAAAAGGTCAAAGGGGTATTTTAAAACATTTGGTTTTGAGGTATTCACCTACTGAGAATTCGCTAATGACAATTTTTATTACAAAAACTGAAAAATTTGAAGCAGCTAAAAATATAACCAATTATCTTTTGAAAAAAATTCCATATATTTCTTCAGTTGTTCATGTAATGAACAGCAGTGATAAAGTAATATTAAGAGGTCCATATAAAATTTTAAAAGGTGATGGGATTTTAACGTATGATTTTGATTGGGAGAAATTCCAGGTGCCTCCTACCGCGTTTTTCCAGAATAATTACTTTGTCACGGGTAAAATGATAGAGTTTTTAACAAAAAAATTGGAATTGAAGGGTAATGAAAAAGTTTTAGATTTATATAGTGGTCTTGGGACATTTTCCATAAGGTTGGCTGCATTAGTTAAGCATGTTACAGCTGTAGAGAGCAGTCATGTGGCAGTAAAGGCGGGTAGAGCAAATGCCAATATTAATAATCTTAGAAATATAAAATTTGTTGAATCTGCTGTCGAGGAATTTTTAGATTATAATGAAGAAAAATATGATGTTGTTGTATTGGATCCACCTCGAAGTGGTGCGGGGGTAGAAGTTGTTAAAAAGATTATTGAAATTGCACCTGAAAAGATTGGGTATATTTCTTGTAATCCTTCGACTTTGGCAAGAGATTTAAGTCTATTTTTACAATCTGGAAAATATGATATTCAAATTATAAGGCCATTTGATATGTTTCCGCAAACTTACCACATAGAAACGATAACAATTTTAAAAAAGAGGGGGTAATATATTGTTTTTCAGAACTAAAAAATCAAGAGTGGATATTGCCCGCGAAGCATTTAAGAAAAAGGATATGGATTTACATAAAAAGATGCATGAACCTGAGTATATTAAGGAAGAGCCACATAAAACAGAACAAGGTAAATATTTGGGTTCGGCAGTATATGGAGCAAGTGATGGAATAGTAACAACATTTGCGGTAGTAGCAGGAGTAGCTGGTGCAAATCTTGATCCAAAAGTGGTGTTAATTTTGGGTTTTGCAAATCTTTTTGCAGATGGTTTTTCAATGGCAGTAGGTAATTATTTATCAGAAAAATCTGAGAGAGAATATATTGAAAGTGAAAGGCAAAGAGAATTATGGGAGGTAGAACATTACCCTGAAGCAGAAAAACAGGAAATATTCGAAATATATAAAGAAAAAGGTTTAAAAGGAGAAAAGTTAGAACAATTAGTGGAAATTATTACATCTGATAAGAATCTGTGGGTTGATACTATGATGAAAGATGAATTAGGCTTAATGGTAGATGAAGATATTTCTCCACTTAAAAGTGCTCTAGTAACATTTTTTTCATTTATAATAGCTGGATTTATGCCTTTAATTGCTTATGTATTTTCAAGTTTTGTGCCGGTTTTTAAACAACATAGCTTTTTGTCTGCAAGTGTAATTACAAGTTTTACTTTATTTATAGTTGGTGCTTTAAGACAATTACTGACCGATGTAAAGTGGTATCTAGGTGGACTTGAGATGTTGTTAGTAGGTGGTGCATCAGCAACAGTGGCCTTTTTAATCGGATTCTTATTACGTACTATTTTTGGAATTGTTGTATAGTGTGTTAAAATTAAAGGGGGAAAAATGATGAATGTAAAAAGGGCATTAATAAGTGTTTCAGACAAAAAAGGAATACTTGAGTTTGCTACCAAGCTCCAAGAAAGAGGAGTAGAAATTATTAGTACTGGAGGAACAGCCAGTTATTTGGAAAAGAATGGAATTGATGTTATAAGGGTATCTGAGCTAACTGGCTTTCCAGAGATTTTGGATGGAAGAGTAAAAACTTTACATCCAAAGGTTTTTGGGGCAATTTTGGCAAAGTTTGGAAATAAAAAACATATGAGAGATTTGAAAGATAACGATATTAAATTCATTGATATGGTTGTTGTCAATTTATCTCCTTTTGATGAAGTTGCAAAAAAGTCCAGAAACGAGCAGAAGTTAATTGATTATATTGACATTGGTGGTGTGGCTTTGCTTAGAGCAGCTGCGAAAAATTATAGGGATGTGATTGTAGTTTCTGATCCTGATGATTATGAAAAAGTAATAAAAAGTTTGGATGACTGCGGAGATGTTACTCTTCATATGAGAAGGATTTTTGCTCTTAAAGCTTTTTACAGGACTATGAAATATGATGCAGAAATTCACAGCGTTTTGTCTGAGTTATTTGCTTCTATGGATTTTGAGGAGTAGTTGGAAGGTGACTAATATGAAAAAATTGTTAGTTTTAACTTTTATAGTTTTTTCGGTTTTGTTATTTTCAACAACCAACATTAATTTATTTTTTTCAGTTTTCTGGAATTATCCTCCAAGCTTACCAGATTATGGTCTATGGATCGAAACAGGAATACCCTATGCTGATGTTTATGTCGATGGTTATTATGCGGGACAAACCAATATTTTTGGATATATTATTCTAGCTTTTGAAGAGGAAGGATATCATAATATAAAGATTGAAGCTGAAGACTTTTTACCTTTTACGAAAACATTTTATATCGATGAATCAGGTTTAAGAGTGTATATTAGTTTAGAAAAAGCTGGAAAACTTATGATCCTTTCAAATGTATATCCTGTTAGTATTTATATAAATGGTACGTATTTTGGAAGTGTAAATGATGAAAATGAAGTAATAAAAATACCAACAGGAAGTAATCAGGTAGTATTTTCTTCGCCGGGTTATGAGTATATTGAAGAAAAAATATTTATAAGTTTCAAAGAAATAAAGATAATGAAACTTAAATTTAAGCCTAAAAAATTGGAAATGAATATAGAAACTTCTTATACAGAGTTTTCACCTAATAATGATTGGTTTAGAGATTCGTGGAAATTAAGAATTTATTTGTCCACTTATGCCAATTTGAAAATTGAAATCTCTAAACAAAAAACTGGCGAAGTTATATATGAAAAGGTTTTTGAAGGGAAACCTTATTATAATAATTTTACTTGGAAAGGTGAAAATGCAGATAATGGAGTTTATTTGGTAAAGGTTATAGCAGATAATGGTAGAGAAAAAGTTGTAAGGACAATAACAGTTACGGTTGATAGAAATAAGTATATGTACATAAAACAGATAGTTTTGATTTCACTTTTATCAATCTTAATTTTTGTGATAATAGGACTGTAAAGGAGGAATTTTTAGTGTTAGCATTTGAACTGAAACAAAAAATTGATGAAATAAAGAAAAAATATGATGATATTATTAGAGTGTTTCATCCGGAAAAAAAGGAAAAAGAGCTTGAGGAATTAGAAAATTTAATGGGACAATCAGATTTTTGGAATGACCAGAAAAAGGCAAAAGAAATATCTCAAAAAGCACAAAGAATAAGAAAAATAATTGAAGATATGAAAGAAATTGAAGAAAAATTTGGAGATCTGGAAGCTGGTATAGAGTTGTCTGAGGAAGATCCTTCGATGATGGAAATGGTTAATGATTTAATATTAGAAATAGAAAAAAAAGTTAGGAGTTTTGAATTAGAATTAATCTTGAATGGAAAATTTGATGCAAGTAACGCATATTTAACCATCCATCCAGGCGCTGGTGGAACAGAGTCACAAGATTGGGCCTCAATGTTATTAAGAATGTATATGAGGTGGGCAGAAAGAAAAGGCTTTGACGTTGAAATGGTTGATTATCAACCTGGAGATGAGGCCGGAATTAAGAGTGCAACTTTGTATATAAAAGGTGAATTTGCATATGGATATTTAAAATATGAGAAAGGTGTACATAGGTTAGTGAGAATTTCTCCATTTGATGCGAATAAAAGAAGGCATACTTCTTTCGCTTCAGTTAATGTGTTACCTGAGATAGAAGATGATATTGATATTGAAATTAATCCCGATGATTTAAGAATTGACACGTATAGAGCTTCTGGTGCTGGTGGGCAGTATGTGAATAAAACAGAATCGGCTGTGAGAATAACACATATTCCAACTGGAATTGTAGTAACATGTCAAACTGAACGTTCACAGCTTCAGAACAAAGAGACCGCCATGAAAGTTTTAAAGGCAAGATTATATCAGCTGGAACTTGAAAAACGACAAAAGGAGATAGAAGCTATTCAAGGGGAATTGAAAGATATATCCTGGGGTAATCAAATAAGATCATATGTATTTCAACCATATACAATGGTAAAAGATCATAGAACTAATGTTGAAACAGGAAATATAGATGCAGTTATGGATGGAGATATTGATATTTTTATTGAAAATGAATTAATATATTTTGCAAGTGGTAAAAATAATTCTTAGAGGTGGTTAGTATGGGTGAAGTCTTTGTTGTAACTTCGGGGAAAGGTGGGGTAGGAAAAACCACTGTTTCGGCAAATTTGGGTTGTGTTCTAGCAAAAAAAGGTGAAAAAGTTTGTGTTATAGATGCAGATGTTGGATTAAAGAATCTTGATGTGGTACTTGGATTAGAAAATAGAATAATTTATACGTTAATTGATGTTATTAAAGGTAATGTTACACCAACGGAAGCGCTTGTTAGGCATAAACTTATTAAAAGTTTATACTTGTTACCAGCTTCTCAAATTGCAACAAAGGAAATGGTATCACCCGAAGATATGATAAACATTGTAAATGAACTTAAGCCAAATTTTGATTATATTATAATCGATTCTCCAGCAGGAATTGAGAGAGGTTTTAGAAACGCAGTGGCTCCTTCTGATCAGGCTTTGATTGTTACCACACCAGAATTACCGGCAATTTCAGATGCTGATAGAGTAATTGGTTTGTTAGAAAATTTTGGTTTTAATGAAGATAATATTCTTCTAATATTAAATAAATTTAAGCCACATATGGCCAAAAAAGGTGAAATGCTTACGCAAGAAGATGTTAAAAGAGCACTAGCTATAAAGTTATTAGGGGTAATCCCTGAGTCTGATGAAGTGATTATTTCAACTAACAAAGGATTACCGTTAGTTCTAGAAACTGAAAATAGTATAACTAAAAGTTTTGAGAATATTGCTGCAAGATTAAAAGGTGAAGATATACCCATTGAAAAAGACTTTGCGGCTGCTAGTAAAAATATTTTCGGTAAGTTTGCTTCTCTATTTAAAAAGAGGTGATAGCTGTGTGGCTTTTAGATATATTTAAAAAAGGAAATAAAAAACAACATTCAAAAGATGAAGCATTGAAAAGATTGGAAAGTATGATAAGTAGGAGAAGAGAAACTGTTCATAAAATTCCAATTGAAAACTTTTCAAAAAATTCTGAGGAAATAAAAGAAGAGCTTATAAAAATAGTCTCAGAGAAATTTCATGTTCCTTTTGAGAGGGTGAAGGTTGATTGTCAAGAACAAGATGGTTACGTGATAATAGTTACAAATATAAACTTCAAATAGTTCTTATAATCTTTCTAATTTCCATTCTTTCAGGATGTGCATTAGTTTTAAATGATTTGTTGAAAGGTATCGAAACAACGGAAATTGTTGATTTTAACATATATTACGAAGGTTTTTACTCTGAAAAAGATGGTATTAAAATTTTTGGTGAAGATTTTAACATAAACGATTTAATTGATGTTACTGTAAATTCAACAAGTACTTTATTCATTAACGGGATAGCATATAACTTCCCGGAAATTATATATTTAAAGAATAACATTTTTGATAACAACATAACACCTTCTAATTTGACACTTACAAAGCAAAGTTTAGCAAATATTTCAATTGATTTTGAGGTTACAATTTCCTATTATAGTACACCTGATAATTTGCAGCCAGAAGCTACGGAAATTGTCCTTAGATTAAAAGATTCTACTTCAATTAATTTAGAGGATACTAGTAAATTAACATTTGTTATAGGTATTGATAACAACGAAAAATTAGTATATTATTTGTTAAAAGAAGGAGAGGTGAATACTTTAGAGGAGTCTTCACTGGAAAGTAATGTTTATTATATTACCGATTCACTTGTGTATTTTTCGTCTCTTAAACTAGAAGATAATCTGTTGAAAATATATTATCCTTCGAGTATGGGAAGTCCGCAGCTTTATTCGTATTAAATAGAGGTGATGTAATGCGAACAATAAAGAAGAGAAAGAGATTCATTACATTTTTTTATACAGCTATTGTTATAGTTTTATCTATGTTTTTATTTATTACTTTGATTGGCTCAATTATTCGTTACAATATAAATTTGAAAGAGGTAAATAGACTAAAATCTGAGTATGAAGAATTAAAATTTGAATATGACAAAAAATTGGAATTATATAATACATTAAAAAAGCTGAATGAAGGTAGTGATAGTAAGCAATGAAATACATAGTTACCACTTCGTATCGTCCAACAAAAGAAATGGTAGAACTCGCAAGAACTCTTGCGAAAGAGTACGGAGTTAAGTATGTGAATAGAAGACATGTCTCTGAAAAGCTTAAAAATAAAGAAATTGATTTTTACTATGTAATCGACAGGAATTTAATGCTTTCGATAAAGTGGAATAATGAGGAATTTTTTTTCCATCAAGGAATAGCAAAAATAAGAATGGAAAATATTTTCCATGGAGAAAAAGATTATCTAATAGAATCAGTTCAACCTACAAATGATTCAATAATTTATGATGCAACTTGTGGATTGGCCTCTGAAGCATTGTTATTAGCAAATTTTGCAAGAAAAGTGGTGGCAACTGAGGGTTCAATACATATTTTTAGAATAGTTCAATGGGGACTTGCAAATTATAAGTCAAATGTTGATTGGATAAATAAAGCAATGAAAAAAATTGAGCTTAAATTTTCTGATTATAAGGAATTTATAAGAAAGGAAAAAGATGAAACTTTTGATGTAGTGTATTGTGATCCAATGTTTGAAAACCCAATTTATGAAAGTAATAGCATAAACCCATTAAGAGGGTTTGCTGTATATGATTCTTTGAATTTAAAAGACATTGAAGAGATGTTAAGAATTGCTAAAAAAAGGGTAGTAATTAAAACTTATCAAAAGGATAAATTATATATAAATCTAAAACATATGTTTGATAAAGAATATGTATCAAGAAAAAGTGGAGTAGTATATGGGGTTATAAACAAGTAATGGAGGTGCTTTGAGTGGGACTATTCGATAGGTTTAAGGAAGGATTAAAAAAAACCAGGGAAACTTTTTTTGGAAAAATAAAAAATGTTCTTAAGGGGAAAAAATTAGATGATGAAACAAGAGAAGAGATTGAAGAACTTTTGATTTTAGCTGATGTGGGGTTTGAAGCAACAGAATATATTTTGGAAAAATTAGAAGAATATAATGAGAGCGAAAAAGATGCTTACGAAATTTTAAAACAAATTTTGATAGAGATGTTAAGCGGAAATAATGAACTAAATATTCCTGAAGAGAAACCATTCGTTATTAATATGGTAGGAGTAAATGGTTCGGGCAAAACGACAACTGCTGGAAAGCTAGCTGATTATTTTAAAAATCAAGGGAAATCAGTTGTGTTAGCTGCATGTGATACTTTTAGAGCAGCTGCTATTGACCAGCTAAAAATATGGGCAAATAGGACAAATGCAACTTTTATTGCACATCAGGAAGGTTCAGATTCTGCAGCTGTTGCTTTTGATGCAGTAAGTCATGCAATTGCAAAACAAAAAGATGTTGTAATCTTAGATACTGCAGGAAGATTGCATACAAAAACTAATTTAATGGAGGAACTTAAAAAGATTAACAAGGTAATTAAAAAGAAAATTCCAGAAGCTCCTCATGAAGTTTTACTTGTAATTGATGCGGTAACCGGACAAAATGGATTGCAACAAGCAAAGAAGTTTAAAGATTTTGTAGATGTAACTGGAATTATATTAACGAAATTAGATGGTACAGCAAAGGGAGGAATTGCAATTGCAATTGCAAAAGAATTGGGGATTCCTATCAAATTTGTGGGATTGGGTGAAAATATAGATGATTTAAAACCGTTTGATCCAGAAGATTTTGTTAATGCTTTGTTGGAGGCATAGTGTATGAAGCTGTTAAAGTATTCCCGAAGTATATTTTTTTTATTTCTGATATTATTTCTATTCTTAACTTCATGTAATTATGTTACATACGAAGAGTTTGATCAGTTAAAATATAGAGTGGATTTGATAGAAAAAACTGTAAAAGAACATGAGACAAGAATTTTAAATCTGGAAAAGAGTATTTCTTCTTTAAATAGTTCATTATTAAATAGACTTAATAACCTAGAAAAGAAGATAAATGAATTTGAAAGAAATAATGATTTTTCCTATCTTGAAGATTATATCAAACAAGTAGCTTTAGAGGTATCTAATATTCAGAATCAATTAAATAAAATAACGGCAGAGTTGACTGCCTACAACTTAAAAACCATAATTTACAGATTGAATGAAGTTGAAAGTCTCTCTAGAAATCTTGATCTTGAAGATGTTAAAGGGTTAGTTGATCAGGCAGTTGAGAAATTTGAAAATGGTTATAAGGAAATAGTAAATTTAGAGGAAAAAATAAGTGAGATTGAAATTTCGTTAAATGCTTTGAAGTCGACTATTCAGGAAGTAAGCATGACGAAGTCAGCGACAAATACAAATTATGTAGTATCTACAAACCAGCTTGTTGTAAATTATGAAAAAATTGAATCAATTGAGAGAAATTTGAATTTATTGAATCAAAAAATAGATTCTTTGACAAATCAAGAAACTTTACAAAAAGATTTAGCACTAATTAGACAAATAAATGAAGAACTAAACTTTTTGAAACAAAGATTCAGTGAAGAGGATATAATTGATTTGTTGAGATTAAGATCTGGGTATATAAATTACATTATCAGGCCTGGTGACACTTTATATGTAATTAGTAAGAAGTATGCTCTTGGTGAGGATGGAGTTCAAAAATTGATTAGTTTCAATAATATTTCTGATCCAAAAAAGATTATCCCGGGACAAACTATAAAAATTCCTGTGGAGAATCCGGCTGATTTTATAAGAGTTCCTTTAAAAATATCGCCTGAAGATATTTTAAGTTATTTTGGTGACTCAATAGATGGTGTTACAAATCTAGGGATAGATATCAGTACACCAAATGAATCTGTCTATCCTATTCTTCCAGGAAGAGTAACTGTTAAAGGAGAAAATATCTTATATGTAGATCATGGAAATGGTATTTTAGGAATTTATAAAGGAATTGAAACTTCATATGAAGAAGGTGATTGGGTAACCACCGATGAAAAATTGGGAAAAGTTATAAACATTTTTCATTTTGAATTATGGATTGATGGAGAACCAAGGGATCCTTTCAGATTACTATTTTCCTATAAGGGTGAGTTTAGTGTCACATTTTATACACCATGGGATGATGGAAAAACTCCTGAACATCCAACATTTATGATTACGAGAACGGGAACAGTTGCCAAAGAGTGGGTGACTATCGCAGTGGATCCCAGTATAATACCTCTGGGGACATATGTTTATATACCTGAATTGAAAAGAGTTTTTATTGCTGAAGATACTGGGAGTTCGATAAAAGGCAACAGAATAGATATTTATATAACTGATGTGTATAAGGCAAGGAAGAACAGTATCAGGCAATTCAAAGTATATGTCTTACAGAAGAATGGAGGTAGCTGACTATGGCAGTTACTATGAAAAGTGATTATGCACTGAGATTGCTTTTGTTGCTTTCAATTGAAGGCAGGAGATTGAGTACAACTGATTTGGTGAATAAGTGTAGAACTCAAATTCCTTTTGAATTTGCTCAAAAGATTCTTTCGCAACTTGTAGCAAACGGTATTTTAAAATCTTATAGAGGTAAGTACGGTGGCTATAAGTTGGCTAAAGATCCAAGTGAAATTACTGTACTGGATGTTGTCAGGGCTGTTGATGATATGAAGTCAACAATTACATGTTTTGTTGAACCTTCCAAAGTGATTTATCCAGAAATATGCTCAATAAACGAAATTTGGGAAATAGTTATGAAACGATTTGAAAATGCTTTAAATTCTGTTACTTTGGAAGATTTAAAAAATTCTTATTTAAAAAAATGTGAGGAATATGAGAGGAGGAATGAAACATTAAGGTAGGTATTGCTTTAAGCGGTGGTGTAGATAGTGCTGTTGCATTATATCATTTATTAGAAAAGGGATATGATGTAACAGCATATCATATGAAAACCGTTAAAGATTCAATATTTTTAACAAAAAAAATAACTCATAAAGTATGTTGTAGCCCTTCGGATACATTTGATGCAAAAAAGATAGCAAGCTTTTTTGGAGTTGAGTTTAAAGTAGTTCATTTAGAGGATGAGTTTAAAAAAACGATTATAAAGTATTTTGTAGACGAATATAAAAAAGGTAGAACCCCAAATCCCTGTTTTTTTTGTAATGATTGGATAAAATTTGGAGTTTTGTTTGAATATATGAAAAAGGATGGTATGGATTACATTGCTTCAGGTCATTATGCTAGAATTAAAGATGGAAAATTGTACAAAGCAATGTCAGAAGATAAGGATCAATCTTATTTTTTAGCGTCAATAAAAAAAGAAAAATTAAATAGTATTATCCTACCAAATGGGGATTTTTCAAAAGAAGATATAAGGGAAATCGCCAAAAAAATAGGATTACATGTTTACAACAAAAGAGATTCTCAAGATTTGTGTTTTATACCGGATAGCGATATATCGGGGTTTCTTAGAGAGAATGGCTTAAAAATGAAGAAAGGTTTAATAATTGATGGTTCTGGTAAGGTAATAGGAACTCACATTGGGTTGCAAAATTATACGATTGGCCAGAGAAAAATTGGTATTGCAACAGGTGAAAAAATTTATGTTAGAGATAAAGATGTAGAAAAAAATTTACTCATAGTTGGTAAAAAAGAAGAACTTTATTCAAACAAACTTACTGTTTCGAATTTGAATTTTTTGCAAGAAGTAAACGGAGAAATTTCAGGTTATGTGAAAGTCAGAAAAAAATTTAAAGAGGTTCTTTGTAAGGCTTTTGTTAAACAAGATAGGTTATATATAGAAACTGTTGAACCGATTTTTGCAATCACTCCTGGGCAGATTGCCGTTGTTTATGATAATGATGGTGCTGTAATTGTCTCTGGTATTATAGAAGAGGAGGGATGGAATGGAAATTAAAACTTTGATAAATGAAGAGCAGCTTCAAAACAGAATTAAAGAACTGGCAAAGGAAATTACAGATTATTACAAGGATAAAACTGATACAATACATGCTGTTTGTGTTTTAAAGGGAGCAATACATTTTTTCACTGATCTTGTTAAACATATCGATTTGAATGTTGAGTATTCATTTATCCATGTTTCAAGCTATTCTGGAACGGAATCTACAGGGAAAATTAGGGTAAAAAGCTGGATTGATGAACCCATCGAAGGGAAATATGTTTTAGTGATCGATGATATTCTTGATACTGGTTTAACTCTTTCATATATTTTAGGATATTTAAATAGGTATAATCCAGAAGACTTGAAAGTGGCCACCTTATTAAGAAAGCAGGGGAGAAATCCAGCAGTTAGTGCTGATTTTATAGGGTTTGATATAGAAGATAAATTTGTGATTGGATATGGTCTTGATTTTGATGAAAGATATAGAAATATTCCATTTATAGGGTATTTAGAATGAAATTAACAGTAATTCTTTTAGTAATCTCAATATTAGTTGGATTATTTTTTGTTTCAATATTTTTTATTCCTTGGTTTTCAATTTTATATTCATTAATTTATACTCCTCTACCAGAGGAAACTAATTTTTTGGTTTTAGGCTTGGATAAAGATATTCAAGGAACAAGACGAACTGATGTTATTTTGTTTGTAAATGTTGATATTTCTGAAAATATTATAAAAATTAGTAATATACCAAGAGATTTAATTGTTAATGGTAAAAAGATAAATTCGTATTACCAAACAGAAGGATTTGAAAAATTGAAGGAAATTATAGAGAATTTTACCGGAAAAAATATCACAAAATATGCTGTAGTAGATTATGAAGTAATAAAATATATAGGTAATGAATTAGGTCCAATTGAAATTTATATTAATGAACCAATGAAATATGAAGATTATTCTCAAAATTTATTTATAAATTTCGAGCCAGGTTTGCACAAGCTTAATGGTGACCAATTGCTTGCTTATTTGCGTTTTAGAAAAGATTATCAGGGAGATATTGGAAGAATAGAAAGAATGAAATATGTTATTGAAAAACTTGTTCAGGCAGCTTTAAGGAAAGATTTATATACACTTGCAAATGTTTATAAAGGAGTTTTTGATATAATTGATACCAATATTAAGACTTCAGAATTGATTTTCTTAGCATCAAAGTTTAGAAAATCAGTAAAAATAGAAAGTGTTCGTTTTCCATTAAATTATGATAATGCGGGTAATATATATCCTGGAAATCTGGAAGAATTTAGAAAAGGTTTTATTGAAGAACAGAAACCCGAAAAGACATCATTTAAATTTTATGTTATAAATAACACTCAAAATCAAACAAGAACTTACGATGTTAATTTGTATTATATGTGGAAAGCTGCAGGTTTTATTCCTGAAGGTATTTTTGACCTTTCTTCAATGGATTTTGATCATGATGTTGTTTATATATTAAACAGTAATCTTGAAGAAAAAGAAATAAATAATATTGTAAAAATTGTTCATCCCAAGAGAAATTTTGAAATAAAATATGCGAAAAACAATCTTGAAAAGTATTTGATGTTAATAGATACTCTCTCAAGTGAAAGAAGTTATTTTGATTTTCCAATAGATTTTATTGTTATTTTAACTGGTTAAATGTTCTTTTTTTATTTTTTGCGAATAAATATGAGCAAGCCTTGTAGGTTCCGGGAGTTTATATTTAGTTATAAACTTTTCGGTTATTGTTAGACTACTTTCGATATCTATTAAGTGCCCAGGGGAAATGAAAATTGGTTTGACATTTGTTCTACTTCTGTAAACTACTCCTACATTATTTCCATTAAACTCAAGATAAGAATAGTTACCCTTTTCATATGGTAAGCTTTTATAAGTTCCAACTAATCTACTTTTTGCAATTCCAATTGTTGGTTTTTCTATCCATAATCCCATATGACTTGCGATTCCAAGCATCCTTGGATGAGCAATACCCTGCCCATCAAAAAATACGATATCGACATTTGTTTTAAGTTTTTCCCATGCTTTTAGGAAAATTGGGCCTTCTCGAAAAGCAAGAAGGCCAGGAATATATGGAAATTTTACTTCCTGAATATGATATGTAATTTCCTTGATTTCAAAGTTTCTGTTGATTACTACGATTACCGAAAGGCCGAAATTTTCAAAAAATGACAAATCGACTCCTGCAACTAAGGCTATTTCCTTGTTGAAAGGTTTAAATTTAAGAAGTTTTTTTAGATTGTTTTGGATTTTTATAGCTTCTTTTGGCGTTACAGCCCATTCGTGTAATTTTTTGTAGTTCATAATTTTTCCCCTTTTATAATTAAAAGAATTCTAAAAAATTTAAATATAGATTATAAAAAAACATTTTTAAGGTAAAGTTCAGCATTAATTATAACATAGGAAGAATAATTAACTGTGCTCTAAATTACCTAATTTTTTTAATTGTATTATTCTGGCTTTTTTGCCCAATAAATTGCTCGTCTTGTAATTTCACTGATTGGATCACCTTCGTAATTACCATACTTTTGTTCGATAATAAATCCAGCGTTAATTATCCATTGTTCCGTTTCTTGGATTGTAGGGACATACTTTATATAAGTTTCCTCTTTACAAAAAGTTTCGCCAGATTTTAATTTAAGTTCAAAACGACGCGTACCAGTTACTATTTGTGTTTTTGAGTCATATTTCTCATTTGTAAGAATATAGCGCCCATAAGTTCCTGAACTATCGGTACCTTCGAAAATTATGCGTTCTCCTGGTTGACCGAAAAAATATTCGGGATGGGCAAAATAATTGTTATCCAGATACATATATCCACCCGGTTTAAGCGCATGATAAGCATTTTGGATAAATTTTTGTTGAACTGTTTTAATATTGTCTTCCGTTACGATATTGAGTAGAATATTACCACCCAGGATTACTACATCATATCCTTTTCCCCAATCGATCGTAGCAGCATTTGCTTGAATAATTGTAATGTTTTCTAATTTATAAGTTTTTTCAAAAAGTTTTGCAATCATTAGATTATCAATGTCAATCCCGGTTACTATGTGGCCGTCTTTTGCTAATGGAACAAGAATCCGACCACTACCACAGCATACTTCTAAAATATGTTGTTGAGGGTGATTTCCAATTAGTTTTTTGATCATCTGAACATCTTCTGTTTCTGTTACTGTTTGTTCGTATAAATCTACTATCCAATTATGTAAATACTTATCGTATAGTTTAGAATCCATGATATTCCCCCTTTTATTAGTAAAAATTAAGATTTATTTTGAGAAAGTTTTTTAAGTAGATTGACTCATTTTTCTATTTCATTCTTCAGTACATTAAGTTTTTTTCCATAATTTGTTCCGGGAAATTTTTGGACATTTATCATAATGTTTTAAGTTTTTGTTAATTGTTCAGCGTTCGTAAAAATTGCACATTTCAAATCAAAGCTTACTAACCAGCATAGCCTACCTTTTATAGCATAGCTTCTGTCCTCACAATTTTTCCAAAAATTTTGCTCGCCCTATACTTCAAACTTAAGTTTAATTTTTAAGATAATTGATACTATAATTTCTGTTGGTTTATGGTATAGTAAATTATTATTAATATAAATGATTCTAACATAAAAGAGATTGCTGTCAAATTTAACTATTTTAAAACTAAATTATTTATATGCAAAGCAATGTACAAAGCTTCTTTATATAGCTTATTAGATTTAACAAAACGTTATAATGTTGATTGTATAAGATAAAGTATTTTCCTAACTAAAATGATGTAAAGTGTCAACTTAAGGTTAAAAGTAGAATTTTTATTAAGTTATAATTTTGGCATTATTTATTTAATACAATTATCCATAGAAAAAAACAACTATTATGATCGTAAATATTTTGAAAAAACCAAGTATTATGTAAATTTTTGGGTATTGTTGGAAAGAGTTTAAATTTGTAGAATAAATATTGGTTACAATAAAAATTTATATGTTTTTTGTTTTTCTTTTTTTGATATTTTTCAAGTTGAAGAATTAAAAGAAAATTTTGATGTTTATATATACCAATTTGAGAAAGTAAGGTTTAAAAACATTTACTATGAATTTGAATTTTTTACAGAAGATACGGGGGGAAGTTCATGATGAGTGGTGCAAAAATTAGGAAGTTTCTACTTTTTATTTTTTTAACACTTACAATTTTCTCATCCTTAACTTTTGCAGGTAAAATTGAAGTGGCGAAATTGCAACGCGATTTTGATTTTTTAGTTACCCTCTTAAAAGAAGCTTACATTGATCCAGATGGTTTAGTTAAAAAACCAGAGTTTACAGAAATTGTTGAAGATATAAGAAAAAAACTTGACAAGCCTATGGATAAATTAGAGTTTTTCAAAACAGTTGCACCACTTTTTCATTATTTAAATGATTACCACTGTAGTATAGTATTTCCTTTTTCAAATGATAATTTAGTATTTCCTTTTTCACCTTATGTTATAGATGGCGATATCTATGTTGTTTTTTCTTTAATTGATGATGTACCAGTAAAGTCAAAGATTTTGAAAATAGATGGTATTCCTTCAGAAGAAGTTATAAAAGAATTTGAGAAATATGTTAACATAAAAGACAATAATGATCTCAGAGAACGTTTTTTGTCCAGATATCTTGCTTTAATACCAACTTTCTGGGACAAAAAAAGTGTAGAAATAGAATTTGAATACAATGGATTAAAGAAGAAAGAAAAGGTAGAAGCTTTAGTTCAGGAAGAATACTTAAGAAGGTTTGAAGAGAAAAACATAAATAGTTCTAAACTTCCATTTGAATTTGAAAGAAGAGGAAATGTAGGAATAATGAGAATATGGAGTTTTGGCATTAGAGGAACGCTGTTTACTGATTTTAGGGAATTTTTAAAGGAAATTTTTGAAAAAAACAGAGATATGACGGACCTAATAATAGATATAAGAAGAAATCCTGGGGGAACATTAGATAATGGAGCAGAAGTACTAGGACATTTAGTAAAAAAAGAGCTTTATATAAAATTCAAAGAACGTATAAGAAATTCTAAATACAATATAAAGGCTTTAGAAAGTGCAGGAGTTCGTTACGATGAGAGCACAAAAGGGGAAGTGATTGAAAAAAATTCTGCTTTAATAGTAAAGCCAAGAGTTCCAGCTTTTGAAGGAAAAGTATGGTTGCTTATAGATAGTAGAATATCATCTGCAGCAATAGTTTTCACAGCGATTGTTCAAAACAATAAACTTGGAAAGGTAATAGGTCAAAGACCTGTATACTCAATGAATACTACTCTTGGGGGTAATGGTTTTATGCAGTATTTGCCAGCAGTAAAACTTTACGCTTATATTCCTGGTTCATATATGTACTTTCCAGAATATCAAGAAATAACATTAGATTATGAAATTACAATGACAAAAGAAGAAAAGTTAGAATGGATAACTGGAAATTCTGATCCAATGCTTGAGAAAGTGCTTAAACTTATAGAAGAAAATAAAGACTAGGGTATAAGATATTATGGATTATTGATTAATAAAAAATTATTTTATAGAAAGAGAATAAAAAGGATTTATAGTTTATTTGTTGTAAAATATAAATCATTATTCTTTTTTGTTAAATTGTGAGTAGTTTGTATTAAGAAATTCAAGCAGCTTTTTTGCATCTTTTAAAGCATAACCATTGAAATCATTGTTGAAATAAGCATAAGTTTCACAGTTAAATTCTAGAATTTTCTTTGCAAAATTTTTTAGAGATGTTTCACCATATTCAGATGTGTACAATCTGGTTGGACCGTGGAACCTTATATAAACAAAATCAGCAGTTTTTATCCATATACCTTTATATCTAGAGGAATCACTAATGCAAAAACTTATGTTGTTTTCTTTTAATAAGTTAAAAATGCTATCAACAAACCAGGAAGAATGTCTAAATTCAATGGTGTGTTTAACGTGTTTAGGAAGAATATAAATGAATTCCTCTAAAAGTAACTTATCTTCTTTTAAAGAAGGTGGTAATTGCCAAAGTATAATTTTTAGTTTTTCGTTTAAGAAATTTACCCTTTTAATAAATTTTTCTAAGTATTCAGAAATATCTTTTAATCTCAGTTTGTGGGTGATAATTTTTGGACCTTTTATCGAAAAAGCAAAATCTTCTGGGGTCTTTTTATACCAGCTTTTGACTATATTTTCGAAAGGAAGTCTATAAAAAGTTGCATTAATTTCTACTGTGTTAAAATGTGAAGAGTAATATTTTAACCATTTGTTTTTTTCAAGATCTTCTGGATAAAAAATATTTTTCCAGTGATTATAACTCCACCCTGATGTTCCAATATAAAACATCTTAATCACTTCTTTTTAAATTTTTCAGTTTTTGGAGTATACCAACTCGTAAATTTCTTCCCTTGATAGGTATTTTTTTCTTTTAATGTTTTTTCAATAAGGTTAATGATCTGAATCTTTGGTTTACCCCAGTTTCCAAATATTGTTCCATTTCTTGGGGGATCAGCAACCAATCTATGTATTACAATTTTTGGGGATAGATATTCCAAAAATCTAACAACTTTTTCAACAAAATCATTAAGTGTACCTATTTTGATTTTTCCTTCTCTGTACATTTTTCCAAGAATTGTATTTTCTACAATGTATAATGAATGAATTTTTACACCATCAACTCCAAGAACGGACAATATCTTTGCACTTTCAATGACATCTAACATATTATCTTCTGGAAAATTTAAAATTACATGAGAAACCAGTTCAAAGCCTCTGTTTTTAACTTTAATAGCTGCGTTTATGTACTCAGCGAGAGTATGACCTCTGTTCATTTTTACTAATGTATGGTAATTTGCAGTTTGAAGCCCCATTTCAATTGAAACATCGATTTTTTTCTTGAGTTCTTCAAGTAAATCAAGTATTTCATCAGAGATACAGTCAGGCCTTGTAGAAATTGCAATTTGAACAATATCTTCATCAATTGCTTGCTTGTAAATTTCCCTAAGTTTATTTATATCTGCATATGTATTTGAATAATTTTGAAAATATGCTATAAATTTTTCAGCACCTTTTTTTAAATATCTTTTTTTCATTTCCATTATTTGAGATTTTATATCTATACCATTAAATGTTGTAAAGCCACTTCCTGTTTCGTCACAAAATAAACAACCGGGAAGTCCATTTTCACGATTAGGACAGGTAAACCCGGCGTTTATAGGTAATCTATAAACTTTGGTACCATATTTTTTCTTTAATTCAACACTTAGTTTTCTATACCTATAACCTTCCTGTAAGAAATCGTAAATTGTTTATAGACCTCCTTTTTATCAATTGTTGGAAATTGACCATCAAAATAGATGAATTTTCCATTTACCATTGTTGCAAAAATTTTTGGATTTGAGTGGATCAGGTGGTTTTTAATGTTTTCAATAGGTAAAAAAGATGGATTATCTAAGTCAAGGATTGTGAAATCTGCATAATTACCTTCTTTGATTTCTCCACCGTTTATTTTTAATGCTTTATATCCATTTGTTGTTAACATTTTTATTACATCTTCAATCTTCATGTTTTCTGGATTGTCTTTTTTCTGAAGGAGAGTTGATAATCGTGCTTCAAATAAAACATTTAGAGAATTATTGCTGGCGGCTCCATCAGTTCCAAATGAAATGTTTAAACCTTTTGATAGCATTTTCGTTATTGGAGCAATTCCATTACCTAATTTTAGATTACTTGATGGATTGTTGGAAATGAACACGTTATAGTCAAAAAGAAGATTGATATCATTATCATCAATATGAACACAATGAACAGCAAGCAGTTGATTATTTGCAATGCCGGTTTTTAAAATTTCTTTTAAGTTGAATTTTTCTTTTTCCCAGCTATTTTCGAATAAATGCATGGTGACTAATATATCATTATCTTTTGATATTTTAGCTATTTCTGTCAAATAATCAATGGAACATGTATAAGGAGCATGTGGTCCAAGTCCAATATAAATTCTATTTTCAAAACCATGCCATTTTTCAAGTAGCTTAAAGGTTTCTTTTAATCTGCCATTTCCATTTCCGTCAATGTCAACAAGTCCTCTGGTTAAAACGGCTTTCATGCCAAAATCGGCAACGGCTTTAGCAACAACATCTTCGAACATGTACATATCACAAAAAGCTACAATTCCATTAGATGCCATTTCCATTAATGAAACAAGAGTTGTCCAGTAAACTATTTCTTCATTTAATTTGGATTCTAAGGGATCAATCACTTTAAAAAACCAGGTATCAAATGACAAATCTTCAGCTACTCCTCTAAATACTGACATTGCAGCATGTGTGTGAGTATTAACAAGTCCAGGAATGATTAACTTGTTATCTAAATCAACTACTTCATCATTTTTTTCTTCAATTTTTTTCTTTATTTTTTCAATTTTTCCATTTAAGATTTTGATATCCAATTTTTGAGGAGTTTCAGAATAATTTCTTAAAACAAAAGCATTTTTTAGAATCATTGTTTTTTCACCTTAACCCTTTTTGCATCAATCCAGAGACCTTCAAGGTCGTAAAAATCTCGTGCTTCTTTCGTAAATATATGAATTACAATGTCTGCAGCATCTATTAATAACCAATCATAGTTATCGCCTTTGTCATAATATATAATTTGTTTTCCAAATTCTTCAAGCAATTCCAGAATAGTTTCTCTTAGACTTTTCATATGAGGGGTACTGTTGGCAGTTAAGATTACAAAATAATCAGTAGGAACATTTGTGGAAGTCATGTCTAGTATAATAGGATCAATGGCCTCTTTTTCAATAAGTTTTAACCAGATTTTTTCCAGGATATCCATTTTGGTTTTTCTCACCTCCGCATAATTTTCCATTCTTCGCTAATTTTGCCTTTATTTAAATAATCCCTAATGTATCCGACAAGGTAAAAAGAACCTGCAACGATTTTTAGGTCTACATTAACATTATCCACGTATTCTAGAGCTTCCAGTGGTTCATGAATAAATAAAACATTTTTACAATATTTTTTGGCTATTTCATATGTTTCCTGAGAATTAAGAGCTCTGTGTGATGGAGGAGTGGTGATAATAACTTGTTCAAATAGTGGACATAATTTTGAT
Source organism: Thermosipho sp. (in: thermotogales) (assembly GCA_017656345.1). Lineage (GTDB taxonomy): Bacteria > Thermotogota > Thermotogae > Thermotogales > Fervidobacteriaceae > Thermosipho_A. Next base: position 81,013 of record JACDNZ010000002.1, on the reverse strand, counting down.
AAAATTAGTTCTTTGTCTTTATCATCTAAAATTCCGATAATTCCAACTTTAGATTTATTTTTAAAGTACAAATTTAGATTTTCAATGAATTTTTCTGTTGCCTGTGGATTATGCGAGCCATCTAAAAGAAAGCCTTTGAACATTTCAAATCTTCCAGGAATAAACGCATTTTTAAACGCTAATTTTAAATTTTCTTCATTAATGTTTTTTGTGAATAACTCAAATGCTTTTAGTGCAATTGCAGCATTTATTGGTTGATGGGCACCATTAAGTTTAATCTCAATATTCTTATATGTTTTCTCACCATAATAATTAATGATATTTTTGTTAAAATCGTAGTTTACAATTTCAAAGTCAAAATCTCGGTGAAGTTCAAAAATTTTTGCATTTTTTTCTTCCGCAATTTCATAAATAACTTTTTTAGCTTGTTCAGGTATATTTCCAATAACTACAGGAGTGTTTTCTTTTATTATTCCAGCCTTTTCAAAAGCAATTTCTTGCAGTGTATGGCCAAGTATTTTTGTGTGTTCTAAGGATATAGTGACTATTACAGAAACCTCAGGTTTTATTACGTTAGTGGCATCGTATCTACCGCCTAGACCAACTTCAACAGAAGCAGTTTCAACACCTTCGTCTTTATCAATTTGAAATGCAAGAGCAGTAGCAAATTCAAAAAAGCTTGGAGAAAATTCTTCCCCTTTTTTATCCATTTTTTCTGATTCAAGTTTTACCTTTTCAAAACTTTCAAGGAATCTTTCTTTGGATACAAAATTACCATTAATAGGAAATCTTTCTAAGATTGTAGATAAATGGGGGGAAATGTATCCCCCGGTTTTAAATCCATGTTCTTTCATCAAATAATGAGAAAATGTTGTTACACTCCCTTTGCCATTTGAACCTGCCACATGAATACTTTTAAATGTGTTTTCAGGATTTTCAAGCCTGTTTAATAACTCTTCGATTCTATATAATCCAAGTTTTATTTTTCCATAAGGTCTTTGAAAATAAAGATATTTTAATGCTTCAATAAAGTTCATTTTAATCCCTCTCAGGTTATTTTAATGAATTTACAATCGTTTTTATTCTATTTATCTGTTCTTCTATATTGTGGAGTTTTTCTCGTGTTTCATTTACGATTTCTTCTGGTGCACCTTCCAGGAATTTCTTATTGGATAATTTTTTTCTAAATTTATCTGCATCTTTTTCTAATTTTTCAATTTTTCTTGTAAGTCTTTCAATTTCAGAATCAACATCAATTAAATCGCCTAATTCAACATAAACTTCTATTTGACTATCTATATATGCACTTGCACTTTTTTCAGGTTTTGATTGTGAAATATTGATAATATCAACATTTGCTAGAGAACTAATGTATAGCTTTTCTTCTTCAGTTAAATCTTTATTCACTGTGATATTAACTTTCTTGCTCTGAGGAATGTTAATTTCTGCTTTTACATTTCTTATACCTCTAATGATTGCCATTAGTAGATTGAATTTACTTTCAGCTTCGGTGTCAATTAACTCGTTGTCATATTTTGGCCATTTAGATATTATAATAGATTCTTCTGCTATCGGAAGCTTTTGCCATAATTCTTCTGTGATAAATGGCATAAATGGATGGAGCAGTTTTAAACTTATATCTAAAACCTTAACTAAAACATTTTGGACAAGGTTCCTTTCATCAGTTTTTAGTCTGGGTTTAACTGATTCAATGTACCAATCGCAGAGTTCATCCCAGAAGAAGTTATAAATTTCTTTTGCAGCCTGGTTAAATTCATAACTTTCGATAAATTCAGTAACATTTTTAATGGTTTTCTGTGCTCTTGATAGTATCCACTTATCAGCTAACTTTAAATTTTCTAATGGCACTTCTTTGTAATCATCAAGGTTTAAAATAACAAATCTTGTTGCATTCCAGATTTTGTTTGCGAATTTCTTGTTGTTTTCGATATATTTAACATCAAGGTTTATATCTCTACCCTGAGCAGCCATTAATGCTAACGTAAATCTCATTGGATCTGCACCGTATTTATCAATGATTTCAATAGGATCAATACCATTTCCAAGAGATTTACTCATTTTTCTACCATATTTATCCCTAACCAGTTGGTGGATATAAACATCTTTGAATGGTTTTTCATTCATAAATTCGTAACCCATCATGACCATTCTGGCAACCCAGAAGAAAATAATATCAAAACCAGTGACTAAAACATCTGTTGGATAGAATGTTTTTAAATCTTCTGTTGTTTCAGGCCAGCCAAGTGTACTAAATGGCCAGAGTGCTGATGAAAACCAGGTATCGAGAACATCTTCATCTTGCCTGAGGTTAGTGCTACCACATTTTTCACATTTTTGAATGTCATCTTCAGAAACGTTAATATGACCACAATCATTACAATACCAGATAGGGATTCTATGTCCCCACCATAGTTGTCTGCTTATACACCAGTCCCTTATATCTTTCATCCAGTTTAGGTATACTTTTTTCCATCTTGCAGGATAAAATGTAACCTCACCATCTTCTACAGCTTTAACTGCTCTTTCGGCAAGTGGTTTCATGCTAACGAACCACTGATCCATAAGCATAGGTTCGATAACTGTATCACATCTATAACAATGACCAACAGAATGTTTAATATCTTCAATTTTTACAAGGTATCCTTCTTTCTCGAGATCTTCAACTATTGCTTTTCTAGCTTCATATCTGTCTAGTCCTTTGTATTTTCCACCGTTATCATTTATAGTCATGTCTTCATTAAAGATATTTATAAATTCTAGTTTATGCCTTTGACCTATTAAATAATCATTTGGATCATGTGCAGGAGTTACTTTTAACGCACCTGTACCAAATTTTGGATCTGCATGTACGTCACCAATTATCTTTATTTTTCTTCCAACAAGTGGTAGTATAACTTCCTTACCTATCAAATGTTTATATCTTTCGTCAGAAGGATGTACTGCAACTGCTGTGTCTCCTAACATTGTTTCTGGTCTTGTAGTTGCTATTAATATTTCACCATTACCATCTGCAAATGGATATTTTATATAATAAAGTTTTCCATCGTGTTCGTGATATTCTACTTCTTCATCAGAGAGAACGGTTTTACATCTTGGACACCAGTTTACAATATATTTTCCTTTATAAATTAATCCTTTTTTATAAAGAGAAACAAAAACTTTTCTTACAGCTTTTGATAACCCTTCATCTAATGTGAATCTTTCTCTTGACCAATCTACAGAAGCTCCTATTGCCATAATTTGCTTTTTTATCGTATCCCTATATGTATTTGCCCAGTCCCAAACAGTTTCAAGAAATTTTTCTCTTCCAAGGTCCTCGCGCTTTGTTCCCTTGGTTTCTAGATATTTTTCTACAGCAGTTTGGGTTGCTATACCAGCATGGTCTTCACCAGGTATCCATAAGGTTCTGTAACCTTGCATTCTTTTAAATCTAATGATTATATCTTGCAATGTAATATTTAAAGCGTGTCCCATATGTATTTTTCCAGTTATATTTGGTGGAGGAATAACTATTGAATATTTTGGCCCATCTTTTTTGGGACTAAAATATTTTTTTTCTAGCCAATATTTATACCATTTACTTTCAATATTTTGGGGATCATATCTGGTGCCAATTTCATTGCCCATTTAATACACCTCCTGGAATATCTATATTTCTAATTTTATTATTTTTGATATAAAAAAACTAACAAATAATGAAATTTGTTATTTTTACAAAAATTTTTAAAATATTTTTTATCATGGTAAAAATTTATATTTTTATTCCCTCTACTTTTGCATATATGAATTATAACATAAAAAAAGGTAAGTAAAAAGTTTAACAATTGGGTGATTAATTAGTTTTTAGAAATATGATATAATCTTTACTGGTTTATCTAAAAAAAGTGAATAAGGAGGTGTGGTAGTTGAATCTGGCAACTTTTAAGGGTGGAGTCCATCCACCTGAAAAGAAGGAACTGTCGAAGGAAATTCCTATTCAAAAATCACCACTACCAGATAAAGTAGTAGTGTTCATGCAGCAACATACAGGCGCTCCTGCAAAACCAGTTGTTGAAGTTGGTCAAAAAGTAAAAACCGGGCAAATAATAGGAGAACCTGGTGGATTTATTTCTGCTTATGTGCATTCACCCGTGACAGGAACAGTAACTGAAGTAAAGAAAATTTCTAATATTATTTTTGGTAAGGCAGTAGAAGCAGTGGTTATTCAAAGAGAATCGGAAGATGAATGGGAACTTCTACCACATGGAGATTATGAAAAATTCAGTAAAGAAGAACTACTTGATATTATAAAGAAAGCAGGAATTGTAGGTCTAGGTGGAGCGATGTTTCCCACGCACGTAAAGTTGAATCCACCTCAGGATAAAAAAATTGATACTTTAATAATTAATGGTGCAGAATGTGAACCGTATTTGACGATTGATCATAGAATGATGCTTGAAAAAAGTGAAGAAATATTAATTGGTATTAAAATTGCTAAGAAAATACTGGGTGTTAATAACGTGTATATTGGTATTGAAAGTAACAAAAAGGATGCAATAGAATTTTTAAAGAATAAATGGAAAGGGCAAGTTATAGTTGTTCCGTTGAAAACAAAATATCCACAGGGTGCTGAAAAACAGTTGATTTATGCAATTACAGGAAAAGAAGTTCCAAGAGGCGGGCTTCCGATGGATGTAGGAGTAGTTGTTCAAAATGTAAGTACTATGTATGCAATCAAAGAAGCAGTTGTTGATGGCAAACCATTAGTTGAGAGAGGATTAACATTGACTGGTGAGGCAATCAAAAGACCAGGAAATTGGTGGGTAAGAATTGGAACACCTATTTCCTGGATCGTTGAAAACCTTGGTGAAGGATTTAAGGAAGGTATAGAAAATGTAAAAGTATTAATGGGTGGCCCGATGATGGGAATTCCTATAAATAATTTGGATACACCGATTGTCAAAGGAAATAATGGTATTACATCTTTAATACCAGAAGAACAAAGAGGTACATTTTGTATAAGATGTTCATATTGTGTTGATGTTTGTCCAATGGGTTTACAACCATATTTATTGGATTTACTTGGAAAAAAGAGAAAATACGATGAAGCGGTAGAAGTTGGATTGCTTGATTGTATAGAATGTGGTTCATGTTCTTATGTGTGTCCCGCAAAAATTGAACATGTTAAGACTATTAAGCTTGCTAAAAAAGTTTACAGAGCCCTGAGAGGGGGGAAGAAATGATGAAATTAATCACAGGAAATGCTCCACATTTGAGAAGTAAAGATACGACTTCAAAAGTGATGATTGATGTAATTATAGCACTTATTCCAGCTTTAATTGGTGCATGGTACTTTTTTGGATTTTATGCGTTTTTTCTGGCTATTTTAGGTGCGGTTGTTGGAGAGGCGTTTGAATTATTTATAATGAGGTATTTAAGAAAAGATAAATCATTTGTTCCAAATGGTAGTGCAGCTGTTACAGGTATCTTGCTTGCAATGAATGTAAGTCCAGCAACCCCCTGGTGGGTAATGATTTTGGGTTTAGTTTTTGCATTGGGAGTTGCCAAGCATGCATTTGGTGGACTTGGTATGAATATTTTTAATCCAGCATTAGCTGGTAGGGCATTTCTTTTAACCTCCTTCCCGGTTTACATGACTACATGGTATAAACCTGCGTTAAGTTTTTCAAAATGGATCGATATTCAAACAACTGCAACACCACTTGCGATTTTAAAAGAGAAAGGTTTTTCGCATATGAATGTTAGTTATGCAGATCTATTTTTTGGAAGTAGAGCAGGATCAATTGGTGAAACAAGTGTATTGTTATTGTTAATAGGATTTGCTTATCTGGTAATTAGAGGAAGAATAAAGTTAATGATTCCAATTACATATATTGGAACAGTATTTTTGATGTCCAGTATTTTTTATTTTGTAAGTCCTGAAAAATTTGGAACACCTCTTTTCCATATACTTAGTGGTGGTTTAATGTTGGGAGCATTATTTATGGCAACAGATATGGTTACAAGCCCAATGACTCCTAAAGGACAGGCAATTTTTGGAATTGGTTGTGGTTTAATGACCATGCTTATAAGATACTTTGCAGGTTATCCTGAAGGTGTTTCATTGTCTATCTTATTAATGAATGCATTTGTTCCTCTTATTGATCGTTACACACAACCTCGAATTTTTGGTGAGGTGAAATCATGAAAGAGATAATGAAAACAGGATTGACATTAATGATCTTCACACTTGTTGCAGGCTTAGCACTTGGAATAGTTTATCAATTGACAAAAGAACCAATTAATAGTGCAGAACTTCAGAATATGCTTAAAGCTGTAGAATTTGTTCTTACAGATAAAGGAAATTTGATGGTCGATAAGCAATTGATTGAAAAGAGAGTTTCTGATGTTGTAAAGCAAGAAGAGAAAGAGATTTTTAAAACTGAAAAGGGTGTAGTATTAACCCCTGTTATTAAGTTTCAAATAAACGGTGGAGACGTTTATGTTTTAAAAGCTTATGGTATTGGATACGGTGGAAAAGTAATAACCGTTGCTTCCTTTTTGGTAAGGAATGGTAGGATAGATCTTCACGCAATAAAGGTTATAGAATATTCACAGGAAACTCCTGGTTTGGGTGCAAAAATTGCTGAAGAAAAATCCCAGGAAAGGTTTTATCCTATCCCTTATGAAGGTTTAATGAATGGAGTAAAAGTTGACAAAGATGCTGGAAAAACTGGGCTTGATCCTGAAACTGCTAAAAAAGCTGGAATTGTAAAAATAAGTGATGTTATGACTGGTGCAACTATTACTCCAAGGGCTGTAGCAAATTCGATTCAGGCAATGTTTCAGTACCTGAAAACGGAGGTGAAAAATAATGCCCAGTAAGTCATGGAAAGAATTTTCAAAGGGGTTTGTAGTTGAGAACCCTACTTTTGTTCAAGCACTTGGAATGTGTCCAACACTTGCTACAACTACAAGTGCCAAAAATGGTTTTGGAATGGGACTGGCTGCAACAGCTGTTTTAGTTATGTCAAACATTGTGATTTCTTTGCTACGAAAGACAGTACCAGAGAAAATAAGAATTCCTATTTTTATTACAATAATTGCATCATTTGTTACTATCGTTGATTTATTAATGCATGCTTTTGTTTATGATTTGTGGAAGACTCTCGGATTATTTATACCATTAATAGTCGTTAATTGTATAATCATGGGTAGGGCCGAAGCATTTGCTTCAAAAAACAATGTTTGGTATTCACTACTTGATGGTTTGGGAATGGGATTAGGATTTACTGCGAGTTTAACATTGTTGGGTGCAATAAGAGAACTTCTCGGTAGTGGTACATTGTTCGATATAACTATTTGGGGAAAAGCTTTTAATGTGTTTATTATGATTCTTCCCCCTGGAGCATATTTAACATTAGGACTTTTAGCTGCTCTTTTTGCCTTCATAGGCATGAAGAGGAAGGAAAGGGGGAATAATAAATGAAGATCTTCTTAATTCTTCTTTCGGCAATGTTGGTTAACAATTACGTTTTTATGAGATTTCTTGGAATTTGTCCATTTTTAGGTGTTTCTAAAAAAATGGATACTGCAATTGGTATGGGTTTTGCTGCTACATTTGTTTTAGTTATGTCCTCAATAATTTCATGGTTTATCGATCAACTTTTAATTTCTCTTGGTTTAGAATTTTTAAGAACAATTGCTTTTATATTGGTTATAGCATCATTTGTCCAATTTGTTGAACTTTTCTTAAAGAAAAATAACCCAAATTTATATGAATCATTGGGAATATTCTTACCACTAATAACAACGAATTGTATTATTTTAGGTGTTGCAATTATTAATAGTATGAGTCATTACAATTTACTTGAAACAATTTTCAATGCGCTTGGTGCAGGTCTAGGATTTTTACTTGCATTAGTAATTTTCAGTGCGATAAGAGAAAGGTTAGAATTATACGATTTACCAAAGCCATTTGAAGGTTTGCCAATTGCATTACTTATAGCTTCATTGTTATCACTGGCGTTTATGGGATTCCAGGGAATGATAAAGCTTTGATCTTGAATAACAATTTTTCATTTGCTATAATATTAATTGAAGTTTGAGCGGGCGTAGCTCAGTTGGTAGAGCATCAGCTTCCCAAGCTGAGGGCCGCGGGTTCGAGTCCCGTCGCCCGCTCCAGTTAGGGCTTTAAAGCCCGCTTTTTTTAATAGGGGGCGTTATAATTGTCAGTTGATGCAATTATTGCTTTAATAGTTTTTGTTGTTGTATATTATCTGATAATATCTGAAAAGGTGCATAGGTCAATTGCTGTAGTTGTTGGAGCCTTTATTTTAACTTTTTTTGGAGTTTTCGAGGATCCAGATTATTTGTTTAGGAATTATGTCGATTTTGATACTATTTTTCTTTTGGTTGGAATGATGTTATTAGTTTCAACGATAAAAGATGTTGGTTTTTTTGAATTTGTAGCTTTTAAAATAATCAAGTTTTCAAAGAATTCAATGTTAATGATCTTTTTTCTATTAAATATTTTCGTTGCTTTGTTTTCGGCATTTGTTGATAACGTGACGACAATTATGATTTTCATTCCCATTACTTTGGCTATTGCCGATGCTGCAGAAATCTCACCAATTCCTCTGGTTTTTTCTGAAGTTTTGAGTTCAAATATTGGTGGTACGGCTACCCTCATAGGTGACCCTCCAAATATACTAATTGGAAATGCTGCAAGTTTAAGTTTTAATGATTTTATTTTAAACACCTCATTACCGTCTTTTATTACAATTTTTTTGATTTTAACTTATTTAATACTTACAAAAAGGAAAGTGTTCACCAAAAAAGTTGATTTTAATTTAGAAGGTATTTCGATTTCAAAAGAAAATCTTATTAAGTCACTGGTACTTCTTGCAAGTGTTTTAATTTTGTTTGTCTTTCAGGAAAAAATGGGAATACATAGCTCTGTAATTGCATTTGGAATGGGGTTTGTTTCGGTTTTGGTTATTGATCCAAAAAATATTGAAAAACATTTTAATGAAGTTGAATGGGGAACGATCTTCTTTTTTATTGGATTATTTATAATTACTGGTGCTCTTGAAGATACTGGAATTTTAAAACAAATAGCGATATTTTTTAGTGAGAGATTTGGTAGTTCACCAAGATTATTTGGCATGGTTTTAATTGTAATGTCATTCTTTATTAGTGGATTTTTTGATAACATACCATTCACAGCAACTATGATCCCAGTTATTAAGTTGCTTCCAACGATTAATTTTTCCTTTTCCAACTTAATGCCTTTCTGGTGGGGATTGTCATTGGGAGTATGTTATGGTGGTAACCTAACTCCAATTGGTGCCTCGGCAAATATCGTTGCTATAACGATGTTATTAAAATACTCTAATCGGAAAGTTAGTTTTAAAGATTACATGAAGTTTTCAATAGTACCATCAATGATTTCACTAGTAGTTGCTGTAGTATATGTTGAAATTAGATATCTGTAGGTGGTGGTTACATGTTTTTAATCATTACTGGAATAATAATTGGAATGTTTTTATTGATAAAAGGGGCAGACTGGCTTGTTGATGGAGCAGTTTCTATTGCATTGAATTTAGGCATTTCGAAATTAATTGTAGGTCTTTCTGTTGTTGCCTTTGGTACATCAGTTCCAGAGTTGGTTGTGTCACTGATTTCAGTTGCAAAGGGTCATTCAAGTGTTACGATTTCAAATGTTGTAGGAAGCAATGTTGCGAATATTGCACTTTGTTTGGCGTTAGCATCGCTTTTTTCAGTGATTACCGTAAAAAAACAAACAATTTCTGCTGAAATGCCCTTTATGATAATGTCAACAGTTGTGTTCACAGCTTTATTGTTTAGAAACAATGTGTTTACTTTAAAATGGAACGATGGAGTAGTTTTTCTTTCTTTAATGATTATTTTTATTTATTATCTTGTCTCAAACGCAAGAAATGTAATTGAAGAGGAGTTTGAGAGCGAAATAAAAGGGAAGCATAAAACAAAGATTGCAATATTTCTTGTTGTAATTGGAATTATAGGAGTTTCTTTAGGTGGAGAATTGACTATCAGATACGTTGTAGAATTAGCAAAGGTTTTAAAATTAAGTGAAACATTTGTTGGTTTAACGATTATAGCACTCGGTACATCGTTGCCTGAATTAGTTGTGAGTGTAACCTCTGCTATAAAAGGTGAAGGAGATATTTTAGTGGGGAATATTGTTGGAAGTAATGTATTTAATTTACTTCTTATTCTGGGGTTGAGCTCAATTATAAGTAATTTAACGGTTGATGTATCTGGATATTTTGTAGATTTAATTGTGGTAAATCTGGTTGCACTTTTACTTTTAATTATTTCAGTAATTAAGAGAAAACTTACAAGGATTGATGGATTGATGTTTTTAGCAATTTATTCGGTTTATATCTATTATATTATTCAAAGAAAGTAGAGGTGGAGTATGAGGGAAGCATTAACGTTTGATGATGTTTTGCTGGTTCCTGGTTATAGTGAAGTATTACCTTCAGAAGTGGATGTTGCAACTAGATTGACAAGAAAAATAAGAATTAATATGCCACTTGTCAGTGCAGCAATGGATACAGTAACAGAAGCGGAACTTGCTAAAGCTATTGCAAGAGAAGGTGGCATTGGAATTATTCACAAAAATATGCCGATAGAAGAGCAGGCAAGGCAGGTTAGACTTGTAAAAAGAACTGAAAATGGCATAATAGATGATCCTATAACTATCACACCTGATTTGAGTGTGGAAGAAGCTGAAAAAATAATGGCAGAATACAAAATTGGAGGACTACCTGTAGTAGATGAAGATAAGAGGCTTTTAGGCTTAATTACAAATAGGGATATACGCTTTGAAAGGAATCTAAAAAGACCTGTAAAAGATTTGATGACACCATTTGAGAAATTAATTGTAGCAAAAGAAGGTGTTTCACTCGAAGAAGCAAGAGATATATTACATGAAAACAAGATAGAAAAGTTGCCAATAATTAAAGATGATAGAACTTTAAGTGGATTGATAACTATTAAGGATATTATGAGTGTGATTGAGCACCCTAATGCTTCGAGAGATCAGAAGGGTAGATTACTTGTTGGTGCAGCTGTAAGTGTAAGTGAAGAAACAATGGAGAGGATAGATGCTTTGTTAAAAGCAGGGGTGGATGTAATAGTTTTGGATACAGCTCATGGACATTCTAAATTAGTGATTGAAATGGTAAAGATTATAAAATCTGAATTTCCAGATGCACAGTTAATTGCTGGAAATGTTGCGACAAGCGAAGCAACTGAGGAATTAATCAAAGCTGGTGCAGATGCTATAAAGGTAGGAATCGGTCCTGGTTCAATTTGTACAACTAGAATTGTTTCTGGTGTTGGTGTACCACAGTTGACAGCAATTTTTGATTCAGTGGAGATTGCAAAAAAATATGATGTGCCAGTTATAGCAGATGGTGGTATTAGATTTTCGGGAGATATTGTAAAAGCACTTGCAGCAGGTGCAGAAAGCGTTATGATAGGTAGTATTTTTGCTGGTACAGAAGAAGCGCCAGGTGAAGCAATTCTTTATCAAGGTAGAAAGTATAAGTCATATAGAGGAATGGGATCATTAGGTGCAATGAATAAAGGAAGTTCTGATAGATACTTTCAGGGGAAAGAAAAGAAATATATTCCAGAAGGTGTTGAAGGAATGGTACCTTATAAAGGCAAAGTGAAAGATGTAGTTTATCAATTAGTTGGTGGATTGAAATCTGGTATGGGATATATTGGTGCGAAGAATTTATCAGAGCTTAGGGAGAAAGCAAAGTTTATTAGGGTAACAAGTACGTCAATTAAAGAAAGTCATCCACATGATGTGATAATAACTAAAGAACCACCCAATTATTGGGCAAACGAATTATAAGATATGGAAAAATATAGAATAGCTGGAGGAATGATATGTATAAAAAATTTCCACTTCCAAGCTGGGTATATGACACAGTAATTTACGAAATTTTCCCCGATAGATTCTTTGTTGGTATGGGGAAAAGTGTAGAAGATAAAAGAGAACTTTATGAAAAAAGAGGCGGAGAAATAAAAAAGTGGGGGATTATACCGCGTAGAAGCGAAAACAATGATCATGTAAAGGTTTTTTATGGAGGAGATTTGTGGGGGATAGCGGAAAAAATTGATTATTTGAAAGATTTGGGTGTAAATGCAATATACTTGACTCCTATTTTTCTTGCTTCATCAAATCACAAGTACGATACAATAGATTATTTTAAAGTTGATCCTCAATTTGGAGGAATGCCCGCGTTAAAGAAATTGATAAAAACTGCACATAAATATGGAATTAAAATAATTCTTGATGGAGTTTTTAATCACGTTGGAAGAGATCATGTTCTTTTTAAAAAAGCGTTAAAGGGTGAAAAGAGATATAGAAACATGTTTGTTTTCTACGAAAATCATTATCGAGGTTGGTGGGGAACTTCTTCATTACCGGAACTTCACCTAGAAGAGGTGGAAGTAAAGGAATATATTACAAAGATTGTTAGAAAATATTTAGAGATTGGTATAGATGGTTGGAGATTAGATTGTGGACAGGATTTAGGACCTGAAATGAATAGGTTTATAAATGCAAAAGTTAAAGAATTTTCATCAGAAAAATATTTGGTAAGTGAGCTCTGGACTTATCCATCGGGATGGGACATGGTTGATGGTATAATGAATTATCATTTTGCGACAACTGTAATAGATTATTTGCTTGGAAAGAATTTAAATGCTGGTTATTATCTTGAAAAGGTGTTTAACGAAACTTCCAATATATTTGGCTGTTGGAATATGTTGGATAGCCATGATACTGAAAGGTTAGCTACGGTTTTAAAAGATAAGTTTTTAAGAAAAGCTGCAATTTTGTTGCAATTTACCTATCCAGGAGTTCCCGTGGTTTACTATGGAACAGAAATAGGTTTAGAAGGTGGTTCTGATCCTGAATGTAGAAAAACAATGGAATGGGATGAAAGTAAATGGGATAAAGATCTAAGAGATTTTTACAAACGATTAATTTCATTGAAAAAATCAGAGCCAGCACTTAGGTATGGAACCTTCAAACTTTTATCAAATGAACCGTTAATATTTACCAGAGAAACTCCGATGGTATTGGATCAAATTGTTGTTTATGTAAATAAAGATGAGGAAAGAGAAGTGTCTGTTACAATTCCAAATAATAGATTGCTTTCTGGAACTAAATTTGTAGATCTATTATCGAACTATGAAACACATATTATTGGAGGTACTTTGAGATTAAAGCTTCCAGCAAAATCATTTGGCATTTTAAAGGTTGAAAATAGAGTTGTAAAAGGATATGATCAATATAAAAGAATAAGTTGAGGAGTTAAGCATGAAAGCTTATGAATATTATGATAAAATTGCTCACATTTATGATCAAATGTATCAAGATAAGTTTTGGATTACTTTTAGAAAAGCAATAAAAAGATACATAGAAAATGCTATAAAGGCGGGGAATTATAAAACGGTACTTGATGTAGGTGCTGGTACAGGATATTGGATTGATTATTTTTTAAGCAAAAATCTTGAAGTAACCGCTGTAGAGCCTTCTGAAAAAATGGTGGAAATATTGAAGCAAAAGTTTGGTAATAATGTTAGAATTTATAATTCAAAGATTGAAGATTTTCAAATTTCAAAAAAATTTGATATTGTAAATATCCAAGGAGATGTATTAAGCTACGTTGAAGATTTAGACAGAGCAATGAAAGCAATTAAAAGTGTAATTAGAAAAGATGGGATACTATTTGCAACTGTTGATAGTTACTATTATATGAAAAAACTTATTCAAAAAGATGGTACGCAAAGGGAACTCGATTATTTTGAAAAATATCATATTACAACTGTAGGTTCTCAGTACGGAGTATTTAAATCGAGATGTTTAACGATTGAAGATATACTTGGTTTAGAAAAATACGGTTTTAAAGTTCTTGATATAAGAGGATGTGGGTTTTCTGAAAATTTGGATGAAGAGATAAAACAATCTAAATTAAACGTGAAAAAAGCAGAGCATCTTTACTTTTCTCTTTTGAGTTTATAATTGTAGTAATTCACTCCCCAAACTCCCAGAATTATCAATGTCATTCCAATGATGTGATTTATATGAATACTCTCCTTTCTAAAAATGGCACCTGCAATCACTGAAATAATCGTTGTAAGGTTCGCAAAAATTGAGGATTGAGTAGGATTTACTTTAGATAACATGTAGTTGACCAGAAAAAATGCGACGGAGGATGAAAGTATACCAAGATATAATGCAGAAATCGCAACTTGTGGAATGAGTAGATCATTGAAATTTAGTTCTGATTTTATAAAAGCAAAAAATGAAAAGAAGATAAAACCATTTATCATCATAAAGAATGTTATTTCATCGGGTTTATACATTTTCGATAATTTCCTTGAAGTAAAATTATAAAATACAGCCGAAAATACTGCACCCATTATTAACAGATCTCCTGCAATATTTCCTCTAACTTTATTCAAACCAATAATTATCAATACCCCAAAGAAGCTTAAAAAAACAAAAGTGTAGATAACTTTGTGAACCTGTTCTTTTAAGATAAAAGGTGATAAAAAAGTAATAAAAATTGGTATCGATGCGATTAATATACCTGCTTCTGAAGATGGGACAAGAGAAAGTCCGTAAGTTTCAAAAATAAAATATAAAATAGGCTGAAATAGAGTGACAATTAAGACTTTACCATAGTTAATTTTTCTGAGTTTCAAGATTTTTAGTGCATATAAGAATATCATAAATGCACTTGCAATCATAAATCTTAGAGCAATGAAATTCATTGGTGTGGTATAGTCAAGGGCGTTTTTTGTAAATAAAAAAGAAAGGCCAAATATTATTGACATTGAAATTCCAGAGAGAATTACTTTGAAAATATGTATCACTCCCAATATTTTGTTATGCTAACCGATTAAATTATATTTAAAAATGTAAATATAGTCAAATGGTGTAACTAATGTTACAGACATTTCTTGTGAATTATTTTACAATCAAATTGAAGGTTGAAAGAATTAAAAGGAGGTGAAAAGATGTTTTGTTATCAATGTTCAGAAACATCAAAGGGAATTGGATGTGAAGCTATAGGTGTATGTGGGAAAAAGCCTGAAGTGGCAGAACTCCAGGATTTACTGATTTGGGTTACGAAAGGAATTTCATATTGGAGTATTAAAGCAAAAGAATTGGGAATAAAAGATCCTGAGGCCAATTTATTTGTAGCAGAGGCACTTTTTACAACTATAACAAATGTCAATTTTTCCTCAGAGAGAATTAGCAACATGATTGATAAAGCATTATTATACAGAGATAGGATAAAAGAGAGCTATTTAAAGGAGTATGAAGGCCGATATAAAAAGACATTTGAGGAAAAAGTCCCGGAAGCAGCTGTTTGGAAAGGAAATCGAGAAAGTTATCTGGATAAAGCTAGAGAGGTTGGAGTTTTAAGTGAAAAAGATGAAGATATAAGATCATTGAAAGAATTTTTAATTTATGGCCTTAAGGGTATAGCAGCATATACAGATCATGCATATATATTAAAACATACAAAAGATGATATCCTTTATTTCATTCAAAATGCATTGGCCGAAACATTACGAAACGATATTACAGCAGATGAATTAGAAAAATTAATACTTGAAGCTGGAAAGTATGCAGTTGAAGCAATGGCTCTTTTAGACAAGGCTAATACTAGTACATACGGTCATCCTGAAATTACAGAAGTTTATACAGGGACTTACAATGCTCCTGCAATTTTAGTAAGTGGGCATGATTTACTGGATTTAGAAGAACTTTTAAAGCAAACTGAAGGTACAGGGATAAATATCTATACACATGGAGAGATGTTACCTGCGCATGCATATCCTGAGTTGAAAAAATATAAACATTTGGTCGGAAATTATGGTAGTGCATGGTGGAAACAAACGAAAGAATTTGAGGAATTTGGTGGAGCGATATTGATGACAACTAATTGTCTTGTTCCACCAAAAGAATCCTACAAGGATAGAGTGTTTACAACAGGCTTGGTGGGTTTTGATGGAGTGACACATATTCCCAATAGAATTGATGGGAAACCTAAAGATTTCTCTCCGGTGATTAAAAAAGCTCTTGAACTTGGGCCAATACCAGAAAGAGAAGGCAAGAAACTTGTTATTGGTTTTGCACACAATCAATTGGAAAAGCTTTTAGATGTTGTGTTGAAAAAGGTGGAAGAAGGCAAAATAACCAAATTTTTTGTAATGGCTGGATGTGATGGTAGATTAAAGGCAAGAGAATACTACACAGAATTTGCCAGAAAGCTTCCACAAAATACAGTAATCTTAACAGCAGGATGTGCTAAATATAGGTACAATTACTTGGATTTAGGAGATATTGATGGAATACCAAGAATTATAGATGCTGGACAGTGCAATGATTCCTATTCATTAGCGTTAATTGCTTTAAAATTGAAAGAAATATTAGGAGTAGATGATATCAATGATCTACCAATTGAATACAATATAGCATGGTATGAACAAAAAGCTGTAGCCGTATTACTTGCATTACTTTACTTAGGTGTTAGAAAGATAAAATTGGGTCCCGTTTTGCCTGCATTTCTATCACCGAATGTTTTGAAAGTTGTGGCTGAGAAATTTAATATTTCAACAATATCAACTGTTGAAGAAGATTTAAAACAAATGTTGGCTTAAAAATCAGGGGACACAAAGTCCCCTGATTTTTATCTTTTTAGAAAATCTTTAAGCCAAATTGCACTTCTTTTTAAATACCTTTTTTGAGTTTCATAATCGACATATATTAGTCCAAATCTTTTGGAGTATCCTTCGGCCCATTCAAAATTATCTAATAAAGACCATATGAAATATCCTTTTAATTCAACCCCCTCATTAATTGCTTTTAGAGCGCTTAAAAAATGATTTTCTAAATACTCAATTCTGTATATATCATTAACCATTCCATTTTCTAATTTATCTGGACCAGCCATTCCATTTTCTGTAACATAAAGTGGTATGGAATAGCGTTGATGTAATTTTTTCAATACATCGTATAATCCTTCCGGATAAATTTCCCATCCCATTTCTGTCTTCGGTAGAGGCCCTTCAACATTTTTATACATTAATTGATTTTGAGGGTCATAAGCAATTAATTGCCTTGTATAGTAATTTACACCAAAGAAATCTATTGGTTCTGAGATTATATCCATTTCGTCTTCGTTTATATTGACTCCTATTTGTTTTAGAAGTCCTTTTGCAGTATCAGGATATCTTCCGAATATAACAGGATCATGGAACCAACCATTTATTAATTCATCAACAATTATAGCTGCTTGGAAGTCTTCATCAGTTTCGTTAGCAGGTTCAATTTTAGTTACTACATTTGTTAAACCTATTTTTCCATCTTTAATTAATTCTCTGAACACTTTTACAGCATATCCATGTGCTCTTAAAAGAGTATGTGCTACCGTAAATGCTTCTTCTAAATTGTTGTGTCCTGGAGCATGAATTCCAAGAAAATAACCTAGGAAAGCTGAACACCAGGGTTCGTTGAGTGTTATCCAGAATTTTATTCTATCTCCAAGAGTTTCGAACATTAAAGCTGCATAATCTTGAAAATATAATGCCATATCAGGATTCAACCATCCACCTTTTTCATGAAGACTTTGTGGTAAATCCCAATGATATAGTGTAACAAATGGGGTAATGCCATTTTCAAGTAATGCATCAACAAGTCGGTTATAAAAGTCAAGCCCCTTTTCATTTTTTATTTTCCCCTGTTTCATAACTCTTGGCCATGAAATTGAGAATCTGTATGCATCAAAACCAATTTCTTTCATTAATTGAATATCTTCTTTGTATTTATGATAGTGGTCACATGCAATATCACCGTTTTCAGAGTTTTTAGTTTTTCCTGGAGTATGAGAAAACGTGTCCCATATTGAAGGCTCTCTCCCATCTTCATTCACAGCGCCCTCTATTTGATATGCAGAAGTTGCTGTACCAAAAATAAAATTTTCTGGAAAATCTTTTCTTCTAATTTGCATGAAATTTCCCTCCTTTTTTCTTAACTATATAATTATTCTAACATAATGATTTTGTTTTAGTTGTGTGGTATTATACCAGTGAGAATCAACTCTGAAGTAGGAGATATGAAAATAAAGAAAAGGGAGTTCTAATATACAAAAAGGTGGTTTTGTGTTTTCTTTTTTTGAATAAGATTGTGATAATATTGAAGTTATAACTTTTTGAACATTGTAAATAAATGCAGTGTAGAACTTGATGTTTTCTATGTTCAAAAAGTTTACTTGACTTAAAAAAGTTAAATTGATATAATTTTTTTGATAAAAAATGTTGGGGGTGAAGAGATGAGAAGAGTTGTTATTACTGGAATGGGAACGATTAATCCTCTTGCAAAAAATGTGGATGAATATGAAAAATCGTTAATTAATATGAAAATAGGAATTGATAAAATTACAAGTTTCGATCCTGGTAATTTACCTGTTCAGATTGCAGGCGAAGTGAAAAATTTTGATCCGACTTTATATATAGATAGGAAGCTTTCGAAAAGAATTGACAGATATGCGCAATTTGCATTAGTGGCTGTGAAAGAAGCTGTTGAAAGTTCAGGAATAAATTTTGAAGGTATAGAAGATAGAGTTGCAGTAATAATTGCTAGTGGAATGGGTGGTTTTTTAACTTTAGATGAGCAAAATGAGGTTTTCAAAGAAAAAGGTGCATCCAGAGTAAGTCCTTTTATGATTCCGATGTTACTTGCAAATATGGCAAGTGGTGTAGTTTCGATGGTATATGGATTAAAAGGTCCTAACTTTACACCGGTTAGCGCTTGTGCAAGTTCTGTTCATGCAATGGCAATTGGTACAATGTTAATAAGACACGGTTATGCCGATATAGCAATAGTTGGTGGTAGTGAAGCAACAATTGCTCCACTTCCAATTTCTGGATTTGCTTCAATGAGAGCTCTTTCAACTAGAAATTCAGAACCTGAAAAAGCTTCAAGACCATTTGATGTGGAAAGAGATGGGTTTGTAATGGCTGAAGGTGGAGGAGCTTTAATTCTAGAAACTGAAGAACATGCGAAAAAAAGAGGAGCAGTAATTTACGGGGAAATAAAAGGTTTTGGAATGAATGATGATGCTTATCATTTTAGCGCTCCTGATCCAGAAGCGAAAGGCTCAACAAATGTAATGAAACTGGCGTTAAAGGATGCTAATTTGACACCAGATGATATTGATTTGGTTAGCTGTCATGCTACAAGTACGCCAGTTGGTGATGAGCTTGAAGCAAAAGCAATAATTAATGTTTTTGGTGACAGAAATGTGTATGTAAATTCAACAAAATCTCTTACAGGACATTTATTAGGTGCTGCAGGAGTGGTTGAGACTATAGCAGCATTAATAGAGATGAACAAAGGATTTGTACATGGAATGCCTAATCTAGAAAAACCGGATGAAATTTCTTCAAAACTTAATTTGGTGAGAGAAACGCAGGATGCTACAATAAGAAATTTTGTAAAAAATTCCTTTGGTTTTGGTGGACATAATGCATGTGTGGTGATTGGGAGGTATGAGTAATATGAATAAAGAAGAGATAATGAAAATTTTACCACATAGAGATCCTATTCTTTTGGTTGATAGAGTAATAGAAAAGAAAGAAGATTATATAATTGCTGAAAAAGATATAAAACGTGATAATCCAGTTTTTAAAGGTCATTTTCCAGAATATCCCATTTATCCTGGAGTATATATTATTGAAGGTCTTGCTCAAACTGCTGGTTTGATGTTATTAAAAGGTTCAGAAATTCCCCTCTTTTTAGGAATTGATTCTGCAAGGTTCAAATCAGAAGTCAGGCCAGAATGTGTGTTAAGGTATGAGGTTAAATTAAAAGAAAGAAGAGGAAACATTGTTTTTGTCGATGCAAAAGCATTTGTAGGTTCAAAAATGGTAGCAAAGGCACAATTAATGCTGGGAGTTAAGGAGTGATAATGTGAATAGAGTTTGTGAATTATTTGGAATAAAATACCCGATTATTATGGGAGGAATGTCTTGGGCAGGTACTTCAAAACTTGCAGCAGCAGTATCTGAAGCTGGTGGATTGGGAATAATTGGTGCAGGTCCAATGAGAAAAGATGATTTGCAAAGAGAGATAGATAATTTGAGAAGATTAACTGATAAACCATTTGGCGTAAATATTATTCTGGTTTCACCATATTCTGATGAGTTGATAGAGGTTGTTATAAAAAATAAGGTTCCAGTTGTTACTTTTGGAGCTGGAAATCCCACAAAATATATAAAAGATTTAAAGGAAAATGGAATAAAAGTAGTACCGGTGGTTGCTTCAGATAATTTAGCCAGAATGGTTGAACGAAGTGGAGCAGATGCGGTTATTGCTGAAGGAATGGAATCTGGAGGACATATAGGTGAAGTTACGACATTTGTTTTAGTAAATGCAGTTGCGAAGAAAGTAAAAATACCGGTAATTGCTGCTGGAGGAATTGCAGATGGAAAAGGAATGGCAGCTGCTTTTGCTTTAGGTGCTGAAGGAATCCAAATGGGGACAAGGTTTATTGCAAGTAAAGAAGCTGATACACATGAAAATTTTAAAGGTTTAATTTTAAGATCAGGAATAAGAGACACAGTAATAACTGGTGCGAATTTAGGACATTCTGCAAGGGTTATAAAAACAAGATTTGCAAAAATTGTGAAAGAATTGGAAGTAAAAAGTCCAGAAGAAGCAGAAAATGTACTGGTTGGAAGCTTGAGAAAAGCGGTGTTGGATGGAAATTTAGAAGAAGGTTCATTTATGGCTGGTCAGTCTTCTGGGCTTATTGACAATATCAAAAGTGTACATGAAATCATTGAAGAAATAGTAAAAGAATTTTTTGAAACAATTGATAGATTAAAGGAGGTAGGCTTTTGAAAACAAAAGATCTAGCATTGATATCATTATTTGTGTCATTGACAATAGTTGGAGCACAGGTATCAATTCCCATTGGTAATGTGCCTTTTACACTTCAAATATTGATCGTTTTTTTAACTGGCTATGTTTTAAGACCCTGGATGGCATTTCTTACACAAATAATTTATCTGTTAATGGGTGCAATTGGATTACCAGTTTTTGCCAATTTTTCTGGAGGATTGTTTCACTTGCTTGGGCCAACAGGTGGATATTTACTGGCTTTTCCTTTTGCAGCTCTAATTGTTTCATTTTCTAGGCAAAATTTATATTCAAAGTTTATATATGGAATTTCTGGTTTGGCTATAGTTTATTTTCTCGGAACGTCAGTTTTAGCATTTTATACGAAAAGCTTTGTAAAAGCAATTCTGGTTGGTGTTCTCCCATTTATTGCACTTGATTTTATAAAACTTACGGTGGCAATTTTTGTATCGGAGAAGTTGGAAATTTTGGAGGTGAAATAATGAGAGCGTTTTTATTTCCTGGACAGGGTTCACAATATTCTGGTATGGCAAATGATTTTTCAATATTTCCAGATTGGGAAGAATTTAGCAAAAGAGCTCAGAAAATTTTAAATATTGATTTAGTAAATATAATGAACGGCGATGAGGAGATATTAAAAATTACTGAAAATGCTCAACCTGCAATTTTCTTGGCAAGTTACGTGGGATATAAGTTTTTAGAAAGAAATAATTTTTTACCAGATATTGTAGCAGGACATAGTTTAGGGGAATATACAGCGTTCGCAGTTGCAGGAGTTTACGATTTTGATACGGGAATATATCTGGTAAGAAAACGTGGCGAATATATTTCTGAAGCTATAGAACCTGGTCATGGAAGTATGGCTGCTGTACTTAGAGTTAAGCCAGAAGAAGTTGAAAAAATGATAAATAATTATGAAGAATTATATGTTGCAAATTATAATTCTTCAACACAAACAGTTGTAAGTGGTTTAAAAAGTTCTATTATTAAGTTTATAGATGATTGTACTAAAAAAGGAATTAGAGTAAAAGAGTTAGTTGTTTCTGGCCCTTTTCATACCCCATATTTGGAAAGTGCCAAAGAGAAGATGGCAAGAGAAATTGAGCACATAAAATTTAATGAACCACGTTTCCCAATAGTTTTAAATAGTACAGGAAAAGAAACCAAAGACCCGGTTGAATTGAAACACTATTTACTTGAACAAATTTCAGGGCCAGTTTACTGGTATCAATCTGTTAAAAGAATGGTAGAATTAGGAGTAACAAATTTTATAGAAGTTGGACCTAAAAACGTGCTTTCAAATATGTTAAAACGCGAACGTTTAGATATTGTGCATTTTACTAAGTTACAATTTGAGAGTGTAAATGTTTGAATTTTTTACTAAAATAAAAATAAAATAAAAATAGGCTCCAGAAAGGGAGCCTATTTTATTTGTTGACTAAAAATAATAAATATATAATAATAGTAATTGGAGAATAAAAATTTGGGAGTGATTGGTATTAAATTTTTGGATTTAACCACATTAACGTTTATAGTTTCATCTATTCTTGGAAATGTATTTTATTTTTTTAATGCAGCGGTGTCTGATGTGTTTGTAAGTATCTCTGTGATTTTTTTTAATTTACTTTTGTTTTTGTATGCATATTATTTGAAAAAGTTGAAAATTGCAAATATTTTCTCATTATTTTATGCGATTTTAGCAATTGATTTATTTTCGTTATTGCCGTTATATTTAACGAATTCATATTTTACTTGGGGACTAGCCCAATTTTTTTCGTTCATTTTGACTTTGATTTATATGAAAATGATTATAGCTATAATTGGTTCTAAGAAATCTGTTTTAAAATTGCTCTTTTTTTCAATAATTACGTTGGGAATATACTCTTTTTATTTCTTTTATTCACTTTCAAAAGAATTTAAAAACTTTGTGAAAGTTAAGAGGATCGAAAATGAAAATTGAAAGAGAAAAAAAGTATTTAATACCGGATTATTTGTCAGAAAAACTAAAATTGGAGAGTCTTTTAAATGTTGGGGTAATTCAATGGTATATTAATGATTTGGATTTTATAATTGATAATAGGATTAAAGTACCAAAATACAGATTGAGACTGGTAATTGATAAGGATTTTAATAAGAAATGGGTAATAGCTTTTAAAGGAAAGTTGAGAGGTTTTGAAAGAGAAGAATATGAATTTGAGATAGAAGAGAAAAAAATTAATGTTGACTTGTTAAAAGAATATAAATTGACAATGAAATTAAGATATTACTTAACTTATCCAGGCATGGATCCAGAAATAGTTTTGGATGAATTTTTAAGTATAGGGGAGCCAGTTAAAGTAAAATACCTAGCAGAAATTGAGACGTTTAATGATTTTGAGGAAATAGAACAAAAATATGGGTTTAAAGAATTTGAAGTATCTGATTTTAAAAAATATACAAACGAACAACTAGCCCGAAAAATTGATCTTGAAACAAATAAATTGATTAACTTTCTGTATGAAAAATTAATAAAAAGTAGATAAAAAAATTAAAGTGACCATCTGGTCACTTTTTTGTTAGTATTATAAAAATTTTGTAAAAAAGCTAAAAACAAAAAGTTATTTATACATAAATCGTCATAACCATTGTAAACAGTATTTTATTGAAAATATTGGTATTTATGATAATATATATTTGAAAATAAATTCACAAAGGAGGAATAGTTATGAAAAAAATTGCTGTTATGACGAGTGGTGGCGATGCGCCAGGAATGAATGCAGCTATTAGGGCGGTTGTGAGGTATGCTGTTAATAATGATATACAGGTTATTGGTATAAAAAGAGGTTACGCAGGCCTTTTAGATGAAGATTTTGTTGAAATGAATTTTGCTTCTGTTGGTGGAATAATGGAAAAAGGTGGGACCATACTTAGAAGCAGTAGATGTCCAGAGTTTGTGAGAAAAGAAACCAGAGCAGAAGCTGGAAAAATACTGGCGAAACATGGGATAGAAGGTTTAGTAGTAATTGGCGGTGAGGGAAGTTTACATGGAGCAATGTTTTTAGAAGAAGAGCAAAAGATTCCTGTTGTAGGAATTCCAGGAACTATTGATAATGATATAGCTTTTACAGATATGTGTATTGGAGTAGATACATGTTTGAATACAGTAGTTGATGCTATACAAAAGTTGAAAGATACCGCTTCATCACATGAAAGGGCATTTATTGTTGAAGTTATGGGACGTTCCTCAGGATATATTGCAGCAGTTTCAGGATTAGTAACTGGAGCTGAAGCTATTGTAATTCCGGAAATTCCAGTCAATTATGAAGCTTTAGGTAATAAGATATTGAAAGAGAGAGAAAGAGGAAAAATTAATTGTATCGTAGTTGTAGCCGAAGGTGCAGCAAGTGCGTATACTGTTGCAAGACATCTTGAACATAGAATAGGTTATGAAACAAGGATTACAATTCTCGGACATATTCAACGTGGTGGTTCACCAACTGCATTTGATAGGTTACTTGCTTCTCGAATGGGAGTAGCAGCAGTTGAATACTTGAAAAGAGGGGTAAGTTACGTTATGACAGCTTTACAGGGTGGAAAAATTGTGCCAGTGAAATTAGATGAGGTTTTGAATCAGAAGAAATCTTTAAATATGGAACTTGTGGAACTTACTGCATTGCTATCATGAGAATAACAAATGCAAATGTATGGATTGATGGGAAATTTGTAAAAAAGGATTTATGCATAGAGAAAGGAATTTTTATAGATTGTAATAAATATTTAGATGAAAAAGTTTTAAACCTGGAAGGAAAGTATATTCTTCCAGGTTTTTCTGATTCTCATGCTCATGTTTTAGGAATAGGCATAAAGTTATTAACTTTAAACCTGGAGAATACAGATGTTGTTGACGCTGTTTTGAAAAGTAATGACAAGTTTATTTTAGGAAGGGGTTGGAGCAACTTACCACAGAATATAGAAATTTTAAATGAAGTTGATAAACCTGTAATCTTAATAAGAAGGTGTGGCCACATTGCCTGGATAAATAAACTTGCTCAAGAAATGCTTGGTATGAATAAATTTCTTCTGGAAGAAGATGAATTAGAAAAAATTTGGGAGTTGTTACCGGAAGATTTTTATATTGAAGCTTTTGAAAAAGCCCAGAATGAGATGTTAAAAAAAGGAATAACAAGTGTACATTCTGACGATTTTCATGGAATTACATTTGAAACTCTAACTAAGCTATTGAAAAGAAGCAAGATAAGAATATACGAGAAATTATATACAACTAAACCCTGGAAATACGCATTTAAAGATTTTGGAAAATCGAAAATTTTTGGTGTTAAACTATTTGCTGATGGTTCATTGGGGGGTAAAACTGCGTTTTTATCAACACCATATTCAGATACAAAAGATAATTTTGGAAGATTTGTTTTGCCTCAGAATTTTAAGGATATTGTGGAATTTGCTGATAAAAATAATTTACAAGTTTGTGTTCATACAATTGGTGATGAAGCACTTACAAGAGTTTTAGATTTATTTGGGAAACATTATGGCCATAGAATAATTCATGCTCAGTTAGTAAAAAAAGCTGACTTTTTAAGATTGAAAAATTTTGTTTTTTCAATTCAACCACATTTTTATTTTGAAGATAGAGAAATTATAAAATATGTTTCAAAGAAGAACCTGTATCTTTATCCTTTCAAAAAAATGTATGACACAGGAATTGGTATTTCTTTTTCAAGTGATGCACCTGTTTCTCCATTTGATCCATGGTATGTAATAAATAGTGCTTTGAAACTAGGATTTTCATTTGCTGAATCGATTAAACTGTATACAGAAAGTTCCGGTGAAATAATTAACGAAAAAATAGGTAAAATAAAAGAAGGATATAAAGCTGATTTTGTTGTTTTTAATGATAAAGAGTTGACTGATATAAATTCAGTCTATGTCGATGGAAAAAAATTAGTTTAATTATTTTCAGATAGAAGCAAGTTTTACTCTGAAACCATAGCTTTTTCCTACAACTCTATTTAAACCCTTAATCATACCTTTCACACAGTTTATACATGCCGTATCTGCTTCAAAAAGACATATTTTATTTGGATAAAGTGTATAGTTTGGTCTGTAAGGATTGGGAGTTAAATTTGGCATAATTACATTTGCTCCGCATTTCAAAGCCATTTGTCTTCCAAAAGGATGAATACTTCCCATAGCGGTAGTAGCTGGTATATTTGCTGTTGGTACTAATATTCTTGCAAGAGCTATAACTTTTAGTGTTGTGTTTAAATCACCACCTTTTTCATTTTTCAATGGTGTGTGAGGATTTGGAATAAAAGGACCAATTCCGATCATATCTGAATCAATGTCTCTTAAAAAGATTAAATCTTTTGCAAGTTCAAGAGCTCCTTGACCTGGTAATCCTACCATACAACCTGCGCCTATCTCATATCCCAATTTTTTAAGAGTTAGTAAATGTCTTTTTCTATTTTCAAATGTATCACTGGGGTGTAATTTATCATACAGTTGTTCATCAGCGGTTTCATGTCTCATTAAATACCTGTCAGCCCCAGCTTCTTTCCAGATTTTATATTCTTCAAAGCTTCTTTCACCAATACTTAGCGTTACAGCCATGTCTAATTTTTTAATTTCACTTATCAGATATTCAATAATTTCAGTTGTGTAATATGGATCTTCACCAGATTGTAGTACCACCGTTTTAATTTCTTTTTCGGCGATTAATTTAGCACGGTCCAAAATTTCCTGGGGGGTCATTCTGTATCTTTTTAAGTTTTTATTTTCACTTCTTAATCCACAATATAAACAATCCATTTTACAATAATTTGAAAATTCTATAATTGCTCTGATGTGTACTTCTTCACCGACATATTTTTTTCTTATTTTGTCGGCAAGTTCAAATATTTGGTTGTCAAATTTGTTGGTTGATAAAATATATTCAAGATCTTCAAGTGTTACTGCATCTCTTTTATGTTCGAGTTTATTGATTATTTCTGACATTTTCAATCACCTCATGTATTAATTTAAAAAGTTTTTCATCCTTTTTGCTTAAATTTTCCGTAAAGATAACATATTTCTCATCTTCATAAAGAATTTCTGGTGGAAGATAGTATTCATTACCAGCTTTTAGACCTTCAATATAGGAGATTCTACGGCCTATTTTTTCACAAATCCAGATTTTGCAGTTATAATTTTGGGCAATTGTTTTTAAAAGATGTTTTGTTTCCTTAAAATCTAACATCTCTTTCCCCCATATCAATTCTTTTAAGACCTTGAATAATTATATCTTTTTGTTTGTCTGTGATTTTTTCAACTTCTTTATTTATAACTTCTTTTCCTAATGTTTTAGTTTTAGGTGATGCGTAATCGTTCAGGTATTCGTTTAAAGTAAACAAAGCATTTGGAGTACAAAATCTTTTTACAAATCCAGGAATTGCGAATTCCATAAAGTGTTCTCCAGTTCTTCCCGCACGGTAACATGCTGTACAGAAGGATGGAATATAATTTTCCTTAAGTAGTTCATATATTACCTCGTCCAATGTTCTTGTATCTCCAAGAATAAATTGGCTCTTTTTAATTACTTCAGGATCTGTTTCTGAATACGAACCTACACCTATGCTTGAACCTGCATCAATTTGTGAAACTCCAAGCTTTAATACTTCTCTTCTCAAGTCTGCAAGTTCCCTTGCAGTTAAAATTAGTCCTGTATATGGAACTGCTAATCTCAAGACTGCTACAAGTTTTTTGAAGTTTTCATCACTTACGAGATAAGGTGGTCTTTCAGCGATAGGAGTACCGACAGCAGGTTCAATCCTTGGGAAAGATATGGTATGTGGACCTACACCAAATCTTTCTTCAAGATGAATTGTATGGTATATAAGTCCCATTACTTCAAATTTCCAGTGGTATAAACCAAAGAGTGCACCAATTCCAACATCATCAATACCAGCTAACATTGCTCTGTCTAAGCCATATAATCTCCATGCAAAGTTGGATTTTGGCCCTCTTGGATGTAGTTTTTTATAGGTTGGATAATGATAAGTTTCCTGAAAAATTTGAAAAGTACCTATTCCTACTTCTTTGATTATTTTGTAACCTTCTATTGTTTGAGGGGCAGCATTTACATTTACCCTTCTTATTTCTCCGTTACCAAGTTTTGTATTATAAATTATGTCAATTGTTTTTGAAATAAATTCTGGAGAATATTTTGGATGTTCTCCGTATACAACAATTAATCTTTTATGTCCTTTTGAAACTAATGTTTCAACTTCTTTTTTGAGTTCTTCAAGCGAGAGGGTTTTTCTAATTACCAATTTGTTTGAAGTTCTGAATCCACAATATTCACAATCATTGATACATTCGTTCCCAATGTATAATGGTGCAAATAGAACTATTCTATTCCCGTATACTTTTTCCTTTAAAGTTCTAGCTGCCTCAAAAATTTCTTCCCATTGCTCTTTGCTGCTTGCATTAAGAAGAGTTGCTACTTCTTTGGGTTCCAGCCTTTGCTTATTAAGAGATTTTTGTAAAATTTCTCGAATTTGTTTGCTATCAGGGTTTGCTGTTTCTTCAAGTGTCTTTTTTATGATTTCTTCATTTATAAAAGTTTTCTCTTTATCTTTTTCTTTTGTGAATACATACATGTTTTCACTCCCTTTTATGTTATAGGTATACTTTTTACCTTTACACTTTTAATTTGTCCAAGTTTTCCTGTAAAGCTGCCCAACAAATCATTGGTTGCTTTAAAGATTATAAATATTACAGCCATATTTTCCTTATCCATAGGATATCCAACTCTAAGTTTTATATATTTTGCGTATTGGTGAAGTAAACTATTAACTTTATCATATGCATCATTTCTGTTATTAATTATTATGTCAATTGTGTAATACCTCTCCATATAAAATCCCCCTTCCTTTTTTACACCAAGGAAGGGGGAAAATAATACAAGAGTACATTTAAAATTTATATCTGTTTTGCCCCCTTTCCTTGGTGTCAGGATATTCCCTTCACCTCAGAAAGGAAAATCATATTTAATTTTTTTGGAGTTGCTCTTTATTGATTGCTTAAAACACTATTTTTGTTCTTTGATCTGTCAGTGTAATATGTATGTAATAGCTCGTGAGCAAGATGACTGTTTGGATGTTCAAGAAATTCTGCATAAAGTTTTTGAACATCGGGGTTTTCGTGAGATCTTCTAAGTGTACTTCTTTCATCGATGGAGTAGATTGCATTTGCTCTCTTTTTGAGTATATCTGGATCAAGACTCTTAGGTTGTCCTCCACCACCAATACATCCACCAAGACATGCCATTATTTCAATGAAGTCATAATATCTTTTGCCATCTCTAATGTCGTCAAGAAGTTTTCTTACGCTTGCTGTTCCGTGTGCGATTGCTACTTTAAATTTTTGGCCCTTTATGTCAATTTCAGCTTCTCTTATTCCTTCCAGACCTCTTACAGCAGTGAATTCAAGTTTTGGAAGTTTTTCCTCGGTAATGATTTCGTATGCAGTTCTCAATGCTGCTTCCATAACACCGCCAGTTACACCGAAAATTACAGCTGCACCTGTGGAAGTTCCAAGAGGACTGTCATAATTTTCATCTGCAAGTCCTGAGAAGTTTATTTCTTTAAATTTAATTAGTTTTGCAAGTTCTCTTGTTGTGATAACATAATCTGTTGTCCTTATTTCTCTTCCGTCTTCTAATTTTATTTTTTGTTGCGGTCTTGTAATTTCATCTTTCTTTGCAGTACATGGCATGATAGAAACGATAATTATATCTTCAGGGTCAACCCCAATTTTTTTAGCAAAGTAAGTTTTGACAACTGAACTCATCATCTGTTGTGGGGATTTTGCACTGGAAACATTTTTGATAAATTCTGGGTATTCTTTTTCCATTAAATTAATCCATCCTGGGCAACAACTTGTGAACATTGGGAATGGTCCGCCTTCTTTGATTCTTTGAATTAATTCAGTACCTTCTTCCATTATGGTTAAGTCAGCTGCAAAGTTGGTATCAAATACATAATCAAATCCTAATTTTCTTAAAGCTGCTACCATTTTTCCAGTGCTAACTGATCCAGGTTCCATTCCAAATTCTTCACCAAGTGCTACTCTTACTGCAGGTGCTGTTTGAGCAACAAGTATTTTTTCTTTTTTATCAAGAAGTTTTAGAACCTTTTTCCAATCAGGAACTTCGTATATTGCACCTACTGGACATAGGTTAGCACATTGACCACATGAAATACAATTTGTTTCATAGACTGGTACATCAAATGCAGTTTGTGGGATAGTTTTATATCCTCTTTCGATCATTGAGTATATGTTCATTCCTTGAATTTCACTACAAACTCTTACGCATCTTTGACATTTAATACATCTGGAAAGATCTCTTTGAATTGAAGGACTGCTGTCATCAAAAACATCTGAAAGATCTGAAGGTGGAAAAAGTGGTTTTACATCATAAATGTGAACAAGTTTTTTCAATTCACATCTTTGATCAGCTTCACAATACATACAATCATTTGGGTGATTAGCCATTATAAGGGAAAGATTGAACCTTATTGCTTGCTCTACTCTTTCAGAGTTTGTTCTGATTTTCATTCCATCAAAAACTTTTGTTGTACAAGCTGGTTGGAGTGTTCTAGCACCTTCAATTTCAACAACACAAACTCTACAAGCTCCAATTGGTTCGAGTTCAGGATGATGACAAAGTGTTGGAATGTTTAATCCTGCTTTTTGTGCTGCCTCAAGTACCGTAATGTTTTCTGGAACCTCATATTCTTTGTCGTTTATAAAGATTTTTACCATCATATCCCTCCTCAAAATCTATATAATTAATGATTTTTTTCACATGTAAGGGTAGCAAAAAACCAACACTTCTTGAATCGTAAGTTTGCTTAGATATTCTCCAAATTAATTATATCACAAAGTGTTAAAAAGTGAAATATTAAACTTTTATAAATAAAATGTTTATTCTTATTTATTTAACATTAGAGTTAGTTATTGTGAATTTTTTACACAAATTAAAAAATTGATTCAAGTAAAAATGCCCAAAATGGAATAGTAAAGATTGAAAGAGAAGTTGTGGTAAAAACACTTAAACTCGTTAAAGAAGTGTCTCCATTTAATGCATCAATTAATAATACACTGTTAATCGCAACAGGCATAGCACTTTCCAAAACAAAGACTTTTGAAAGTTCAGGATCTAATTTGTACATATTTACAAATAATAAAGAGAATATGGGGATAATTAATAATCTTAATATTGTACTGAAAATCATTGATTTTATTGAGGTTTTTTTCAGTTGAATTTTTGAAAGAGATAGGCCAACAAATAAAAGCAAGAATGGAATTGCGGAATTTTTGATCATTAAAATGGGTTCTAAAATGGGGCTTGGTAACATCTTGTAACTAATCCCATAAATGCCTAATATATATGCGGAAACTATCGTATAAATGTAGGGTAATTTTAAAATATTTTTTAAAGAAATTTTTTCACCAATGAAGATCGGTAATAAAGTTGTGGCTATTATAGTATTCATTGCGGCATAGATTACTCCATATGACATTGCTTTTTCTCCCCACAGCGAAAATAGTATTGGATAACCTAAATATCCAGAATTTACATAAGCTCCTGAAACTAACAGAACATCTTTGTTTTTGGTGAAGAACCTGGAGATAATTAATGAAATAAAAAATATTATGAGAATTCCTAAGCCATAATCTTTTAAATTTGAAATAGCAGGTGGATAATCATTAATAAAAGTGAAAGCAATTACTGTGGCCATAAGCCACAAAGCTATTTTTGAGACTATCTTTAAATCATATGGAAATAATTTACCAAGGATAAATCCCACAAATATCAATATGAATGGTGGTAAAATATTTAAAAATACATCAATCATTTTGCTTTGTACCCCAAATTACTGTTTCTTTATCTGTTATAAGTTTAATTTCTTCTGGAATGTTTACGTTCCCTCGTTTTAAGGTTTCAAGGATGAGATCTTTAGGTAAAGAAGTTTCAATCCATAATTCTTCAATGGTTATTTCTTCCATTCCTCTATCAGCAAGGTTTTTTAGAACATTTGAAAGAGCTTTTTCATATCTTTCCCATGTGATTTCGTATTTGTTTAAATTTTTTTCGTCCATTATTCTGAAACCTCCTTTAAAATTCTGTTGTAAGCAATTTCAGCTGCTTTCTTTTCAGCTTCTTTTTTAGATTTACCTCTACCTTCCCCATAGACAGTATTGTTAACTATAACCTTTGTATGAAATTCATCACCAATAGTTTCTGTTTCATAAATTGGTAACATTTTAAAAAATTCTTGAGTAAGCTCTTGCAATTTTGTTTTATAGTCAAAAATTTTTTTACCACTTAGAAATAGTTCAATATAACTGCTCAATAGTGGTGAAAAGATTTCTTGTAAAATATTTAAATTTTTTCCTGAATCAAGATATATAGCTGCAACTACTGCTTCAAATACATCAGCTAAAATTGAATTTTTATTTCTCCCCCCACTTTTTTCTTCACCCTTACCGAGAAGGATAAATTTTCCAATTTCTAATTGTTTTGCAAGTTCGGAAAGCACATCTTCACTTGCAACAGCTGCTTTTAGTTGTGCCATTGTTCCTTCTGGAAGGTTGTCATAATTTTCGTATAAGCTGCTACATACAAGAACCTCAACAACAGCATCACCTAAAAATTCTAATCTTTCATATGACTGAACTGATTGATTTGTTTGCTTTTTTTCATTAGTATATGAAGTGTGTGTTAAAGCAGTAAGCAAGAGCTTTTTTGATTTAAATTTGTATCCAATTTTATTTTCAAATTCTTCGATTCTTTTTGATAGTTTTTCCATTCTTCCACCCCGACGACATGAATTGTTCTTAGTTTATTATTTTTAGACTCTTTCCAGATTATTTTTATTGGTACAGCAAATTCAGGTTGAAGTTTTCCATAGTGAATCCAGTATTTTGATTCTTCAACTCTAAAGATAGAAGGATTAGCAATAACATGCAAAATTAGTGGTTTTTTTGCTACTATAACTTCGTCTATTACACCCAATTCACCAATTTTTTTAGCAATCTCATCAACATTTTCCAACATTGGTTTAAGATTTATTATAGCTATATTTTTTGAAAGAGGACCAACAATTTTCACGTTTGCAATTTCCATGTTTTTAGGAACATTTTCAAGCAAAACTTCATTGGAAAGTGAAACAGCTTTTCCATGATACTCAATATTTGCCATGATTTTTAAAAGATGTTTTAATTTACAACCTTCTCTTTCTGCGTGTTCACCGATTCTTTCAAGTTTAAATGAATAGTATTCTAGAATTTTTTTAATTGTATCCTTGTTTAAATCACCTAGTGGTGCATAGATTCCATTAAATAATTTTAAACCAGTTTTTCCCCAGCTATCACTGGAATTTGATCCAGTAATTACCAGACGATCTTTGGCAAAATTTTTTACTGAATTCATTTTAACTGTTTTTGTACACATGTTACAAGAAGGTCCATATTTCCATATTTCTCTTTGTTTCAAAGATTCTACAAAAGTTAATTTTAGTCCCATTTTCCTCGCAGCATTTTTAACAATTTCTATGCTTCTATTGTAAGTAAAGGGGCCGTAAACAACATTTACCAGTTCAACATTTTCTGCGCCAATAGCATCTCTTGTTAATAGACTTGCTACTGTGCTGTCTAAACCTCCAGAAAATGCTATAACAACAGATTTATTACCATAACTTTTTACAGTTTCTCTTATATCTTTTTTCAATTCATCTATGATTTTTTCAATTTCCATTTGTTTTTCCTCCTATTCAATTTGATGTATACTGGTTATTTTTTTTCTTTGAATTTCATTTGAAATAATTATATAATCATCTTCAATTTTTTCAATAAGGTAATTTTCATTATTAATTTGTATGGAACTTCCCTCTGTAAAAGAAAGATGTTTTTTCCAAATCCTTGTTAATGCTTGTGGTACATTCTTATATTTCAAATAATAGGTGAAAAATCTTTTTAGAAACATGTTTAATAGATTTTTAATACTCACTTTTTTCCCTAAAATTTCTGATAACGAAATTGCTGATTCTTTAAGCTCGGCTGGAATTTCGTTATTAACATTAATTCCAATACCAACAATTAATGCAACTAAGTGAGAATTTTTGTAAATTCCTTCTGTTAAAATTCCAGATAACTTTTTTTCGTTCACGTAAATATCATTCGGCCATTTTATTTGAGCATTGATATTATATCTTTTCAGAATTTTTATTAATGTAATTGAAGAAAGTTTTGTGAAAAAATTTGGAGATATAGGAGATTTAGGTTTTAAAAGTATTGAAAACCAAAGTCCTCCTTTTGGAGAGCTCCATGTTCTGCCCATTCTACCTTTTCCTTTTGTTTGTTCAATTGCGACCACGACAGTTCCATTTGTGAATCTGTCGTAGTATTTTTTTAAATATTCATTTGTACTTTCAATTTTTTCAAGAATTATTATTTTGTCTCCTATCAATTAAGAACCTCCAAATACTTTTTTTGTAGAAAATGAAAATACATAGTAAGTATACAAAAATTCCAATGGTAATTTGTACAAGAAACCAGTATTTGTTGCTAGAAAAGTTTGTAAGTTGAATTACTAAAATCATTATGAGTGAAGATATAAGAATTTTTAATAAATCTTTTACTGGAAATGTTTTTACAATTGATAATATAAAGATTAATCCAATTATTCCTGAAATGCTCGTAGCAAGGGCAACACCAAAAGGTCCATACTTAAATCCCAAAATCAAATCTAGTATAACATTAGTCCCGGAAACAATAAATGTAGCAATTAATGGAATTTTCATATTTTTCATTCCGTGGAAGCTTCTTGAAATTGTTGAGTACATTGCATAAAATGAAAGTCCAATTGAGTAACCAATTAAAACCAGAGAGGTAATTTTTGTATCATCAGAAGTGAATTGTCCGTGTTCATAAAAAAACCTTATAATAGGTTTTGAAAGAACAATCAGTCCCAATGATGAAGGTATAGTCAGTAGCATTGTCGATATTAATGCATCGTTTACGTGTTTTACAAAATTTTTTCTATCAGCTGAAACTTTCGAAAGTACCACAGTTGAAACAGAAACTGCAAATAAACCGTATGGTAAGAGATAAAATCTCGAAGCATATTGAAGATACGAAATACCGCCCTTTCCAAAGTATGAAACCACGTTCATATCGACAATAGTATTTAATTGTGCAACTGTCATTGCAGCAAAAGCGGGTAAAAAGTATTTTATAAAATATGGGAAATATTCAAGTGTAAAATAGTATTTATGTTTCAAAAAGATTCTGGAAAGGCTTAAAAACATTAAAATAGTTCCTAGTAAAAAGCCATATGAAGGTCCTAAAATTCCAAATTTATAAGAAAGTAAAATACCAGTAATTATAGTGATATTCGAGATAGCAGGAGTAAGTGCTGGCCAGAAGAATTTGCTTTTCGTATTATAGATTGAATAGAAAATAGCCCAGAGAAAGATAAAATAAATTGATGGGGCAGTAATTTTAACGAGTTTTTGTGCAACATTTTTTGTTACAGATGGAGAACCTGAACCAAATAAAATTATCACAATATTTGGAAAAAAGTAAATTAAAATAACCAGCCCAAGAATAATTAGAGAAAAACCATTTATAACTGAAGATAGAAACTTGTCCCTTTTTTCTTTTTCATTTATTTCAGAATAAAGTGGCACGAACGCAGAAGACATAGCTCCTTCACCAAAAACTTTTCTAAGGAAAAAGGGGAACATTATAGCAATGAAGTATGCATCAAGCAAATAAGATGCACCAAAATATTTTGCAAATAAAACATCTCTTAATAATCCAAGAATTCTTGATAGAAAGGTGGCACTGGAAAACAAAATACTGTGAATTAAAATCGACATTTAATCACCTTTTTGTCAGTATTTTCCAAATAATTATACCATTTAATACTAACATTTCCAGATTTATGTGGTAAAATAAAATGTGAGATAATTATTAAATGGAGGTGTTGGGAGTGGTAATATTATATTCAGCACTTTTAATGGGATTATTGGGACTCGGATTTGGACTTTTTTTGGCATTTAGTAATGAAAAATTCAAAGTAGAGGTTGATCCCAGAGTCGAATTAATAACAGAAATTCTACCAGGTATCAATTGTGGAGCTTGTGGTTATCCTGGTTGTGAAGGATATGCAAACGCAATAGTAAAGAAGGGTGATGCGATTGATAAATGTTTACCAGGTAAAAAATCTGGTGTTCAGGATAAAATAAAAGAAATTTTAGATAAATATGGTAAGTAATGACAAAGGCTGAAATTGTTTTATATGCAAAGTTAGGTTATTCGATTGAACAAATAGAAGAGTTAATTTCATCGAGAGGTGTTTTGGAATTAACTGAAGATAAGAAAAAAATTGTTGAAAAGATTGAAAAAGGTATATATTCAGAGGAGTTTAATTTAATCACTTATTGGGATGAAGAGTATCCTCAGCATTTAAAAAATATATGGAACCCTCCGAAATTCCTTTTTTATAAAGGAAATATTTCTTTTTTAAAGAAAGAAGCAATAGCGGTGGTAGGTTCGCGAAAAGTTAGTGAATATGGTAGAAAGGTTACAGCATTTTTCGTAAATAAATTAAAAGAAAAATTCACAATAGTCAGTGGTATGGCTTATGGAGTAGATTCGCTGGCTCATTGGAATGCATTGGAAAATACGCTAGCTGTTCTTGGTTCGGGTATTAATGTCTGTTATCCGAAAAGTAATTATAAATTGTATAGAAAGATCATTGAAAATGGTTGTGTGGTAAGTGAATATTATCCATGGGAATTTCCCAGGAAAGAGTATTTTCCAATGAGAAATAGAATTGTGGCTGGTTTAACGAAGGGTGTTTTGATAGTTGAAGGTAAGATAAAAAGTGGGACAATGATTACAGCAATGTATTCTTTAGAATTTGGAAAAGATGTTTTTGTTGTACCTGGAAGTATATTTAATGAAAATTCTGAAGGAACCAATTATTTAATAAAAAATGGAGCAATTCCTGTAACAAGACCTGAAGATATTTTCGAATATTATGCTGTTTGAAAGGAGAAGTTGAAATGGAAATAATAAAAAGTATACGAGAAATGAAAGAAATAGCAAATAAATTATATAATAATAAATCTGTGGGCTTTGTGCCCACAATGGGATATTTACATGAAGGACATCTTTCACTGGTAAAAAAAGCAAGAAGTGAAAATGATGTTGTTGTAGTAAGTATATTTGTAAATCCGGTACAATTTGGGCCAAATGAAGATTATAATAGTTATCCCAGAGATCTAAATAGAGATATAAATTTACTGAAAGATTTAGATGTTGATTATGTATTTATTCCTGAAGTAGAAGAAATGTATCCTGAAGATTATTCAACTTATGTCGAAGAAATTGAGCTTTCAAAATTTTTATGTGGAAAATCGCGTCCAGGACATTTTAAAGGTGTATGTACTGTTGTAACCAAATTATTTAACATTGTAAAACCAACTCGTGCATATTTTGGACAAAAAGATGCACAACAGTTTAGAGTATTGAAACGAATGGTAAGAGATTTAAATATGGATGTTGAAATGGTGGAACTTCCAATTGTTAGAGAAAAGGATGGGCTTGCAATGTCTTCCAGAAATACTTATCTTACACCTGAAGAGAGAAAGGAAGCTACAAGATTATATAAAGCTTTACAAGAAGTAAAGAAATTGATCGAAAATGGCGAAAAAGATGTTAGTGTAATTAAGAAAAAGATGAAGGAGATATTAACTCATCCATTGTTAAAAATTGATTATATTGAATTTGTTGACGAAGAAAACTTGAAACCTGTTGAAAAGATTGAGAGAAAAGTTATTATTGCACTAGCTGTTTTTGTTGGTAAAGCTAGATTAATTGATAATATAATTGTTTAGCAGGAGGGGTCGAAGTGATTTTCAAACTAGTGTACGGAGAACCAGATGTAATAAGCGAAGCAGTTATTTCTGAGAAAAAAATTGTAGTATTAGAGCCAAATGAAAAAGGATTATATAAAATTGAAGGAATTTTCGAAGATAAAAGTTTAATAATTAATAATAACGAAGATGAGATAATTTTAAAAAGAAAAATTAATGGAAAAAAAGCCTTTGGATTTGGAGATAAAGTTGGGCCATTTAATAGATGGGGTAAAAAATATGTTTTTTGGAATACAGATAATTTTATTCATCACCCAAATTCCGACCCTCTTTATAAGAGTTTTCCTTTTTTCATAGTTGTAGGTGATAACATAAAATATGGAATTTTTATCGACTATCCAGGTTATTTAGAGATCGATCTGGATAGCTATGGTATTCGAGAAATGGAAATAAAAATAAGAGGGAAAGGTTTTGTACAATATGTAATTACCGGGACTAAGCTAAAAGAGATTCTGTCACAGTATTTGTATTTAACAGGGAAAAATGTAGCCTTTCCGAAATGGGCTTTTGGTTATCAACAAAGTAGATGGAGTTATTTTACTGAAAAAGAAGTTTTGGAAGTTGCAAAAAAATTTAGAACAAAAAAAATTCCTTGCGATGTAATATGGTTAGATATTGATTATATGGACCAGTATAAAGTATTTACCTGGGACAAAAATAGATTTAAAAATTATTCAAAAATGCTTGAAAAATTACATAAAGATGGATTTAAAGTTTCGGCAATTATTGATCCTGGGGTAAAAGTGGAAGAAGGATATGAAGTGTTCGAAGAAGGGAAAAATAGATATTTTTTAAAGGATAATGAAGGAAAAGATTTTGAAGGGGCAGTGTGGCCTGGAAGAGTAAGATTTCCTGATTTTAAGGAAAGAAAAGTAAGAAGATGGTGGGGCAAAAAAGTAAGAAAAATGTACGAAGAAGGTATTGATGGTTTTTGGAACGACATGAATGAAATTTCAATTTTTGCAACCGAAAAGGATATAAAGGAAGCTCAAAATCTGGTTAAAGATCTAAAACTAGAAGAAGGGATTAATCTTGCAATAAAAGCAGGAGTTATTGGGGAAATTGGAAGACGAGGTAGAGGTGAAGAAATTGTTCATTTAGATGGAACTAAGCATTATAAAGTAAAGAATACATACGGTTTGAATATGCTAAGAGCTTCTTATGAAGGATTAGAAAAAAACAAAAGAAAGTTATTAATTACCAGATCAGCTTATTCGGGAGTACAGAGATACGGAGGAGTGTGGACAGGGGATAACCATAGTTGGTGGGAACATATATATCTTGAAATGAGTAGACTAATGTCATTGGGATTGGTAGGTGTCTTTTATAATGGCTGTGATGTTGGAGGATTTGGTGGAGATGTTACGGCTGAATTGTTAGTTAGATTTATGCAATTTGGTAGTTTTATCCCGATGTTTAGAAATCATTCAGCAATTGGAACAAGAAAACAAGAACCTTGGATGTTTGGAAGAAAATACGAAAAAATTTTAAAACAAATAATTGAATACAGATACAAGTTGATTCCTTATATTTATACCGAGTACATGTTTGGAATTTTGAAAAATATCCCACTACTTACGCCAATGTTTTTCCATTTTGAGAAAGATGAAAAAACATTCTCAATTGATGATCAATTTATGTTTGGAAGAAGTGTAATAGTTGCTCCGGTTTACAAACCCGGGCAGGAAAGTAGAATGGTTTATTTACCAAAAAGATCGCTGGATTTAAATAAGTTGGAATTCTTGAAAAAAGGTTGGCACGAAGTTGAGGCTCCTTTGAGTAAGATTCCTCATTTTTTGGTTGATGGAAGTATGCTACCTATGCAGGAAGTTATGAGTTATGTTGATGAAAGGGTATCTGATATAACTGTAATAGTTAGTGCATATAATGATAGGGCAATAGGATATTATTATGAAGATGATGGCCAAACGAATAATTATAAGAAGGGTATGTATAATCTCTATAAGATCGTATATGATTCTGGGAAAGTATCGGTTATTAAGATAAGAGAAAATTATCTGCATGCAAAAAGAACATGGAATTTGAAGATATATACCAGGACAGGATTAAAAGAATTACAAGTAGA
Organism: Thermosipho sp. (in: thermotogales); assembly: GCA_017656345.1. GTDB lineage: Bacteria > Thermotogota > Thermotogae > Thermotogales > Fervidobacteriaceae > Thermosipho_A. The sequence goes on along the minus strand of JACDNZ010000002.1, from coordinate 40,926 downwards.
GATTTAATTTTTTAGGAGGTGTTTTTATGAATTTTAAAGAATGGAAAAAGAATATTTTTGGAAGAGAAATGGTAGTTCAATATGGAAAAGTTGCAAAACAATCTGCGGGGTCAATATGGTTAAGATTTGGAGATAGTGTTGTTCTTGCAACAGTCAATATTTCTGATAGAGTAATTGAGGGAATTGATTTTGTCCCTTTAACTGTTGAGTATCAGGAAAAATTTTATGCTGCTGGAAAAATTCCCGGAGGATTTATAAAAAGAGAAGGTAGACCGACTGAATCAGGAATTTTATCTGCAAGATTAATTGATAGACCAATCAGGCCGTTGTTTCCTAAATATTTAAGAAATGATGTTCAATTGATAGTAACTGTTTTGTCTGTAGATAATGATTCACCACCAGATGTTGCAGGAATAACTGCTGCTTCTTTAGCTTTGAATCTTTCAAAAATACCATTTGATGGTGTTGTTGCAGGAGTAAGATTGGGGTATGTTGATGATGAATTCATAGTTTTCCCAACCGAAGAGCAACTGGAAAAGAGTAAATTAGACATAGTTGTTGCAGGGAGTAAAGATGCAATAACCATGGTTGAAGGTGAAGCGAAAGAAATAAGCGAGGAAGAAATGGTTAAAGCATTGATGGTTGCCCATAGTGCTATTAAGGAGATAATAGAATTTGAAGAGGAAATACTTAAAGAATTTAGTATTGAAAAGATGGAAATTGAAGAACCAAAAGTAAATGAAGTATTACTTGAAAGATTTGAAAATTTACTTAAAGAGGAAGAATTAAGAGAGAGGCTGTTAATAAAAGAAAAATTGGAGAGATCTGCAAAACTTAAAGAATATAGAGATGAGATTTTAAATGAGATTTTTGAAAATATTGATTTTGAAATTGAAGAGGAAGAGTTAAAAGTTCAGGAAACTTTATTAAAAGAATTATTTGATGATAAAGCAAAAGATTTAATGAGAAAGATAATAATTAATGAAGGAATAAGAGCAGATGGAAGAAAGCCAGAAGAAATAAGACCGATTACTTGTGAGCTAGGGTTGCTTCCTCGAACTCATGGCTCTGCATTATTTACTCGTGGTGAAACCCAAAGTCTTGGTATAGTAACACTTGGGGCACCAATGGAAGAACAAATTATTGATACTTTAACTGAAGAAGGAACTAAAAAGTTTATTTTACATTATAACTTCCCACCATTTTCCGTTGGTGAAGTGAAACCTCTGAGAGGCCCTGGTAGAAGAGAGATTGGGCATGGACATCTAGCAGAAAGGGCTCTCAAGGCTGTTGTACCTTCCGAAGATGAATTCCCATACGTTATTCGGGTAGTTTCGGAAATTTTAGAATCCAATGGTTCGTCTTCGATGGCGACAGTTTGTTCAGGCTCGCTTGCTTTAATGGATGCGGGTGTTCCAATTAAAACACATGTTGCAGGTGTTGCAATGGGATTAATTATTGAGGAAGATACATCAGTTATTTTAACTGATATCCAGGGATTAGAAGACCATTGGGGAGATATGGACTTTAAGGTAGCAGGTACAAGACAGGGTATAACAGCTTTTCAAATGGATTGTAAGGTTGCAGGTGTTGGAGAAGAATTGTTGAAAAAAGCATTAGAACAAGCAAGAGTTGCAAGAATGAAAATTTTAGATATTATGTTTGAGACAATTGAAAAACCTAGAGAAAATCTTTCTCCATATGCACCATTGATCGTTAATATACAAATAGATCCTTTGAAAGTTGGCGATTTAATAGGACCAGGTGGTAAAGTAATCAAGTCAATAATCAAGGAGTATGATGTGGAAATTTCGATAGATGATACCACGGGAAAAGTTTCAGTATATGGTAAAGATCAAGAGAAAGTAAACAAAGCTGTTGAACATATCAAACAAATCACAAAAGATGTTGAAGTAGGAGAATCATATGAAGGAAAAATTATTAGAATAGAACCATATGGATTGTTTGTTGAATTTTTACCAGGAAAAATTGGTCTTGCTCATGTAAGTAAACTTGGTGATGATTCAAAAGTATTTACAAAAAAATATAAAATAGGTGATTTAATTAAAGTTGTAGTTATTAACGTTGATGAAAATGGAAGAGTTCAGTTGGGAAAATCTGAAAATAAATAAGGAAGTAAGGAGAGATTAACATATGAAATGTTTTAAATTTGGTAATGGGATAGAGCTTTACTTTTATCCCATGGATAACATAAGATCTGCTACAATAGCTTTTAATGTTGGAGTTGGAAGTGTTTATGAATCTGAAGAAATTTTGGGGATATCACATTTTATTGAACATTTATCGTTTAGAGGTACCAAAAATTATGAAATGCGAGAATTAAAATTGAAAGTTGAATCTGTTGGAGGACTTTTAAATGCCTGGACAGACAAAGAAAATACCGTTTATTATGCTAAAGTGCCATCATTTCACGTTTTTGAAAGTTTTAAAGTTCTCAAAGATATAATTTTTAATCCTCTTTTAAGAAAAGAAGATCTTGAGCTTGAAAGGCAGGTAATTTATCAGGAATATTTATCTCATATTGAGGAACCTGTTAGTAATGTTTTTGATCTAATGTATGAAAATGCTATTATAGGTCCACATTCTAAGCCAGTTATAGGAAAAGAAGAAACGATAAAAAAAATATCTATAGATGATATTAAAAAATTCCATGAAGAATTTTACAGTCCATACAATGTTAAGGTAATTATTGTAGGTTATGTTGAAGAAGAAGATTTGGAGAAAATTAAAACAGAATTGAATCTATATGGTGGTTTAAAAACTTTAAAACATAAATCAAAGGTAAAAACTGGAGTATTGAAAGGAAAAGTTTTAAAAAATTCTCAACAGATCCATCTTCTTTATGTAAAACCAGGATTTTCTTTGCAGGATGATGAAAGATATTCGGCAATGGTTCTCAACACTTTGTTAAGTAGTGGCATGAGTTCTTATTTATTTGATGAGATTAGGGAGAAAAGAGGATTGGTTTATGATATATATACTATGAATATGTTCCACAGAGATTGGGGATTGTTTTCTTTATATGCAGCAACTTCAACTGATAAAGTTGATGATTTCCATTCCCAGCTTATGGAAATATTGGAACATTTTGAATTAACAGATGAACTTTTTGATTATGGAATGAAAAGATTGATTGGAAAATTAGAACTTTCCACCGAAAGTACTGCAACAATTACTAACATGATTATTGATTATCTTTCTAATGATGTTAAACCGATTATGCCACTAGAATTGATAGAAAGGATAAAGGGAATTGATAAAAGTGATATTATAGATGTTTATGAGAAACTTATGAATGAGAAATGGTCATTATTCTATGTATCACCTGAAAATGATGAATGGATCCCAAGGAATTGGGATTAAAGAAAAATTTTAGGGAGGTAATATAATGAAAGATTTCGACAAATTAACTCCGAAAGAAATAGTTGAGGAATTAAATAAATACATTGTTGGTCAGATGGATGCAAAAAGGGCTGTAGCAGTTGCAGTTCGAAATAGAATAAGGAGACAAAGATTGCCAGAAAATTGGAGAAAAGAAATTACTCCAAAAAATATATTAATGATTGGGCCAACCGGTGTTGGAAAAACGGAAATTGCAAGAAGACTGGCTCAACTTTCTGGTTCACCATTTTTAAAAGTTGAAGCTACAAGATTTACAGAAGTTGGTTATGTTGGAAAGAATGTTGATTCAATGATAAGGGAATTAGTTGAAATAGCTGTTAATATGGTAAAACAGAAGAAAATGAAAGAAGTAGAGGAAAAAGCAAAAGTAAATGTTGAAAACAGAATTTTGGAAGCTTTAGTTCCGTCAAAGAGGAAAAACCCTCAAATACCTTTTGCAAATATTTTTGGAATACAGGAAAAACCTCAGGAAGTTGAAGATAGCAGACAGATTATGGAAAAAAGAGAAGAATTGAGAAGAAGGTTGAGAGCAGGAGAGTTGGACAATGAAGAAATAGAAATTGAAATAGAATCTTCAAGTTCACCTATTGGTTTTATAGGGCTTCCTGAAATGGAAGATATGGGGATGGATCTTTCAAATATGCTCGGTAACCTTTTACCAAAACAGAGAAAGAGAAGAAGAATGAAAATCTCAGATGCAAAAAAGGTTTTATTGCCACTTGAAGAAGAAAAATTAATAGATATGGATGAAGTGGTTCAAGAAGCATTGTTGTTAGCTCAAAATAGGGGAATAATATTTATAGATGAAATGGATAAGATTACTGGAAAAAGTTCAGGAACTGGCCCGGATGTTTCGAGACAGGGTGTCCAAAGAGATTTATTGCCAATTGTAGAAGGTACTACTATTACAACCAAATATGGTCCCGTTAAAACTGATTTTATACTTTTCATAGCAGCTGGAGCATTTCATGTTGCAAAGCCTACAGATTTAATACCTGAACTTCAAGGTAGATTTCCAATAAGGGTTGAACTTGAATCATTGAATAAAAATGATTTTGTCAGAATTTTAAAAGAGCCTGAGAATGCTTTGACAAAACAATATCAAGCTTTGTTGTATACTGAAGGAGTTCAGCTGATCTTTACTGAAGATGGAATTGAGGAAATTGCAGAAATTGCTTATAATTTAAACCAGAAACTTGAAAATATTGGTGCAAGGCGTTTGTACACTGTAATGGAAAAGGTGCTTGAAGATATAATGTACAAAGCACCAGAAGTAGAAGAAAAAATCGAGATTAATGCTCAATTTGTAAGAGATAGATTAAAAGGTATTATTGAAGATGAAGATCTAAGTTCATACATTCTATAAAGGGGTGTTCCTCATGGTTGCTTCCAAAAAGAAGAGAGTAAAAGAGGCACTACTTGCGTACTTGTTTTTACTACCCTCTTTTATTGTTTTGGGAATTTTTGTGTTCTGGCCAGTTGGATTTTCGTTTGTTTTAAGTTTTTTTAAATGGGATTTTAGAAATATGAATGCACCATATTTCAATGGTCTAGAAAATTATCGACAGATTTTCGAATTTAACTATCCTCCAAAGTATTCATTTTTGGAGGGATTAGTTTATTCACTTGGCTACATCGCTATTTCTTTGATTATAGTTATGGCTGTATACTCTTTAGCCGCATATTTAAAGAATAAAGATAAGATGCTATTTTTAAATGTTTTTGTGATAGTTTTATATTTTGCAACTTTTAGTTATCTTAATGTAGTATCATCCATTTTTATAACAGTGATGTTATGGGGAGTTCTTATATTCAACTTTTATAGAAAAGAACAGATGAAATATTTCAAATCACATATATGGATTAATTTAGCAATGATTATACTAATTTATGTGCTTATTGAAAGTGGAATGGCAGGAGAAAGAAGCTTTTTTTCATTTTTTATAGATGCGAAAGATAAAAATTTGTTTTTCAAGGCTTTGTCCAATACCTTTTATTATGTTATTCTTTCCGTCCCCATTACGCTTGCACTTTCATTAATGGTAGCTGTGTTGTTAAATTCAAATATAAAGTTTAAAATTTTCTTTAGAACTGCATATTTTATACCATTTGTTACATCAGTAGTTGCTATTTCGCTTGTATGGAAATGGATATTTGATGATCAATTTGGATTATTGAATTACATATTATCATGGTTTAATGTTTCACCAATTAGTTGGTTAAAAGATGAAAGGTGGACAATACCAACTATTGCTATTGTTTCTATTTGGAAGCAAATAGGTTATGATGCAATTATTTTCCTTGCTGGATTACAAAATATTGATAATTCGTACTATGAAGCTGCAGAAGTTGATGGAGCAAATTCATGGCAGAAATTTATAAAGATTACATGGCCTCTATTATCACCTACCACATTCTTCTTACTTATTGTGTCAATAATAGGTTCATTTAAAGTATTTACCCAGATATATGTTTTGTATGATGGTTTACCTGGGCCATATAATAACAGTGGTTTGACAATGGTTTATTATGTTTTTGACCTTTTCTACAGACAACAGAGAATGGGATTAGCCAGTGCCGCAGCTTATCTTCTCTTTGCTGTTATATTGGTGTTTACAGCTATTCAATTTAAAGTTGGAAGTAAAGTTGTAGAATACGTTTCGTGAGGTGATAATAGTGAAGAAGCTTATAATATACCTATTATTGTCTTTTGGATTTGTAATAATGATTTTGCCTTTTGCATGGATGCTAGTTACATCATTTAAATTACCAAGTGAAGTTCAAGAATGGCCACCTCAGTGGTATTCGAAGAATTTTTTCACGCATAGAGATGTAAAAGTTTATGTAAAACTTGGAGCAGTTAGAACAGTAAAAGGAATTAGTCTAAGCGAAGCTTTAAGTTTTACATCATCAACTCAGGATGTTAATAACATTCTCAACATAATAGTTAATGATGATCCATTTAATAGAGGAACTCTGAACATCAATATTGAAGGATTTGATTATATTGATCATGCTGATAGAGATGAGTTTTACAAGTGGTTAGAAACTCAGAATAACTTTGCACATTTTACAACCGAATCTCCAGAAAAGTTTTTTGAAGAAGTTTTTATGTATTACAAAAGCGGTCCAAATCCGTATTTTCAGAGATTAAATTATGTGAATAATTTGTTTGGAAGATTTGATGGAGCAATTCAAGGCATAGAATTAATTAAGAAATTTATTGATAGGCGAATTTCTTCTGAAGAAGAAAAACAAAAATTTTCAGAATTTTTGGTTGCAAAAGAAAAAGAAATAAATGATATGAAAGAAAAATTGTTAAAATTTAAATCTGGAAAGTATTTAATATTGCTGGATGAAGAAATTCAGGAAATATACGATATTTTAAGTAAGCATAATTTCGAATATGATGGGGAAAATGAATTGAAAAGTGTTTATAATTTGAAAGTTGTAAAGGTTTTTGAAGATGAGTTAATAAAAATAAAATTTTACATTGATACTTTAGAATTCTTTAAGAGTATTCAGACAAAGACGATTTCAAAACCAATAATTGCAAAATCAATAAGTCAAAAAGAAAAATTGAAACTTTTAAAAGATGCTTTAGCTGGATATAGCAATATAGAGATTTTAAACGAAGTTATTGAAAAAAATGGTTATGATAATTTACCTGAGAATTTTTCAAAGGCAATTGATGAGTATTTGAAAGAGAAATATAATATCTCAAGTTCTATTTTAACGGACTTAAAAAGTTTAACTGTTACATTTAAAAATGTTTTAATCGATAATAATGTTGATTATAAAAATATTTTACAAAAGGGTTCGTTGGATGATTTGTTGGTAGTTACTGATGATTTACTTTACACCAGTAGTACTTACAAAATATTTAAATCAAAACTAAATACTTATAACGATGTAAATAATTTACATGAACTAATAAAAGATCTAATAATCTACAGTGATTATGTTAATGAAATTAGGAGAGTGTACAACAACTCATTGAATGCTTGGAAGATTGTTAGTGCTCCAGATTTTGTAAAGGCAGTTAGAGTAAAAAGTGGAGAAGTTATTGAAATCGAACTTGAAAATGTAAGTCCCATCTATTTGAGTGATAATGATATTAACAAGGTAACTTTGGATTTTAGCCTTGGAGAAACTTTTGCAAATATATTCCAGAATTATGTTGATGCTTGGAAATCTGCTCCTTTTGGTAGATATTATATTAATACAGTTTTAGTAGCATCTTTAACAACAATTTTGGAAGTTATAATTGCTTCTATGGCTGCATATGCATTTTCATGGATGAATTTTCCTGGTAGAAATCTTTTGTTTGGACTCTTTTTGGCTACAATGATGGTACCTGGAGAAGTTCTATTGGTCCCCAATTTTATAACAATTTCTAAGTTTGGTTGGATTGATACATATTATGCATTAATCGTTCCCTGGGTAGTGAGTGTTTTCGCTATTTTCTTGATGAGACAGCACTTTCTGACAATTCCAAAAGAACTTTTTGATGCATCGAAAATTGATGGTTGTTCGCATTGGAGGTTTTTATGGCAAATTGTTGTGCCATTAAGTAAGCCGGTAATTATTACCGGAGCCCTTTTGAAGTTTGTGGGTAGCTGGAATTCTTTCCTCTGGGTATTAATTGTTACAAATAGTGATAAATACAGAACATTACCTGTAGGTTTACAAAACTTCAGTTCTGACGTTGGTACACTTTACAATCAACTAATGGCAGCAGCAACATTTTCAATTTTACCGGTTATCATATTATTCCTTTTCACACAGCAATACTTTATAAGAGGTATCGCGCGAACTGGTTTGAAATGAGGGAGGTGGTTTTTGTGAAAATATTTTTGGATACAGCGAATATTGATCAGATAAAAAAAGGAGTAGAATGGGGAATTGTGGATGGTGTTACTACTAATCCAACTTTAATTTCAAGAGAGGGTAAACCTTTTGAAGAAACAATAAAAGAAATCTGTGAAATAGTACAAGGGCCAGTTTCGGCTGAGGTTATTTCATTGAATTGGGAAGAAATGGTAAATGAAGCCAGAAAACTGGCAAAAATTGACGAACATGTGGTAGTAAAAATTCCAATGACAACTGATGGAATCAAAGCAGTAAAAATATTGTCTTCAGAAGGAATAAAAACAAACGTTACTCTGGTATTCAGTGCCAATCAAGCTCTACTTGCGGCAAAAGCTGGAGCGACATACGTTAGTCCATTTATTGGAAGACTTGATGATATAGGAAATGATGGTGTAAAGCTTTTAGATGAAATAGTAACAATATATGCAAACTATGGTTTTGAAACAGAAATTATTGCAGCAAGTATTAGACATCCTATGCATGTATTAGAAGCGGCAATTATAGGAGTAGATGTTGCAACCATACCATTCAATGTTTTGGAAAAAATGTTTAAACATTCGCTTACGGATGTTGGAATAAAAAGATTTCTGGAAGATTGGGAAAAATATAAATCAGGAAGGTGAGTATTTTGTATAGAACACATACATGTGGAGAATTAAGGAAAAAAGATACCAACAAAGTTGTAACTCTGGCAGGATGGGTTGATAGGATTCGAGATCTTGGTGGAATAAAGTTTATTATCTTAAGAGATAGATATGGTATTACTCAGGTAGTAGTAAACCCTGATTCACCTGCTTATGCTGTAGCTCAAGAAATTGGGCGAGAATATGTTATTCAAGTTGTTGGTGAAGTAAAAGAGCGCCCAGACGAAACTAAAACAAACTTTTCAACAGGTGAAATAGAAGTTTATGCTTCATCTATTAAAATACTTTCAGAAACAAAACTACCGCCCTTTTACCCAGGGGATAACGTTTCGGAAGAACTGAGGTTAAAGTATAGGTATATTGATCTTAGATCAGAAAAAATGAAAAATAACCTTATATTGAGACATAAAATGGCTCAAGCTGCAAGAGAATTTTTAAACAACAACGGATTTATAGAAATTGAAACCCCATATTTGACTAAAAGTACTCCAGAAGGCGCAAGAGATTTTCTTGTACCTTCTAGAATGCAAAAGGGGAAATTCTATGCTTTACCGCAATCTCCACAGTTATTTAAACAACTTTTGATGATTTCAGGTTTTGATAAATATTATCAATTTGCCAGGTGTTTCAGAGACGAAGATCTAAGGGCTGATAGGCAACCAGAATTTACCCAGATTGATATAGAAATGTCATTTGTAGAAGAAAATGATATTCTTGAAATAATGGAAAACCTTGTTAGATTTATCTTCAGTTCAGTTGGAATAGAATTACCGGAAAAATTTGACAGGATAACTTATGATGAAGCGATGGAAAAATATGGAAGTGATAAACCTGATAGACGTTTTGGTATGGAATTATTGGATTTGACAGAATATTTTAGAAATACTGAATTTAAAATTGTAAATAATATATTAGAAAAAGGTGGGTCAGTAAAGGGATTTATTACTAATATTCCTATAAGCAGAAAAATTGCTTCTGATTATGAAAATTTTGTGAAGGATTTAGGTTTGGGTGGTTTATTGTGGTTTAAGGTGGAAAATGGTGAAGTAGTGTCACCAACTTCCAAATTTTTAGGAAGAAATTATCAAGAAATAAAAGCAAAATTCAACTTAAAAGAAGGAGACGTTGTTTTGATAGCTGCTTTTGATGATAGGGAAGTCTTAAATACAGCTTTAGGTGCTTTGAGGTTAAAAATTGGAAAAGAACATTTTAGGGATAAAGCTAAAGGGTTTGATGCATTATGGGTAGTTGATTTTCCATTCCTAGAATGGGATGAAGAAGAGCAGAGATATGTTGCAAAACATCATCCATTTACCCTGCCAAAAAATATTGATGATAGTCCAGATAAAATAAAAGCATATGCATATGATATGATATTAAATGGTAATGAACTTGGTGGGGGAAGTTTGAGAATACATAACAAAGAAATTCAGGAAAAAGTATTTAAATTAATTGGTCTTTCAGAAGAAGAGGCACACGAAAAGTTTGGGTTTTTGTTAGAAGCTCTTCAATACGGTGTACCACCTCATGGCGGAATTGCATTTGGTTTTGATAGAATGGTTGCAATTGCTTCACAAAGTGAAACAATCAGAGATGTAATAGCATTCCCGAAGACTACAAGTGGTATATGTCAATTAACAGGTGCTCCTTCAATTGTTACTGAAAGCCAACTTGAAGAACTGGCAATTGAAGTTGTAAAAAATGAAAATGAAGAAAACGATTAAATAGGTGATAGTATGCCATGTAGAATTGCAATTGATGGTCCTGCGGGATCAGGTAAAACAACTGTCGCAAAATTGCTTGCAAAAAGGTTAGGATTTTATTATCTTGACACAGGTGCAATGTATAGAATTGTTGGTTTGTATTTAAAAAATAAAAACATTAGTGAGACAGCCGTTGAAAAGATAAAGGAAGAACTTGAAAAGCTGAAAATAGAATTTTTTAACGGTACATTTGTAGTTAACGGAAAAAATATCGATGATGAGATAAGAACTCCTGAAGTTGGTATATATGCATCTAAATATGCAAGCCTACCTGTTGTAAGAGAATATTTAACAAAGTTACAAAGAGAAATATCTTTGCATGAAAATATAGTAGTTGAAGGCAGAGATATTGGTACTGTTGTCATCCCGGATGCTGAAGTTAAGATTTTCCTAACAGCATCTCCAGAAGCTCGTGCTAAAAGGAGATTTAAAGAATTAAGAGAAAAAGGTGTAGAAGTAGAATATGAGGAAATTTTGAACGAGATAATTATTCGTGATAAACAGGACAGTGAAAGAAAGATTGCACCATTAAGAAGAGCTGATGATGCAATTGAAATTGATACAACGAATTACACTTTAGAAGAGGTTGTCAATGAAATTTTTGAGGTGGTAAGGAAAAAATGCAGATTATAATTGCGAAAAATATAGGTTTTTGTTTTGGGGTAAAAGATGCAGTTGAAAGGGCACGGAATTTGTTGAAAAAAGGTAATAAAGTTTTTACAGATGATGATATTGTCCACAATAAAGAAGTTATGAGTGAATTGAAGGAATTAGGACTTTCCTTTGATGATGGTGAAATCTTTTTAGTAAGGGCTCATGGACTTCCAAAGGAGAAGATTGAGAAGTTAAAAGAGAAGTATAAAATTGAGGATTTGACTTGTAGTATTGTACATAATTTATTTATTAGAGCGGAAAAATTGGAAAATGAAGGTTATCAAAATATTGTTTTTGGAAAACCAAACCATCCAGAAATGATTGCTATAAAAAGTTATTCAAAAAAAGCAATAGTATCCCAAACACCGATCTCGATAGATACTGAAAAAGTGGCTTTTTTAAGTCAAACTACCATGTCGGTAGAAGAATTTAATAAATTTATTGATGAGACTTTAAAAAAATCAAAAATAGCTAAACATGTTGTTTTTAACACGATTTGTAAAATAACAATTACAAGAGAAAATGAAACAAAAGAAATTGCTAAAAATGTTGATTTGTTAATTGTTGTTGGTGGGAAACATAGTTCGAATACTCGGAAACTAGCACGAATAGCTTCAGAATATACAGAAGTTCTACATATAGAAACTGAAGATGAATTAAACAAGTTCCCACTTAATGTAAAAAAAGTAGGAGTAGTAAGTGGCACTTCTACTCCAAATGAAACTGTCAATAGAGTAGTAAATATATTAAAAAAATTAGGAGGGATGTAGTAATATGGAAAACAGTTTTGAGAAGATGCTGGAAAATTACCTTTTTGAAAATGTAAAAAGGGGTGCTTTAATTGAAGGAGTTGTTGTTAGAAAAACAGATTCGGAAGTTTTTGTTGATTTTGAATGGAAAGGGGAAGGTGTAATTGTTGCAGATGAACTTGTAAGAGAACCCGGTCAATACAAAATAGGTGAAAAACTTAATCTGGTTGTTTTAAAAATAAATGAAGAAGAAGGAACTGCATATTTATCTGAAAAAAGGGTTTATCTAAGAAAGGCAAGGGAAATTTTAAAAGAAAAGTTTAAAAATGGTGAAAAAGTAGTTGGTAAAATAAAAGAAAGAAGTAAAGGCGGTTATAAAGTATTAATCGATAACGTAATTGAAGCTTTCCTTCCAGGAAGAGAATCATTAATAAGGCAAAATGAAAACATTCCTGAAGAGTTACTGGAATTTAAAATTATAAAGTTTGATGATTCCAGAAGAAAACTTAACATAGTTGTTTCTAGAAAAGCAATAGTTGAAGAAATGATCGAAAGATTTTTTGCCGAAAGAAAACAGGGAGATGTAATAGAAGGACTTGTAGAAAGAATTGAGAAATTTGGAGCGTTTGTCAGAATAACAGAAGGAATTAGTGGACTCGTTCCAAACTCTGAAGTTTCATATGATACATCGTTAACTGCCGAGGATGTTTTTAGAATTGGTCAGTCTGTAAAACTGTTAATAAAAGAAATTGATGGCACTAAGAGAAGGGTAACTTTAAGTTTAAAGGCACTTATGCCTGATCCATGGGAAAATATTGAAAAGAAATATCCTGTTGGTTCCATAGTAAGTGGTGTTGTTAAGAAAATAATGCCTTTTGGATTTTTTGTTAACCTTGAACCAGGTGTTGAAGGATTAGTACATATTAGCGAAATTTTCTGGAGCCGACCTGGAAAAATCTCAGATGTTGTTTCAGAAGGCGATGTAGTAAAGGTTGTAGTTAAGGAAATTGATAAAGATGAAAGGAAAATGTCATTGAGTTATAAAGAAGTCAAAGGAGACCCATGGAAGGATATTGAAGAAAAATATCCAGTTGGTAACGTAGTAACTGGAACAGTTGGTGCAATCTTAAATACAGGAATTATAATAGATTTAGAAGAAGAAGTTAGTGGATTTTGTCCATTTTCAGAAATTTCGTGGAAATATATTGAAAAACCTGAAGATGTAGTAACATTAAAACAAAAGGTAAAAGCAGTAATTATTGATCTTGATAAGGAAAATCGTCGAATGAAATTGAGTATCAGGAAAGCAACACCAAACCCTTGGAAACTATTTGCTGAAAAGTGTGCTGAAAACGATATTATAACGGGAAAAATAATAAAGAGTGTAAAAAATGGTTATATAGTTGAAATAGAAGATGTTGAAGGGTATTTGCCCAAATCTCAAGCAATTGATGACAAAAATATTGGAGACGAAGTATCAGTTAAAATAATAAAGATGGTTCAGGATGGAGATATTTACAGAATAACTGTTAGTGAAAAGTTGAAAGAAGAGGTTGAACAATTGAAAAAAATAAATGAAGAAGCTGAAACTCAAAGAACAGTAACTCTGGAGGAGAAGGTGAAAAATGCCGACAGTACTAATAGTAGGGAAGAGTAACGTTGGAAAGTCTACACTTTTCAATAAATTAATTGGTAGAAAAAAATCAATTGTAGATAATAAAGAAGGAGTTACAAGAGACGCGGTCTCTGACCGCGTGCTTTATTATGACAAAGAATTTCAACTGGTTGATACCTGTGGGATTTTTGAAAATCCAGAAGATTTGTTTACAAAGAAGACCAAAGAAAATACTTTGAAGATGCTTAAAGAAGCTGATTTGGTTATTTTTGTTGTTGACGGACGAAATGGTTTGTCATCAGAAGATTATTATCTTGCAGACTTGTTAAGAAAAAGTGGAGTAGATGTTATATTGGTTGCAAATAAAGTTGAAAGTGAAAAGAAATTTTTAAATGTAGCAGCTGATATTTATACTCTGGGTTTTGATGAACCCTTGAAAATTTCTGCTGAACATGGAAAAAATTTAGATGAGTTAATCGAAAAGGTTATAGATAAACTGGAAGAAAAGGGTTTTGATTTAAAACCTAAAAAAGATGATAAAGAAATTATTAGAGTTGCTTTTGTAGGTAGGCCAAATGCAGGAAAATCTTCTTTGTTTAATTCTTTGCTAAATTCCGAGAGAGCTCTTGTGACACCGATTCCTGGCACCACTCGTGATTCAATTGATGAGATGGTTGAAATGAATGGAAGAAAATACCTTTTTATAGATACAGCTGGTTTAAGAAGAAAAAGCAAAGTGGAATATAAAAGTATCGATATGTACAGTAATGTAAGGTCAATAAGAAGTATTGAACTTGCAGATGTAGTGGTAATTGTTATTGATTCGTTAGAAGGAATTACACATCAAGATCAAAGAATTGCTGGTATTGCTGAAAATAGGGGAAAGGCAACAGTAGTGGTGTTTAACAAAATAGATTTGATCAGTAAGTTTAAAGAGCGAAAAAGCGAGTTTTTATACCAATTTGAAGAAAAGTTGTATTTCATAAATTATAGTCCTGTAGTCTTTACAAGTGCAGTTGAAAAAAGGGGAATAGGAGACCTACTTAACAGCATTGATGCAGCTTATAAGTCATTGCATCATAGAGTTCCAACTAGTGCTGTAAATGCGGCAATTCAGAGGATGATGATGTTTACACCACCCCCAAGGGGATTAAAGATACTTTACGGGGCACAGGTAGACATTAAGCCTCCTACATTCTTATTTTTTACCAATGGTAAAAAAGTTCCAGAGTCTTATCAGAATTTGATGAGAAGAACTATCAGAGAAAATATTTATTCCTTTATAGGCTCACCTATTTTTCTAAAATTTAAACCAAGACATTAGAAAAATATTAAGGGGGGATAGGGGGCTTTTGTTATTGTTAAATAGACTTTATATTTGCAATATGTTTGCTTAACACCAGTTACTGTTTCACACCTGTTAAAAAATATTGCTTTGGTTACTGAAAAACTTCAAATTTCCGGTTTGAAAAACAGAGCTCCTTTTAAAAAAGGAGGGTAAAGCATGGAAAAGATCTTAAATATTACTGACGATATTTACTATGTTGGCGTTAATGACAGGGACACTTATTTGTTTGAAGGAATATGGCCACTTCCAAAAGGGGTAAGTTACAATTCATATTTGATATGTGATGAAAAAAATGTTCTTATTGATACAGTAAAAGTAAGTAAATCCGGTCTTTTTATTCAGAAAATTAAAGAATTGATTAATGGTGAATCACTTGATTATCTTGTTATTAATCATATGGAACCTGATCATTCAGGTTCTATCTGGTCAATTCTTCAGGCATTTCCAGATATTAAAATAGTTGGTAACAAAAAGACTTTTGAGTTTTTGAATGATTTATATGGAATTAAGGATAATTTGCTTGAAATCAAAGAAGGCGATGAATTAAATCTTGGTAAGCATACTTTGAAATTTTTCATGATTCCAATGGTACACTGGCCTGAAACTATGGTAACGTACGAATTAACGGAAAAGGTTGTTTTCACAGGCGATGCTTTTGGTGGCTTTGGTACTTTGGATGGTGGAATTTTTGATGACGAGGTTGAAATTGAGTATTATAAAAATGAGATAAGAAGATATTATTCTAATATTGTTGGAAAGTTTGGGCCGATGGTTCAAAAAGCTTTGCAAAAACTTTCAGGTTTGGATATAAAAATTATTGCACCTACTCATGGTCCGGTGTGGAGAAGTAATCCAAAAATTATTGTTGATTTGTATGATAAATGGAGCAGGTATGAAGCTGAAGAAGGTGTTGTTATTGTTTATGGTTCAATGTATGGAAACACCGAAAAAATGGCTGATTACATAGCAAATGTTCTTGCAAAGCATGGAATAAAAAATATTAGAGTTATGAATGTATCAAATGTACATGAATCGTTTATAATTAATGAAATCTGGCGATTTAAAGGTGTAATAATTGGTACTTGTACATATAACAATGGAATATTCCCGCCAGTTGAAAATTTACTAATTAATTTATCTCATAAAGGCTTGAAAAATAGAGTGTTTGCGGCATTTGGAACATATGGTTGGAGTGGTGGAGGAGTAAAAGGAATTTTAGAATATATAAATAAAAATAATTGGAAACTAGCTTGTGAACCAGTTGAAGTAAAGTTTAGTCCTGATAATGAGGATTTAAAAAAGCTAGAAGAATTTGCTGCACGTTTTGTTAAAAGTTTAAAAGAAGAGCTTTAAAATTTTCGGGAATATATTCTTCTTTAAAGGGTGAAAAAATGAAAAAGGTTTTTATAAATTATTTTGTATTTATATTACTTCTTTTGGTCGTATTTGCTGCATTTTGGTACTGGTATGAATTTGCCAGTAAAAAAGTTGGATTTCTCTATTCAACAAAGGATCCAACATATAAATTTTTAGAAAGCTATAATGGAAGTTTGAAAATTTATAGTTATAATGAAGAAACCTTTGATGAAAATGATATAAGAACCCTGAAATCAAAAGGTATAAACATAATAATTGGGCCCATGTATAGTAGTAGTGCTCAAAAACTCTTACCTTTCTTGGAAGAGTATGATTTGGTTGCATTTTCGCCGACAGTTTCTTCAATGAGAATATTACAGAGTACTGATAGATTGTTCACTTTTATACCTTCAAATGATTTTCAATTTGATGCAATTGTGAATTTTTTAAAGGCGCAAAATGTGAAAAAAGTTTTTATTTTTCTGGATTCTTTTAATAAGGAGTATTCAGAGGAATTTTTGGATATTTTTGACTATATACCTGGAAATTATGCTTATTATTATAACTTAAATTCATTGATAAAAAGAAGTAATTTGAATTTTAATGAGTATGATGCAATAGTTATAACCACTTCACCAAGGGCTGCTGTTGATATAGTTGAATTTTTGAATAAAAATTATGAAGGAATACTTTTATTGACTGATAGTGGTGTGGGTTTAGAACTGACAAAAATAGTAGGAAAGAAGGATAATGTTTATATTGTTTCATTTGCTAAGGATCCATTAAATTATTCTGCAGAATTAACTCAGGAAGTTTTTAATCTTGTAGAATCACATAGGTTCATCAGTGCAAGACAAATGATAAATTATTATATGAAGATCGAAAATTTACATGGGCAGTACTTCGATCGAGACGGTGCTTTGATTAGAGAGATAAAAATTGTGTGTTTATCAGATTTATAAGGAGTGAATGATGAAAGTATTTAGTAAATGGTATTTGATAATTATTTTTATTATCATCTTAATTTTAGAGATTTTCATCTTCACCAGATTTTTATATAATGATTTAAAAGTTTCTTCAAAAATGGCTTCAACATTTTTAACCAATCTGATGAACTCAGAATTCTTTGTTGTAACAAAATTAGATGAACATTTTTATGATAGTAATTTAGGGCAGGATTTTTCTAAAATACTAAAAGAGGGGCCAAATGAATATTTGGAAGGTATTTATTATTCTGTTAAAAGTTTGAAATATGTAAAAAAGGTAGAAGATGGTTATTTGTTATATGAAATTCCTGAAACAGTACTAAATATGCCGCAGAAGAGCGGAAAGATATATATGGTAGTTTATAATAATAAAATAGTCTATTCAAACGAAAAAACTCTTATTGGTTCAGCTTTAAACAAAAAAGGTTTTTTAACTGAAAGTTCGGATACCATTTTTGGATATAAGGTTATTGTTATGCTGGAATTGTCAAGATTTTTTATGTATATTTTGTTGTTTTTTACACCTATAATTTTGATTTTTGTTTTGCTTATGTATATAATACTGCACAATCAAAGGTACTATAATAATTTGTTAATTTCTGTGGAAACCCTTTCAGAATCACTTAAGCAGGTTTACAATGATATAAAAAATGGAAAAGAGATTAATTTTTGTACTTATGAAATGAAAAATGTTGAAATGAAAAAATTGCAATTAATTCTTTATGATATTATTCAAGAAATTAAGGATGTATACAAAGAATATGCTAAAACAATTGAAGATTTAGACTTGAAGATGATGGAACTTGAGGAAATAAATAAAGCATTAATGGAAAGAGATATACAACTTATTTCGGTATTAGCAGAAGCTGTAGAAATAAAGGATAGTGCCACAGGTAACCATTCAAAAAAAGTTGCAGAGATTGCTTTAAAAATAGCGGAAGAACTAGGAGTAAAAGATTCAGAAGAACTTGAAGCTATAAAATATGGAGCAATTTTGCATGATATAGGTAAGATTGGTATTCCTGAGTCTATTTTAAATAAACCTGGTAAATTGACTCCTGAAGAGTTTGAACTAATGAAAAAACACACAATTTTTGGTGAGAAAATAATTAGTACTATCCCCGGTTGGAATCTAGTCGCGGACATAATCAGGCACCATCACGAAAATTGGGATGGAAGTGGTTATCCAGATGGATTGAAAAATGGAGAAATTAGTCTAAGGGCCCAGATTGTATCAATTTCTGATGTCTTTATTGCTTTAATTGAGGATAGGCCGTACAGAAAAGCAATGACTATTGATGAAGCTTTAGATGTAATTAAAAGTATGGTAAATAAGAAATTTTCAGAAAAGATTTACAATGCGTTTTTAAGAGCGTTTCATAAATTGAATGATTTTGTTGATTAAAATCTACTTTTATGATAATATAAATACAGATAATGCATTAAAATAAAGAGGAGGAGGAAAGATTATGAAGAGAACATACCAACCATCTAGAATTAAAAGAAAAAGGACTCACGGATTTTTGGCAAGGAAAAGAACAGCAGCTGGAAGAAGAGTTTTGAAGAACAGAAGAAGAAAAGGAAGATGGAGAATAGCAATCTAAGAAGAAAGACTTTTAGAAAACATGAACGCTTGAAGCTCAGGAAAGATATTTTAAGGGTTTACAAGAATGGCCAAAGTATTCAAAGTGACTGGTTTGTGATACTTTACATTAAAAATGAATTGTCGTACAGCAGATTTGCTATATCGGTGAAAAGGAAATTTGGAAAAGCGGTAAAAAGAAACAAATTAAAAAGATGGATCCGAGAAAGTATAAGAAACAACAAAGAATTAATTCCCTGCGGATTCGATTATTTAATCATAGTAAGGAAAAAACTATCAGAAGAATTCAATACTTTAAGTTATGAAGAATTTTCAAAAAAGTTTCTTTCGACGTTTGAGAGGGTAAATGATGAAGAAAATAGTGAAGCTTTTAATTAGATTTTATCAAAAAGTTATTTCGCCTTTAACACCACCAAAATGTATTTATACACCGACGTGTTCGGAATATACATTACAAGCTGTAGATAAATTTGGAGTTATAAGAGGCCTTTTCCTGGGCTTCAAGCGTATTTTGAGATGTAATCCATTGCACGAGGGTGGGGAGGATCCAGTACCCGATGAATTTTATATTTTTACAAGGAGGCGGTCCAATTGAAAAAGCTACTAGCCGTCATATTTTTTGTTGTAGCATTTTTTTCAATATTAAACGCTGGAACCATTACTGTTGAGGAGAGAACAGATGGTATTTACGTTTTTACCAGATTTATTGAATATCACTTTGATTATATGGGAAATATTCAAGAAATCTATAGCACACTTGAAAGGAGAACAAGAATTTTCTTGTACTCCAACGATGGATTTGATGTGTTAGGAGCAGGTACTCCTACTTTTACCTGGCAAGGTTTGAGCGATGGTGAAGACGGTAAGTATTCAGAGGTTACTTTAACATTTACGTATGATGGTATTGAAAAGATTTTTAATTTTAAAGAAGGTCCAAATTATACTTTTGATGTGTATGTAAATTCGTCCGAAGAAGTTACAGTTAGTTTGCCTAGAGTTGGATTTGAATCTGATGATAGGTTAAGAGATAATATATTTGCTTCTGGATATTCGAAAACTAAAACAGTTTCTATAATTAAATTTAATGAAAAATCTTTAGGTGGAAATAAGGTATCAGGAACGCAGTTGAGATTTTTTGCATATATTGGTCCGTATAAAAAAACATTAATTAAAAAGGCGTTCTCGGAAGATTATGATGTGATATCTGAAATGCTTGCATCTATACCTGGTTTGACAGGTTGGTTTGATTATATAAAATATCCTTTAGTCAATTTCTTTGGTTGGATAAACAATTTAACACACAATTTTGGTTTGACTATTATTGTCTTTACAATTATTGTTAGATTTATTTTCTATCCGTTATATCATGCTCAAACCAAATCAATGATCAAAATGAGAAAAATTCAACCACTCGTTGAGCAGGTAAAGAAAAAATACAAAGATCCACAAAAACAGCAACAGGAACTATTGAAAATTTATCGTGAAAACAAAATTAATCCGGCAAGTGGTTGTTTGATGGCATTGATTCAATTACCGGTCTTTATAGTTTTATACCAGGTAATTAGGTATTATCAGGAAGAGTTTGCTTTCAATGGTTCTTTCTTAATCTGGAGAGATTTAGCATCAGGTGGTTTTGCAAACAACTGGTCTTTCTTAATAATACAGATAGTTGCGGGATATTATCTTGCGCTAATTACGAGTCAGGATACAAAAACAGCATGGCAGAGTATTTTAATGTCAGTATTTTTCCCATTTTTATTCATAGGGTTACCAAGTGGAGTATTTTTATACTACACGGCAAATACACTTATTCAACTTGGAACAACCTATTATATCTACAGAAAATATAACATCAAAGGAATTACACAGAGAGAACTCTGGGGATTACCAAATAAGGGGTGAAACACTTGAAGAAGCTTACAATAACAGGTAAATCAGTTGAGGAAATACTCACAGTTTTTGAAGAAGATTTTGAAATAAATAGCAATGAATATGAATATACAATTATTGATAAAGGTTCAGTTGGATTTTTAGGTATTTTTGCAAGAGATGCTGTTGTAGAAATTGTAATAAAAAAAGATTTTTATGAAAGAAAACTTCAAGAATTTATAAGTAATATTGTTAAACATTTTGACAAAGATATTAATGTACAGGTACAAGCTAAGAATCCGAGAGTATTTATTGCAAAAATTGAAGGAGAAGGTATAGGTAAGATTATAGGGAAGCACGGAAAAGGACTAGGTGCGTTGCAACATCTTGCAACTATATTTTTAAATAGACTTTCCGATACAAAAGTTACTGTTATTATAGATGCTGGAGATTACAGAGAAAAAAGAAAAATATTGATTGAAAAAATTGTCAAAAATGCTATAGAAAAATTGAAAGAAAATGGTACAAAGAAAGTAGAGCTTGATCCAATGTTCTCATTCGAAAGAAGATTAGTTCATGAATTTTTGAAAAATTATCCTGATGTAATCTCATATTCTGTAGGTATAGAACCCTATAGATATGTTGTAATAGAAAGGAGAGATAAAGATGCTAGTCTCAAAACCAGAAAAAGTAGAACCTATAATCATAGATAATGGTAAAATCGAAAAGAGAATATTGATTGGCTCAAAAGATGGTGCAAAAAAATTTGTTATGAGACTTTTTAAACTCAAACCTGGTGCAAATACACCTTATCATACTCATGATTGGGAACATGAAATTTTTGTAGTAAAAGGGAAAATTCAAGCAGTTTCTAAAGATGGCAAGTATGAAGCTGAAGAAGGATCGTTCATTTTTGTTCCAGCAAATGAAGAACATCAATTTGTAAATATTGGCGATGTTGACGCAGAATTTATCTGCGTAATTCCATATATTCCTGGAAATGAATGAATATTCTAATTTAGGAAAAGTTATTATAAGGCAAATAATTATTTTAACAACACTTGTAATATTGGTACTACTATCCGGCGTCTTCTATTACTATTATTTTGAAAATTTTTCAATAGAAGACGCCTTCTTTTTTACTGCTATAACAATTTCAACAGTTGGTTATGGCATGCCAGAAAATTTATCTAATGGAGGGAAAATCTTTACCTCGATTTTAATTTTTGCAGGTATAAGTGTGGTTTTATATGGTGTTTCAACGATTACAGCCATTATTGTTGAAGGAAAGTTGAAAGATTTTTTAAAGAGGAGGAGAATAAGAAGAATGATTGACAAAATGAAAGACCATATAATTGTTGTGGGGGCAGGTAAAACAGGTGAATATGTTATTTCTGAACTTATAAAAGAAAAAGAAAAATTTGTAGTAATTGATATTGACGAAGAAAAAATTCAAAAAATTATTAATTTGTTTGAAAATACCCCTATTGCGTATGTAATAGGTGATGCAACTGAGGAGGAAATTTTAAAAGAAGCCGGAATTGAAAAAGCAAAGGCTTTAATTACAACTTTATCTGAAGATTCAATAAACGTTTTTGTTGTTTTAAGCGCAAAGACACTCAATCCAGATTTAACTATCGTTTCAAAAGTTACGGATGTTTCTTCCATCAAAAAGCTCAAATATGCAGGTGCAACAACTGTCGTAGCTGCTAATGAAATTGCGGGAACAAGAATGGCAAGGTTGACTATTAAACCGCATGCAGTGAATTTTCTTGATATAGTAGCGTTTGGAAAACAATCTTATAGAATAGAAGAAATATTTGTAGAGGATAATAGTCCATTGACTGGTAAAACAATAGCTGAGCTAAATCTTGCAAAAAATTACCAGATAATGGTATTGGGGATTAATAGAAATGGTGAGATTTACTTTGCACCTACAGGAGATAGTATGATACAAGCAAATGATAAGTTAATTATACTTGGTGATAAAGAACATATTGAAAAATTTAGGGAATTTGCAAAATTATAGGATTTTTTCCAGAAGAGGTAATTATATAATTTCTTATAGGATCTATTGCTATTGCAAGAACTGAAAGTGTAAAGTCGCTGA
Source organism: Thermosipho sp. (in: thermotogales) (assembly GCA_017656345.1). Lineage (GTDB taxonomy): Bacteria > Thermotogota > Thermotogae > Thermotogales > Fervidobacteriaceae > Thermosipho_A. Next base: position 17,934 of record JACDNZ010000002.1, on the reverse strand, counting down.
CCATCCCTTTTAGATTTCCTTCAAAATCAAAAATTTTTATGGTATTGTCACTACTTGCAGTAATAATTTTGTTATTTGCGAGTTTGATGCTGAAGATAGTTGTTCTATGAGCTTGAAATTTTTTAATTATTTTACTTTTTTTCAGATCATACAGAAAACATTCCCCCTGCTCATTTCCTGCCGCAAGATATTTATCATATATATCAAAACTCCATATTGTACTTTCTGCAGAGAACAATTTTTCGTATTTCAAATCATTTAAATTTAAAGCTCCAATTTCACCATTGATAAATGAAATGATAAGTTTGTTATCAAATAGCTTAATACAGGTTATTGGAGCTTTGAATTTAGTCTCAAAAATCAATTTTTCGTGATTCAAGTCATATGCAAATAATCTGTTATCCCAACCACCGCTATACAATATTCCGTCTTTGTATTCAAGTGTCCATACATATCCTGAGTGGTAAGAAAGAGTCTTTATGAGTTTACCATCATAGTTCCATATCTTAATGGTGTTATCACTTGAACCGGATGCAATTAAGTTGCTACCTATGAATTTTATTGTTCTTATCCAATCATTATGACCTGCGAAACTTTTTTGTAGTATAAGATTTTTATTTTCTACTTTCCAGAGTTTAACTTTTTTATCCGCACCGCCGGTTACAACATAATTCCCATCAGAACTTAGATCAACAGTGACAATTTTTAGTTCTTCTTCCGTTAACTTGCCATATTCTTTAAATTTTTCATCGAAAATATCTATATCTCCGTTTGATAGGGATACGTATAGGAATTTATTTTTTTCTACTATTGAAACTACAGGATATTCTGATTGAATTTCTGAAATTTTTTTTGTCTTCATGTTGAATATTGTTATACCATCTTCCGTTCCAAATATTAAATGGTTATTGAATAATTCACCATCAAATATGTTGTGGTTTATTTTTAAAATTAAACTTTTATTATTATAAATAGTGCCATCAAAATTAACATAAATATTTCCTTCAAGGATTTTTACAATTGGACTATTTGAGATTTTTGTTTTATCTATTTCTGAGGTTTCAATGTCATATTCAATAATTTCTCCCGTGTTTGTTCCAATTTTTATTTTTTCTTTTCCAATGTAGTAAGATATTGGCCAGCTATTTGGAATTTCAATATAATTTTCAAGGGTGTAGTCTTTAAATACATAAATTTCTCCAAATGTTCCTAAGAAAAGTAAGTTTTTAAATTTGAAAATTAGTGAAATACCATTTTCAGATTCAAAAATAACATTACCTTCTGGGGATATCACTTTATTTTCAGAAGTTGAATAGTAGATGTTTCCGTTTTGCACAAAGATGTTTGTGATATTGTCTGAGAAATTTTTGATAAAGTTTTTACCAGTTTCAATGTCGTATGAGATTAATGTACCAGAATTTTTTAGTACATATAAATATTTTCCATCAATAAATATTTTTTTGATAAGTGAAAAATTGTTGAGAAAGTTTATTATTGAATTATCTTTTAAATTGTATTTTATTATTTTTCCTCCAGATGTACCAATGAATATTAAATTTGATGTTGAAGCTATAGAAATTATCGAATCAATAGCAATTTTTAAATGATCGATTAATTCAAATTTTGTGTTTAAAATATAAAGTTCACCAAGGTTGTTCCCTGTATATATGAATTTACCATCTGCAGAAGCAGATGTAAAGTTGTTAAGGCTAAAAACAACTTTTTTGCTGTTTAAATCGTATATCTTTCCTAAATTACTTACGGCATATATTTTCTGATTTATATTAAGTAGTTTTATAATTCTACCAGATAGAGAAATTGAATTTATTAGAGTGTGAGTGTAAATATCATAAATAATTACTTTTCCGTCATCACCGCAGCTAATTAATTGATTATTAATTATAATTAGATCCCTTATCCATCTACTGTGAAAACTATGTTTATCAATTAGTTTTAATGTTTCTCTATTGATAATGTAGACTTTGTTATCAGAACCCCCAAATACAATATAGTTCTTATTTGCATATATTGTGAATATTGATCCTTCAGAATGAAATAGTTTAATTAATTTTCCGGTTTTTTTGTCGTATATTTTTAAATTTCCATCTGGTTTGTACCCACCAACAATGATAAATTTTTCATCAACAAATAAGGCTCTTGCCCATGAATTGTGTGAGTATATAGACAACAAAAGATTATTAGAGTCTTTATCCCAAACATTAACAACCCCATCTGATGCAGATGAATATAAATATTTTCCATTGATCTGGAGTTGCCAGATAGTTCCAGAATGTCCAAAAAGGCTGAAAGTAAATGTAAATATGGTAATTTGAAAGAGTAAGATAAATAAAGTGAAAATTTTCATAGTATACCTCCTAAGTAAAATATAGCATAAAAATGAATAAAAAAGATATTTTAAGATTTGAGATATAAATTATTCGTGATGTATCCTAAGTAACTTGTAAAAAGTTTGAAGAATAGATATTAAAATGTTAAACTATATGTGAAAAAAATTAGATGGAGGTGTGCTATGGAAGTAAATGAAGTTCTTAAAATCGTAGAAAGTGAAAAAATTAATTTTATTGATTTAAAAGTAGTTGATCTTTGGGGTAGATGGCGCCATGTAACTTTGGCAAGGACGAATTTTTCTGAGAAGACTTTTACGGAAGGTGTAGGATTTGATGCTTCAAATCTTGGTTATGCTAAGGTAACTAACAGCGATATGGTTTTGATTCCAGATCCAGAGACTGCGATTGTTGAATATGTTGGTGACGATAAAGTTTTATCAATGATCTGTGATGTATATGATGCAGATACTAGAAAACCTTCAGCTCACGATCCCAGAAGTATTTTGAAGAAAACACTGGAATCAATTTCAGACGTGGCAGATCATGTTTATTTTGGCCCAGAATATGAATTCCATATTTTTGAGGATGTTAGGTATAACATTTCTAATAATGACATTAGTGTAAAAATTGATAGTGCAGAGGGGTTCTGGAATTCAGAGAGCAAAGGAGAATATTTTATAGGGAAAAAGAGAGGATATCACAGAATACCACCTTTTGATACTTTAATGGAGGTAAGAAATAAAATAGTTAATAAACTTCTTGAGTATGGAGTTCCTGTAAAATACCATCATCATGAAGTAGGAAGTTGTCAGGTAGAGATAGAACTCGGATTTATAGATGCCTTAAGAGCAGCTGATTATACTCTACTTGTAAAATATGTTGCAAGAAAAATTGCAAAAGAATATGGTTTGGTTGTTACCTTTATGCCTAAACCATTATATGATGAGGCTGGAAATGGAATGCATGTGCATCAGTTTCTTACAAAAGATGGTAAAAATATCTTTAACGGAGATAAGATTTACAATTTATCTGATATGGCATTATCCTACATAGCAGGTTTATTGAAACATGCAAATTCAGTAATGGCATTTACAAACCCATCAACAAATTCATATAGAAGACTTGTCCCGGGTTATGAAGCTCCAACAAATGCAGTTTTTGCACTTGCAAACAGAACAGCTGCAATCAGGATACCAGCATATGTTAAAGATCCCAACAAAAGAAGAATTGAATTTAGAACAATAGATGCATCAGGTAATCCATATCTTGCATTTTCAGCGATGATTTTAGCAGGAGTTGATGGTATTAGAAAGAATCTTGATCCAACAAAAGAGGGTTTTGGACCTTTTGAAGGTGATGCATATAATGAAAAAGTAAAACCACTGGCTGCAAGTTTGGAGGAAGCTTGCTATGCACTTAAAAATGACAACGCTTATTTAAAGACAATGCCAGAAGATCTCATTAACCACTGGATTAATGAAAAGATTAAAGAAGCTATAGAAGTAAATGCAATACCACATCCTAAGGAATTTGAAAATTATTTCGACGTTTAATATATACTGTTTAAAGAAAAAAGAGCACCGTAAACGGTGCTCTTTTTTTATGCATATTATTTTTTACCTTCAAACCAGTATGCGTAGTAATCTTCACCTGGTCTCATTGGATTTGAATACCAACCTTTGAGCCATGCTCTGTGTACGTGTACTCTTAAAACTTGATATAATGGGATACTTATTACATTGTCAATTGCAAATGTTTGAATCTTTTTGTACAACTCTACACGTTTTTGTGGATTAGTTTCAAGAGTAGCTTCTTCAATTAGTTGATCGAGACTTTTACCGCCAAGTTCGTCCATTGGAGTGCTTACAAATTTCCTGAAGTTTTCACCTTGTCTGGAACTATATGTTCCCTTTGAATGATAGAAAGTGTAAATGAAGTTTTCGGGATCTGGATAATCAGCAAGCCACGCATTGATTGTTAATGGTAATTCACCTCTTGCTGATGCTTCTAAGAATGTTGGCCATTGAAGCCCAATTATATCAACTTTGATTTTCGAAGATGAAATCATTTCAAGAGTTATTTTTATCATTTCAGCAACTCTTTTTCTTGGCTCATTACCAAGGTTATATACAACACTAAATTTTACTCCTTTTTTCCATACCATACCATCCCATGCTTGCATGAGTTCTTGTCTTGCTTTGAACAAGTTGAAGTCGTAAAGTGGAAGTGATGGATCAAATCCAAGTAATCCTTCTGGTAATGCTGTTGGAACTCTCTTTCCAAATCCTTTTAATACATCATTTATAAGGGCATCATAGTTGATAACATGTGCTATTGCTCTTCTTACGTGTACATCACTGAAGAAGTCTACTGGGATTCCGTTTCCATCAAGTTTTCCGCTTCCTATGTATTTGCTGTCTTCTCTTATACTCCAGTTGAATAAAAGAACATTTGCTGAAATGGAAGAAAGTCCTTCAATAATTTCAATATCTGGATTTCCTCTTACTTGATCAAGGTATTGTGTTGGAATGTATGCAATGTCTGCGTCTCCTTTTTCAAGCATTGCTTTCCTTGTGGAGAATTCGTCTACTCCCCAGATGATTACTTTCTTTATCTTTGCTGGTTCTCTCCAGTAATTTTCATTTGCTTCAAGAATAACTTTTTGTTGTGTTCTATCCCATTCTACGAATTTGTATGGACCTGTTCCCATTGCATTTTGGTAAAGTGGTGATTCTTCTTTTTGTTGGTCATGCCATTTCCACCATGTTGTTGGTTGACCATCCCAGAGTCCTTGTTCAATACACCATTCTTTATCGAGAATTGCTCCCCAATTTGATCCCTGTGCAATTACGTTGAGGAATGGAGAATATGGCCTTGATAAGTGGAATACAACATTGTCACCGTCAACTTCAATTGCTGCGTCAACAATGTCGTATACTTTCTTGAATACTTCTTCTGCTTCTGGAAGTGGGTTTCCATTTTCATCGAAAAGCTCGTCGTATGGTTTTCCTGCTACTTCTTCAACCATTTCTGTTACATCCCAAATTCCAAATATTGCATACCAAAGCATCCATACAGGTCCACCAGCTGGATTATAAAGAAGTCCTCTTTCGAAACTGTATTCAACATCTTCAGGTGTTAAATCATTTCCATTGTGGAATTTAACGCCTTTTCTGATTGGGAAGATGTATGTTTTTCCGCCATCTTTAATCAAACCGTTTTCAACTGATGGAACTTCTATTGCAAGTCTTGGTTCAAATTCACTAACGCTTGAACCTTTGTATTGAATAAGGTTTTCGTATACTTGATAGATAACTTCTCCGCTTGCTGTATCGTATGCAAGGTGTGGGTCAAGTGTGTCTGGTTCACCTATTGTCAAGTTTACAAGAACATTTGAAGAAGCAAATAAAATTAAGGTGAAAAATGTTGTGAGAAATACAGAGAATAACTTTTTCAATGTCTTCGCCTCCTTTAAAAAAGATTTTTTCAAGTTTATTTTACTTTAAATTACTTTAATTTCAATGATATTTTCTGTTTCAAAAGTAACAATTACAATGATTTTATTTTTTTTGAGTTAATGTTATAATGCAAGATTAAAAAATAAAAACCGGCCTTTTTAGGCGGTATTAAATGATTAATTTACTATTTTTAGGTAAGCTTTTTAAACTTTTTAAGTTGTGCTGTGAATTAATCACTCTTAATATTTTAAATTACGCAATTATTGAAAAATATTTTCATTAAATAGATAATTTTTGAAAATTTTTTTGATTTTCGCTTTCATGTTGTTTTGTTTCTTTGTGATATAATACGAAAGTACTAAAAAAGATTGTGTTTTTAGTCATAGCCTCGAAAATTGAAGTTTGAAAATATTTTTGAAAATATTGTGGAGGAGTGATATGTATGAAAAAGTTAATTTTGTTATTTGTAATTTTGGCTTTCATTACAACTTTTGCCGCTTCTACTATAGAACTAATTTTCTGGACTCATGAGGATCCTAATAGAACGCCGCTAGAAGAAAAATATATTCAGGAATTTGAGCAAATGTATCCAAATGTGAAAATTACGAGGGTAACTTATCCATCTGGAAAAATTGCAGAAGTGATTTTAACAGCGTTTGCAGCAAAGAAAGGTCCCGATATTTTTAACATGGAGATTCAAAATGAATATCCTTACATTTTAAATGGCAGAGTTGCTCCAATTAATCTAGAGGCTATTGGGTTGAAAAGTTATGATGAACTTAAAGAATTGTATATTGAAGGTGCTTTAGAACCTGTAACCTATGAAGGAGAAATTTATGGTCTCCCGCTTGAACTAACAAATTGGGCAGTATTTGTTAATAAGAAATATTTTAGAGAAGTTGGTCTTGATCCTGAAAAAGATTATCCAAAAACCTGGGAAGAAATGATGGAAGTTAGTGAAAAACTTGTTATAAGAGAAGGAGAAATATTAAAAAGAAGAGGTTTTGACTTTAGATATCCATATTATTTTACTTTCTTTTTACCAATGGTTGAACAACTGGGAGGAGCATTAATAAGTGAAGATGGCAAAACTGCGATTGTAAATGACGAGGCATGGCTTAAAGTTTTAAGGTTTATGAAAGAATGGGGGCCAAATGGAAAGAATTTAGGATCGCCAACTTATACAAATGCAAGAAAAACATTTAACAAAGATAATAACACTGTAACTATGTGTTTGTCAGGATTATATCAAATTGATAGAATAAGAGCACAAAATCCTGAATTTTACGAAAGTGGTGAATGGATGGTTGTACCGTATCCAGTCTTTGAAAATGCAGTAAAAGACGTAAGGTGTAATTATTACGGACATTATTACATGGTAAATGCTGAAAGTTCAAAAGAAAAACAGTACTGGGCATGGAAATTCATTAATTATATGTTAAGCCATCCAGAAGATTATTTATTGAATGTTGGATTAATTCAACCAAGAAAAACTTTAATTGAATCGGATACTTTTAAAAACTATCCATATGCGGATGTATTCATTGAAGATATGAAGAAATCACATAGTGTACCGTTACTTGCAAATGGCCCACAATTTGAACAGTTAATAAGAGAAGCTGTTGAAGCAGTTATGCTTACAGATACGACACCAGAGGAGGCCTTGAAGATTCTTAAAGAAAAAGCAAATGAACTGTTGAAAGAAGAATGGTAATACTTGGTAATAAATTGGGAGGGTAGCACCCTCCCATATTTTGAGGTGATAAATTGAAGAGTCTTGAAAGAAAAAAAGCTGTTTGGGGATTTATTTTCGTGCTTCCAGCTATAGTTTTCTTTATAATTTTTAATTTTTACCCGATGGGATATGCTTTTTGGATAAGCTTTCATAAGAAAAATCTTATTTCACTAAGACCACCAAAATTTGTTGGTTTTAGTAATTATATTTATCTGTTGCAATCAAGTTCGTTCTGGAATTCAGTAAAAGCAACGGCAATATTTGCACTTGGAACTTTTGTCCCAATAGTTATTTTTAGCCTTATATTTGCAGTTTTGATTAGTACTCGAAAGAGATTTCAAAAATTCTTAGAAATGGCTTATTATTCACCTGCCGTTCTTTCTTCTGTTGTTGCTGCAACGATATGGTTTTTGATGTTTCAACCGTATGGTCTTGCAAATCAGTTTTTAAATTTTCTTTTTAACACAAACAACATCGATTATAAGTGGCTTTCAAGTGAAAAGATGCTTGTACTTGCGACAATTATAGTTTATTTTTGGAAATATGTTGGGTATTATACTATTATTTTCATTGCAGGAATTGCAAGTATACCTAAATCTGTTCATGAAGCAGCGATAATTGATGGAGCAGGCAAGTGGCAAGATTTTTTGTATATAACTTTACCTCTTTTAAAACCTACAACTCTTTTGGTTTCTATTATGTCAATGATACAAACATTAAGGACATTTAGTACCCAATACTTTTTTGTTCAAAGTGGTGCTCCAATAAAGCCTATTGAGGTTATAACTTTAAATATTTATAATACGGCAATACGTGATATGAGGGTAGGTCGTGCCAGTGCTATGAGTATAATATTGCTAGTTATAATTATGTTTTTTACATATATTCAATTTAAAATTTCCAGAACTGAAGAAATTAGTTACTGAGGTGATTGTGTGTTGAAAAGAACTTTGACAATTACTGCTGATTTGATTGTTTGGATTTTTTTGATTGGGTTTGCAATAATTATATTATCTCCTCTTGTATTTATGTTTGCGGCTTCAATAATGCCTTCTGAGGATATTTTAAAGGTTCCTTTTCCCTGGATTACCAGTGATTTTCACTGGCAAAATTACTGGAAAGCTTTAAAAGGAAATGACGGTAAATTTCTTTATTTAAGAACAATCTTTAATTCGTTTATTGTTGCATCATTAACTTCACTTGGAACAATTTTTTTGAGTTCGCTTGCTGGTTATGGTCTTGCTAAGTTTAAATTTAAAGGTCGTATGTTTGTATTAATGATGATACTAAGTACTATGATGATTCCATTTGAAGCTATAATGATTCCACTATATTTAATTGTAACTAAAATGGGAATGCAGGATACTTACGCAGGTCTAATTGTTCCTCTCCTTTTAAATGCATTTGGAATATTTATGATGAGGCAGTATTTGATAACTTTTCCAGAAGAATTACTCGATGCGGCAAGAATAGATGGAGCTAGTGAATTTGGTATTTACTGGAAGATAATACTTCCAAATAGTTTACCTGCAATAACTACACTTGCTATTTTGACGTTTAGAGCTCAATGGGATAATTTAATATGGCCATTATTAATTGTTCAAACTCCGAAAAAGAAAACAATACCTTTATTTATAATCCAGTTTGCTTCAGAAAAATATACTGATGAAGGAGCATTAATGGCTGCAGCTGCAATTGCAAGTGTTCCAATGTTGATTTTGTTTATAAAACTTTCACGTTATTTTCTTGCAGGTGCTGAACTTTTTGCAGCAAGAAAAGATTGAACTAAAATATTCCTTTTAGGATATTTTTTCTTTCCGTTTCATCAAATCTTTCAATTGCGTATCTCAGGGTTGTTCTTGACAGTTTATTGTAGCGTTTTTTAATGAAATCTAGTAATGTGTTTTTGTCTTTTTTTCCAATTTCTCTTAATGCCCATCCAGTTGCTTTGTTAATTAGATCGTGTTTTTCTAAAAGTAATATTTCAATAATTTTCAAAGCATCATTAAAATCACCTTCTTTTATGTAATGAAATGTTGTTAGAATAGCAATTCTTTGTTTCCAGATATTAGATGATTTTGCAAATTCGTACAGTAAAGATTTATCTTTGTTTTTAAAGTAAGGTCCCAATATTTTTGGAGCAGTTGTATCAATTAAATCCCAGTTGTTGATTACATCAAGATTGTTTAGGTATATTTCAACAGCTTTCTCCAGGTTTTCTTTTGATTTGTAAATTAAAATAAAAAGGGCAATTAACCTTTCTTCATGATATTCTGATTTGAGTAATTGCTCTACATCTTCAAAAGAAATATTTGCGTATTTTTTTGCTATTTTTCTCAGAATTGGGACTTTTATCCCTAAAAATTTATCTCCTTCCCCATACCCTCCTGGAAATGCTTTAAAGTATTTTTCAAGAAATTTTGCTTTTGTTTCATCTTTCTTTTCTCTAATTTCATTAATTAAATTTGATAAATTTTGGTCAACTTTTTTCAAAAATATCACCACCAATATTCTGAATTTTTCATTATTTAGTTTAACATATATGGTAGAATTAATTTTGAAAACACGTTAATTCAGGTGACAGATTTTAATTATTGCTTATTTTTAGGTGATGTTAATTGTAAAAGTGAATTTATGTTAAGCTTTTACACATCTTTAAACTTTATGGAAACTATATATTGGGAAATAAAAGATAAACAAATAATTGCGGGGTGATTTGTGTGGGTGAATTGTTGATGTATTTATTGATTGGTATGGTAATTGGTGTTATTTTTGGATATTTTATTGGAAAATACAAAACATACCATTCAGAAGAGTTTTCAAATCAACTCTCAACTATTAACAGTTTGTCAATACAAATTGCTGAGTTAAAGACAAAGTATGAGGAAATTGAAAAAGCTAGAATGCGAGCAGAAGAACAAAGAGAAAAATTAAATGAAGAGCGGGAAAAAAGATTTAAAGATTTTATTGAAAATACTCAAAAATTATTTTCAGAATTAAGTGAGAAGACAATAAAGATAGATGAGGAAAAAGATAAGAGAATTAAAGAGCTTGTGGCTCAAATGAAAACTTTCTTTGAGGAGCAAAAGAAAAATACAGAACAATTTTTACTTGAACAAGGAAAGTCCAGAGAAGAAATTGAAAAAAGGCGAGATGCACAGATTGAAGATATGAAAAGAATGATTTCAATATTTACTAAAACAATTTCTGGTACAAAGACCCGGGGGATGACAGGTGAGGTATTACTAAAGGAAGCTGTTAAAGAGTCAATAAAGGTTGGACTTATAAAGACCAATCTTAAAACTGAAAATGGAGAAGTTGAGTTTGCATGGGATTTAGGTGATGGAAAATTTATACCAATTGATTCTAAGATGCCCGATGTATTTGAGGTTTTGAAGAAATATAATGAAGCGGAAGACGTAAATGAAAGAGAAAAATTTAGGAAAGAAATAGTAAATAAAGTAAAGAAAGAAATTAAAAGAGTCCAAAAATATCAGAACCTCATCAACACTATTGATAGTTGTATATTGGTAGTACCAGAAGCTGTATTGGATATTGCTCCGGAACTTGTTGGTCTTGGTAGAGAAAATAACGTGTATGTGTGTAGTTATAAAGATGTTTTCGTTGTTGCACATACATTACAAGATAGATATATTCGCTTAAAAGAAGAAGGTGATATAGGAAAATACAAGCAGATAATTGAATCATTGATGCAGATTATTGAAAAAATAAATAAGAAAGCCGAAACTATTGAAAAGGCTATCACAACGATTAGAAATGCAAATGAAGAAATTAAAAATGGAGTTATAAAAGGAAAGAGAATATATGAAACCGAACCCACAAAAATCATTGAAGATCAAGGTGGCGAATAAAAATTTTAGAATAATGTTTTTGAAACTATTGATTTAAGATATACAATTTATGTTATAATTTATAAAGTGAGTTAGGGATGTTAAACAATCGACTTCAAAATGTATCATAATATTAATAAGGATTCCGGGAGGTTGTTTGTTTTTCAGGAGGGGAATTGATGAAAATATTGGTAGTTGATGATAATGATGAAATAAAAAAGTTCCTCTCCACTTATTTACACAGCAAAAATTATGAAGTTTATGAAGCTTCAAACGGTGAGGAAGCCTGTGAATTATTGGAACAGAATTCTTTTGATCTGATCTTTATGGATATACAAATGCCGGGAATGAACGGTATAGAAACAATAAGATTAATTAGAGAGAGACAAATTCCTGTGATAATAATTGCATTAACAGATTTTAATGAAGTAAAGATTGAGGAAATTGCTGAAGCTGGTTTTGATGATTTTGTAGAGAAACCTATTAATTCTAAAGAAATTGATTTGAAACTTAAACTAATCAAAAAGTATTTTCAATTTTACAAATCTAAATACAAATACTATTCAAAATATGCCAAGAGCTTAACTGAATTAACAAAGAAAATAAAGGATTATGAAAAAACAAAAGATAACTTGATTATAGAGGCAATTCAGTTGTTATACAATATTTCTGAATACCGAGATTATGAAACACATGATCATACAATGAGGATTGGTTGGCTCAGTGGAAAATTAGCCCAGGAAATTGGATTATCACATTCTTTTGTAAGTGAGATACAGTTTGCAGCACCTTTGCATGATATTGGTAAAGTAGGTATACCTGATGCAATATTATTAAAATCAGATAAACTTACAGTTGATGAATGGGAAATAATGAAGCAACATACAATAATAGGTTATAAAATGTTGGAAAGAGCTAAAAACCCAATTTTAAAGTTAGCTGCAGAAATAGCTTTAACTCATCATGAAAGATGGAATGGGAAGGGATATCCAAGGGGATTGAAGGAAAATGAAATACCAATTTCCGGACAAATAGTGGCTATTGCTGATAGTTTTGATGCAATTGTGTCAAAACGGCCATATAAAGATAAACGGCCATATATAGAAGGTTTTTATGAAATTGAGAAAAATGCTGGAATACTTTATAATCCAGTGCTGGTGGAAAAATTTTTAAAATTAAAAAATGAGATAATGGAATATTATAAGAAAAATTACGGCTGCGAAAAGAATTTTTTATTGGATCATTTTAAATAGTCTATGGTATGAAAATTCTTAAGATTTAAATTTAAAACAATTTAAGGGGGTAAAATGTGAAAGTATCGATAATAGGTGCAGGCAGAGTGGGAATAAGTATTGCTTTTTCTTTGTTACATAAAAAGATAGTTGATGAGATGGTAATAATAGATAAAAATTTTCAGAGGGCTGAAGGTGAAGCGTTAGATTTGTATCACAGTACTCCAATGTTTAAAAGATGTAGTATTTATGCTGGGGATTTTCAAGATATGCAGGGTAGTGATTTTGTAATTATAACTGCTGGAGCCTCTCAGAATCCCGGTGAAACACGCCTTGATTTAACAAAAAGAAATACAGCTATAATAAAAGATATTGCGAAAAAAATAGTTTTATACGCAAAGGAAAGTATAGTTATTAATGTTACAAATCCTGTTGATGTTTTGACATACGTTCTATGGAAAGAAACAGGTATAGCATTTAATAGAGTTATTGGCACAGGAACAATATTAGATACCTCGAGATTTCGTTCATTGGTTTCAAGGCAATGCAAGGTTTCACCAACAAGTATTCATGCATACATTGTTGGTGAACATGGTGACAGTGAGCTGATGATTTGGAGTAGTGCAACAATAGGTGGAGTTGATATAAGAAATTTTTGTAAAAAGTGCAAAATAAAGAACTGTACGCCATTAGAAAGGTTATTTGAAGAGACAAGAAATGCTGCATATACAATTATTGAGAAAAAAGGAGCAACGAATCTTGCAATAGGTGCAGTAACAGCAGCGTTTGTTGAAAGTATTTATAAAGACGAGAAAAAAGTTTGGACACCGTCAATTTTTTTAGATGATTTGTATATTGGATTTCCTGCAATAGTAGGTAGAGATGGAGTAGAAAGAATTGTTAATATACAAATGGATGAAAAGGAAAAAATGTTATTTGAAAGATCAAAGAATATAATTAAAAAGTATCTTTCAGAGGTAAATGAAATATAACGTTTAGTTGAAGAGTAATATTTGATGCTGTTTTATATGAATACTTATGGAGGAGAATAAAATGAAAGATGAGAAAATAAATATTTTATATAATGAAAAATTTCCATTATCAAACAAGTACGATCCTGAGTGGATTATTGAAAATTCTATGGGACCAAATGTTTTGTGGTTGTGTGAGTGGTTATGTGAAAAAATCGATTTAAAGCCTGGTATGAGGGTTCTTGATTTAGGTAGTGGAAAAGCAATTTCGAGCATTTTTCTTGCAAAAGAATTTAATGTAGAAGTATGGTCATATGATTTGTGGGTTGATCCAACAGAAAATTGGAAAAGAATTAAAAAAGAAAAAGTTGAAAATAAGGTATATCCTATACATGGTGATGCGAGAAATTTACCGTTTGCGGAAGAATTTTTTGATGCAATCTTGAGCATTGATTCATATATTTATTTTGGAACTGATGATTTATACCTTAATTATTTACAAAAGTTTCTTGTACCAGGTGGAGTTATTGGAATAGTTATACCGGGTTTGATGAAAGAATTTGAAAATGGTGTACCAGAACATCTGAAGGATTTCTGGGGACAAGATTGTTGGAGCTGGCATACAGTTGACTGGTGGAGAAAGTTATGGGATAGAACAGGTTTGGTTAAAATTGAAGTAGCAGATACAATGCCAGATGGATGTGATTTATACATTAAATGGAAAGAAGCCCAGGATACATTTGGGAAAAATCCCTGGCCTGATGATACAGCTATTTTGAAAAAAGACAAAGGTGAATATGTCGGTTTTATTAGACTTGTTGCAAAAAAAGTATAAGGATAAAAAGAGAATGTTTCAAAAAAATTTTGACCCCGTCAAGGGGTCTTTTGTTTTAACAGGAATATCTGAGAAATATCGTATGATTAAAAAACAATGCCAATATTAATTGAGGTTTTAATAAAAAATAACTGTGTAAAAAAAGTCATATTTATAGATGAATTTTTGTTTATAATATTTTTAGAAAATCAAAAGGAAGGGATAAACATGAATAATATGGTTATCGATTGCATTAAAAATTCGATAAATTACATAGAAGAGAATTTACTTGAAGAAATTTATCTTGAGGATATTGCTAAAAGTGCTCATATGTCAGTTTCACTCTATTCTAAACTTTTTAAGAATTTATTTGGTTTCACTGTAAAGGAATATATAATTAAAAGACGCATGTCACTAGCCGCGAAAGATTTGATTTTTACTGACGATAGTATTTTAAATATAGCTTTAAAATACGGCTATTCTGGATATGAGCAATTTTCAAGGGCTTTTAAAAAAATATTTTACATGTCACCAACTCAGTACAGAAAAAATGGTATTTATGTAAATGTTTTTCCAAAAATCAATTTAGTTCTAAATTATCTGGATGGAGGTGAATTTATGAAAGAAATGGAAAATGGTGAAGTAATGAAAATTTTGAAAAGTCTTGAAGGGGGATATATTCTTGATGTAGATATTGATCGTTTTGCAGATATCAATGAAAATTTTGGAAGAAAAGCTGGGGATTTTGTGTTGATTGAAGTATCAAAAAGAATAAAGGAAGTATTGGAAAAATATTCAATTGAAAGCGATGTAATAAGAATTGCAGGTGATGAGTTCATGGTTATTATTAAAGAGAAAGATCTAAATTTTGTGAAAAATTTGACCCAGGAAATTTTAAAGAGAATGAAAGACCCTATCGAATTTGATGGTAAAATTTTAGATATTTCAGTTTCCATAGGAGTTTCGGAGTTTTATACAGGACTTGGAGAAGAGAAAGTAATTGAAAATGCTAGAAATGCAATGCTTGATGCCAAAAGAGAAGGAAGAAATAGATTTAAAATTAATTAAAGATTTTAAGTTTGATTAATAAAAACCCCCAGAATGGAATTAATACTTCATTCTGGGGATTTTAATTTTATAAAAGAAAGCTTTTAAAGTTAAGTTTCTCCTGATTTTTTTGTAGAATTTATTTTTTGAATAATTAAGTTTGATTGTTGTATAACTGTCTGTGCATGTTTTCACATCTTTTTACCCACAATTTTTTGTATTGATTATGTGAAATTACTTTTAAGTGTGATATGTTACTTATTTTTTCATTTCTACACCAATCTATGCAAATTTGATAAAGTTTCCAATCAAGTTCTTCTGTTTCCCATTCTACTTTGATTTTCTTAAATCCCATTTTCCAGAGGGCAAATGCTCTTGTATGACCGTCTGTATAGAAGATAGTATCACCAATTTGTTTAACGGGAATTGGTTCAATGTTTTCAACACCCTCATTTTTTATGTATTTTATTACATTTTTAAGCTTTTCTTTAGATATATATAACTGACTTGGCATTATTTTATCAATATCAAGGTAAAAAAAGTTCATATAAATACCCCCATTATTTATTTTTAATTATATTACATATGTTTCATCATATGACATTTGGTTATCCTACAATTTCTTCAAGTTGTCTTGCAGCAGTTATACCTGAACGTATATTATCCCATATTCCAATTGAAATAAATAATTGATATCTAATTAATGAGAATAAATTTGAAAGTGCATAAAATGAACCAACATTACCTAGAATTATTCCACGGTATATAACAAAAAGATAGAATATTGCAGAAATAAAGTCTCTAATAGAAAAACTCAAAATAGCGTCAATAAAAAATAATCTTCTTTTGTATTTCCACATAGAATCAGTTCTTTTTTGATAAAGGTTTATTTCAAAATCGTATGCTTCAAATAGTTGTATCTCTTCTTTTCCTTTGAACATATCTGCAACGTATGATTTAATTTCTAACAATTGGTCTTTTAGTATTTTTGCGCGCTTATAATAGTAATTATTTGCTACCCACAAAGAAAGTAAGATTAAAATAGCAAATAACACCATAGATAATCCTGAAATACGATCGAGTGTGTAGATAGTAATCATGTAAAATGCTATTTTAAATGCAAATACAAATCCACCTGAATTATCATAATCAGCTATTATGTATAATAAATTTTCAGTTGTTCTTAATGAAACTTCAGAGTAAAACGCTGGAGTTTTTCTAGAAAAATCAACAAAATCTTTATTCATAATTTTTTTATAACAATATTCACCAAGATACTTTAGATAACAACCTTTGGTGAAAGATACAAACCCTCCACCAAGAGTATATAAAATATGACTTGACAAAACCGCTATTACCAGTGTTAAACTGCTTAGAAAAAATTTATTATCCATGGATATAGCATAATTTATTACATTTTTACTTAAAATATTGCTATATGAAATAATTAAACTTGAAAATATTCCAAATATATTCATTAAAATAACCATATTTACCAGCTTTTTGGGAACTTTTAAAAAAAGCCATTTTATCATTTTTCCCATATATTACCATCCTTTCTAAACTTTTCCGTTAATTCCTGCTCTGCTCTAAAAAATTGTTTTAAAAGACTTTCATCTGAATGCTCATGATATTTTCCTTTTTCAACAATTTTTCCATTTTCAAGTACTGCAAATTCATCGGTTAATGAAAGGATGCTGAAACTATGAGATATTAAAATAAGAGTTTTGTCTTTTACAAATTCTTTTATATTTTCGATAACTTCCTTTTCTACAAGTTTGTCTACACCTTCAAGTGGTTCATCAAGAATAATAAGTTCTGGATTTCTTAATAATAATCTTGCAAGTGCTATTCTTGTTCGTTCTCCACCTGAAATATAACTTCCATCACTTCCGAGAATAGAATCAAGTGTTCTAGTCTTTATAAATTTTTTTAGACCAGCTTTTTCAAGGGCTTCATACATTTCTTTATCTGTTGCTTTGGGGTTTGCAATAAGGAGGTTGTCTCTTAACGACCTATTAAATATATGTGCTCTTTGACTTAAAACTCCAAGAATCTTGTACCAATTTTTAAATTCTGATAGAGGCTTTTCATTTACCATTATCTTTCCAGAATGTGGGGTTATATACTTTAAAATAAGCCTTATCAAAGTGGTTTTTCCTTCGCCACTTGAGCCTACTATCGCTAATTTTTCACCGCGGCTTATCTCTAGATTAAAATTATCCAGTATTTTTCTTCCTTCGTATTCAAAAGTCACATTTATGAATTCAAGTTTTTTAAACATATTATTTCTCCTCCTTTAAATATTCATTATATGCAATTTTTGCTCTTGCAATTGCCCATGAAATATAATCAGTATCTTGAATATATACTTTTGAATAGTCAAGCACTCTTTCAGCATAAACAAGAAGCATTATTGCTTTCCCAGCAGAAAGATTTCCAGAAAAGACCTGAAATCCTAGTAGAAAAGTAATAATA
>JACDNZ010000001.1 GCA_017656345.1 Thermosipho sp. (in: thermotogales) | reverse complement strand
TAAAAGCAAAAAACATAATTTCACCTCCAGGTTGTCAGGTCAAAATTATTATACTCTACGCCAAATATTTTTGTCAATACCCCAAAAAATTATTTATCATATGTTAAAAAATTGGTAATCTTATCAAAAATTTTTGCGGGGGAGGCAAACACAAAGTTTGATATCTTGGAGTAGTTGAAAATGTCTACTCAATTGGTAAGGCATTTTGGTATACTTAAAACAAATTTTTTTCATCTAAATTCTATTTATTGAAAAATTTATTCTAGAAAGGATAACGAATGAGACAAGTATGAACATAAAATAAAAACTAATATGCCTTCAAACAAAAGTTGCATCAAAATAGTTTTCATACTGTAATTGTCGTAACTAACCTAACAATTGTTTTACTTCTTTCGACCGCGTTGTATTTATTTCAAAGATAGAGGTTGATAAAAGAGAGAATTTGCAAATGAAGGTTTACAAAAGCTAGATAATTAATTTGAAATCACTGATAATCAAAATTTTGAAATAACATACAAAAGTTCTACAAATCATATGTAAGCTTTTATATAACAATTATCTAGATGCAATAAGATGTGAATTCTGAATATTGATCAATTGAAGAATTCAATAAAATAATTTCAATTTAGACCAAATAAAAGAATAGCCGTATAACACAAAAGACAGGTGGTTCGGAAAACGAACCACCTTTTATTTTCAAGAATAAGCCTGTTTTAAAATATCGGGATATATAAAAATATATCATCCGAAAGAAACGGCTCTTAAAATCGAAAATAAAGAAAGGGTTTCTAAACCCGCATCAATAAATGATTTAAAGAAGCATCTTTGTATCGGAGGGGAATTTTAATTATTTTTATTTAAAAAAATACAAGTTTTATAAAAAAATGATAATTTTTATATTGTTCAGAAATCCAAAGAATTTTTCAAGTGAATTTTTGTAAATCAACGATTTTCTTTTTTAAAAATTCTCTTTGATACGTCATGCAATATAAGAATGATTATATTGCATAAAGTATGGCAGGTAAATTTTCCAATTTTAAGATGAAAAATTTATTTGCAAATTGAATTTCAAATAAATTTGATATAAGAATTTTTCCGCTAAAGTGCCCTTTTTTGTATAATGATATAATATTACTGAATTTTTTGAAGATATTGTCATAATACCAGTGCTTATAATTTGATCCAAAGGAGTGAATTTATGAAAAAACTTGGGGATTTTGTTATAAAGCATTCCAAAAAGATTTTTATTATATTAATGATTATTACGTTAATTTCGCTTGTTTTAACTTTTACATTGACAATGAGGCCTGGTTTTTTGGATTTACTACCTGAAAATGATCCTTATGTGCAGGTATATAGAGATGCTGTAAAAAGCTTTAAAAGTGTTGATACTATAATTATCGGTATTAGTGGTAATAAAAATGATATTGTTAATTACATTGAAAATGTTTCAAAAAAGCTAAAAGAAATTGATTATATTGAGGCGGTACTTTATAAAAATCCGATGGATTTTATTTCGAAAAATGTTTTTCTTTTAGTTGAAGGTAACGAAGTCGAATTTTTGAAAAAATTGTATTCTTCTACTAATTTAGTAGATTTCATATCAGCGTTGAATGTGATGTTCAGTCAGTCTGAGTCACAGTATAAAATGAATACTTATAGACAAAAACAATTCGAAATTATGTTGTCGAAGCTTGAAAAGTTATTCTGGGATATAAAAAATGTTAATTTATCGTTTATAGATAGTGATTTAAGTGAGATGTTGTTTGGTGAAAAGTATTTCTTATCTGACAATGGCAACTTTGGAGTTATTATCATTAGACCAACTATAAGTTCGGATGATATTGAAAAAACTGTAGAATTAGTTAATAATGTGGAAAGCATAGTTAAAGGTGAGGCTAAAAAATACAATGTTCAAGCAGGGCTAACTGGTACCATGGTAATTGCTAGGGATGAAATGGTTACTACAGAAAAAGATATGGCGATTTCTACAACAGTTTCATTGATATTGATAATTTTGATCTTTTTAATAGGATTTAGAAGTTTAAAGTATATGTTTTTGTCAGTTGTTCCTTTACTTTTAGGTATTATATGGGCGTTGGGTTTTACGAAAATTTCTATTGGATCATTGAATATTATGACAGTTATGATGGGAGCAATTATTGCAGGACTTGGTATAGATTATTCTATACATATTAATTCACTGTTTATTGAGTTAAGGAGTAGTGGACTTTCGATTGTTGATTCATTGAAAGGAGTATTTGAAAAAAACATAAGAGGAATAATCGCTGGAGCAGTAACAACAGCCATTGGACTTGGTATTTTCGCGATTAGTTCATTCCCGGGTTTCAGAGAGTTTGGTATAGTTTTATCTGCAGGAATTATCTTTACTTTACTGACAGCGATTTTTGGACTTACAATTTTATTAAAAAAATTTGGAAAAAAATTCAAAGATCCGGGTAATGCATTTGTTGTAGATTATAATATAAAAAGATACAGGATAATTAGTTTGGTAATATTAGCAACCTTATTAATCCTTTCTTTTGTTAAGATCCCAAGTGTTGAGTTTGATAAAAATATGATGAATATAGAAGCTAAAGGCCTGGAAAGTATAGCATTAAATCAGAAAATGCTGGAAGAGTTTGGATTTTCACCGGATAATACAATATTTATTAATGATAACCTGGATGAGGCAAGAAGATTATACAATGTGATCAAAAATGAAGAAGTCTTTTCAGAGATAGATAGTATAATCCAATTTTTGCCTGAACCCGAAAAGCAGTTAGAGAGATTGAACATTGTTAAAGAGATAAAAAGTATTAATGCTATGCAAAATGATGAGTTGAACCTTGCGCAATTAAAAACTGAAATAAATAAGCTTAGTTTCAACATTGCAAAATCTTCTGTGCTATTAAAATTACTTGGTTATAAAGGTTTATCAGAAAAATTACAGGAAATTTTAAATAGTGGAATTATAGTTGAGATAGCTAAAAAGAGTCTTGATGATCTTATCAAAGTACAGGGTAAAATTGTTAGCACAGTAAATAAATTGAGAAGTAGTTTAAATGGAGAGGAAATTATCACTATTGATAATTTACCTGAAGATTTGAAAGGAAATTATGTAGGGGGAAACAATAAAATTTTAACTATAGCATATTCAAATGGTGACATCTGGAATGCTGACTATCAAAAAGAGTATTTTAAAACATTGGAGAAATTAAATTTAAAAAATGTCAGCGGAAGTGCTTTGGTATTTTTGAGAGTGATCCAGATTTCTGCAAGAGAAGGGGCAAAAGTTTTAATTCTTACAATAATCTTTATTTTCATAGTTTTAATATTTGATATGAAGAGTTTAAAATATGCAGTTATTGCAATGTTGCCAATGTTATTGTCAATCATTTTATTGTTAGGAGTAATGGGTTGGTTTGGAATAAAATTTAACGTTGTAAATATTATTGCATTACCACTAATAATTGGAATAGGTGTTGACGATGGTATCCATTTGATCCATAGGTATAGAAGAGAAAAGAATTTAAGATTGTCTTTAAAAAGTACAGGGAAAGCAATAACTATGACAACTCTAACTACGGGCGCAGCCTTTGGTTCATTTATTCTGGCTAAATACAGAGGTTTTGTAGGTTTTGGATTGTTATTATTATTAGGAGTTGTTTTTAGTTATCTGATAACAGTATTTGTGGTTACGTCATTAATAAGTTATATTGATAAAGTAGAGTAGTAGTAATTAAAAATTGCAAAACAAAAAGCCCAGGAGTTACCTGGGCTTATTTTCATTAAAAATTTTGTTAGATGATCTTCTTTATTATTTCTGATAAACTTTCAAGACTGTAAAATTTCTTTGCGATTTCAAAATTTTCATCGACTATTCTTTTATAAAGATCTTTATCAAATAGAATTTCAAATAGCTTCCTTGCAGCATCTTCTTCAATATCTTCTTTAACATATACAAACCCATCTTTTAGTTCATAACTATTTCCAAGACTTACATATTTGAGCCCTGAATTTTTGATATCTTTTTCAAAAACTTCATATTCAAACAATACGATTGGTTTTTTGACAATTATAGCTTCAAGTAATTGATTACCCCAACCTTCCAAAATTGAGGGGTAAGTTATGGCATCAGCAATACTATATAAATTCCAGAAAGTCCAAACGTTATTTTCTACATTTGGATAAAGATCAATTGTTCTTATGCCATATTTAAATGCTTTATCAAGAAGTTTATATTTATAATTTTCACTTTCACACATACCGGAAAATGCTAAAATAATATTCCCTTCAAATGTTTTGTCATTATATAACTTCTTTCCTTTATATTGTTTCGCAAGTTTTGACATATGGTGCACGAGTTCAATTGCAAGTTCAATTGCCTTTCTTTCTGTTATTCTTGTGGCCTGTAAAATGACAATAGCGTTATCTGGTATATTATATGCGTCTCTGATTTTCATATTTAACTCTTCGCTTGTAAATGGTGGTTCGTTAAAATCCATAACATTTGGAACTACTATAGAATCTACTTCTTTTTTTGAAAAAAGTGCTTCTCTAGCAAGAGAATTAATCACAACATGCTTAATATTATCACCAATTGGTGGGCAATATTTCTCAAGTAAATTTTTAATTTCTTCGCTTTGATAGTTCAAAAAATACTCACGTTCCCACCAGAAGTCATGATGGTGTCCAATAAATAACTTTTCTGGATGGTTGTTTGCATATTTTGTAAGTGCGATTGCTGATGGCAAAAATGCTCCTAGAGACCAGATATTATTTGGAATAAGAACATCATACTTCTCAAGAACATTTTCAAGATCTTCATAAATATTTTCAGCTTCTTCAAAAATTAAATTTAAAAGTTCATCAATTTTAAAATCTTCAAGTTTTTCGAATGCATTTTTGTTTATCAATTTATATTTTGGATTCTCAAACCCTATAGATGGAATAATTACATCAACGCCGGATTTATTGTTTCCAGCAACAATATCTACATCATGTCCCAAACGTTTTAGCACTTTCTTCCATTTTTCCATTTCAAGTGAAACACCGTCCATTAATCCTGCGCGGTAATGGATCAGAGCAATTTTCATTAAATTCCCTCCAGTCTTTTTTCGGTTTCAATATCAAATAACATTATTCTTTCTTGATCAAGGGTGACATTGATCAATTCATCAGCAGAATATTTTGGGAATGCTGGTGTAACGATTTTGACAATTTGATTTCCAAGTTCTACAGCAATTACTTGGTGAGAACCCTGGGGTTCTACGACAAGAATTTTTTCTCTGAATATTGCCTCATCTTTGTTATCGGTAATTAAGAGGTTTTCAGGCCTGATTCCGACAATTATTTCATCTTTATTATATTTTTCAAGTGCTTTTCTAACTTTATCGTTAACTTTAATATCAATATACTCATTTTTTAGATGGAGTTCACCATTTTCGCCTATGATATTCATCTTAAAGAAATTGGTTGGGGGTGTACCAATAAATCCTGCAACAAACACATTTGCACTGAAGAAATAAACATCGTCAGGAGTACCAACTTGTTCGATTTTTCCATCTTTCATGATAACAATTCTATCTGCCATTGACATAGCTTCAGATTGGTCATGTGTAACAAAAATGGTTGTTGCACCTGTTTTATGATGAATTGCTTTTAGCTCTGTTCTCATTTTAACTCTTAATTTTGCGTCAAGATTTGATAAAGGTTCGTCCATTAAGAAGATTTTTGGTTTAACAGCAAGAGCTCTTGCAAGAGCAACACGTTGTCTTTGACCACCAGAAAGTTGGGAAGGAAATCTTTTTAAAAGTTCTTCAATCTTTACCATTTCAGCAACTTCTTTTACAAGTTTATCAATTTCATCTGGCGACATCTTTCTTAATTTTAATGGAAATGCAATGTTGTCATATACTGTCATATGAGGCCAGACAGCATAGCTCTGGAAAACCATACTTACTTCCCTTTTTCTTGGTTCCAAATAAGTTACATCTTTTCCATCGATAATTACCTTACCCTCAGTTACTTCTTCAAGACCCGCAATCATTCTTAAAGTTGTGGTTTTTCCACAACCTGATGGTCCGAGAAGAACGATGAATTCTCCTTCATTTACTTTTAAATTTACGTCTTTTGCACCCCAAACTTTTTTACCATATCGTTTAGATAAATTTATAAGTTCTAAAGTAGCCATATATCACCGCTCCTTTGTATTATTTTTTATTAAACTCTAACTCCACCCCACATTTGAAGGATATATCTTCTAATGATCAGGGTAAACACAACAGCTGGTAGAGCTAATGAAACACCGCCGGCTGCGGTTAAATTGATCAAACCTTTTGCTCCAACCAGAGTTTGGTAGACGACAACGGGAAATGTAGGATTGAATTGTGTAAGAACAATTGCTTGAGCAGTTTCAGACCAACTACCAATAAAGGCGTACATTGCACTTGCAGCAAGTCCAGGTAAAGCAAGAGGCAATGTTACTTTGAAAAATGCTCCAAGTCTTGTTGTTCCAAAAATCATAGCTGCTTCTTCAAGTTCGGTTGAAATGCCCATAAAAATACTTGCAGTAATCCAAATTGTCATACCAATTTGTCCTACTGAGTAAACAAGTGATAATCCTAGCGGCTTATCATAAAATCCCATATTAATCAAGATAATGACCATTGGCATTGCGATTGAGATTCCTGGAAACATTCTAACAAATAAAACACTTAGTTTTAAAAGATTTTTACCTTTAAAATAGTATCTTGCAAAGGCATAGCCAGCCATTCCACCAATAGTTAAAGAGATCAGAACTGTTAAAAGGGCGACTTGAATACTTCTAAGTAGTGCTGGCCAGGCATTACTTGTTACCTGGAAGAATCTTACATAATTGTAAAAGATATTTTTGGAAACAGAAAATTTCACTGAACCGATTTCTTCAAGTTGTTTATTAAGTTCTTTTAGTTGTGCTTCGTATGTTGCTTTTTCTTTTTCATATTTTTCTATGTTATCTTTGATAAGAGAAATTAAATTTTCCATACCTGCTTTTTCTGCTTTTTCGAGTTGTGATTTTAACTTTACAGTACTTACTGTTACTCTGTTTAATTTAGATTCAAGTGTGTTAACCTGACTTCTTAATGCTTCAATTTCTTCTTTATTCTTATTGTACAGCTCATTCAATTTTTGAACTTGAATATCAAAAATTTCTTTTTTAATATTTGAATTAGTCTTGTTTCTAACAAATTTCTGTAGTTCATCAAAGTTATCTGTTCGAATTATGGAAACGTATTCCTTTTTTGATGGACTGTATACACTAATAAGATATTTATTACCATCTATTTCGAGTTTAAAATGATTAAAAAATGAAGGAACCATTTGAGTTGGCCAGTCATATGCTTCCTGGTCTGACATTAGTGAAATTACAACCAGAAAATAAATTGGCGTTAAAATAACCAATATAATACCGGCCACAACCAGATAGAATAGTGTTTGTTTTAAAAGTTTATTTCCCTTCATATTATTGCTCCTCCTTTTCAAAGGCACCAGATACTTTGAGGTATATTATTGAGACCATTGAGACGATCACAGCAACTATGACAGAGTAGGCAAGAGCAACACGGTAGAATCCGAGAAGTTGTTCTTCATAGAAAACAACTTCTTCAAGTAGTACGGGGATTCTACGATAACCATATATCATAACTATAATCAACCACACCTGAATTGCGGATATTATTCTTAAAATTAAGGCAGTTTGTATACTTGACTTTAGCATGGGTAAAGTAATCTTTCTTAAAACTGTAAATTTGGTACCACCAAAGATGTAACCAGCTTCTATTGACTCTTTAGAAAGACCTTGTAATCCTGCTAATAGGATTACCATCATAAAAGGTATAACTTGCCACGCATCGATCAAAATAATTAACATTAGTGATTGAAAGTCACTTCCAGCCAGGAATACAATCTTGCCATCTGCGGTAATTAAGCCTAGGTGATATAACAAACTATTTACCCAACCGTAAGTTGCGAATCCACTGGACCACATTGCACCAACTGCTACAGCAGGAAGTGCCATTGGAATAAGTGCGATTGAAAGTAATATATTTGCGCCCTTAAATTTCTTATTAATTATCAAAGCAAGTCCAAGCGCAACCAGAAATTCTAATGTAACCGATATAATAACAAAAATTGCTGTGTTTACAACAGCTTGTTTGAAATATTCATCTTTAAAAATTGTAATGTAATTATTTAAGGTAAAAACGTTATTATTTTCATCAAAGAAACTATAGTATACAGCTGAAATAACGGGTCTAAGCCAAAAGACAATATAATAAACAATAGTAGGTGCAATTAAAATATAAGGTATCCATCTTTTAGAATAAGTTTTTGTCAATTTCTATCACCTCACATTTTAAATAAGGGGGCAGAAGCCCCCTGAAAATTATTTTCTTTGAGCATCAATTTGAAGTTGATACAATTCTAGCATATCAATATCGAGTTTTCCTTCTTCAAGAATCATCTTTTTGAATATTTCGTCGTAAACAAGTTTTACTTGTCCCCAGTCTTTCCAGATTGGAGCAATGTATGAAAGAACTCCTTCGTTCATGACTTTGATTGCATTTTTGATTACTTGGTCTTGTTCGTCATTACCTAAGAATTTAATTGCTTCGTCAACTGGAGGAATAAATCCACCAGTACCTTTATGGGATTTAACCATTATATCTGGTCTTGTCATGTATTCAAGGAATTTAAGAGCAAGATCAAAGTTCTTTGTTCCTTTTACTATTGCAAGACCACTTGTTCCAGCAACTGAACCTCTTCCTGCAGGTCCTTTTGGTGCTGGAGCAATTATGAATTGTGTTGGATTGCTCTTGTAAACTTCACCGACTCTTGCACAGTGTGCAACTGTCATCCATGTTTCTTCTCTCTTCATTGGAGGTCTGGTATCGTCATATGTTTTGACTGCTGGTGAGAAAGCGTCTTTCATCTTGTAAACTAAGTACCAAGCTGCAACTGCGCCAGGATTATCAAGATCTGGCCAGTGTGCACCGTAAGAAAGTGCAATTGCACCAACTTGGTAAATAAGTGATTTAATTGGAACACCTGTAACTGCAAATTTACCTTCGCCTTCTCCTTGAGCAACCAAGTTTGCCCATTCGGCAAGTTGTTCCCATGTTAAATCATTAATATCAACATCTGCAGGTTTGTATTGAAGTGCTTTTTTATTTATAAGTGTAAGGTATACGTCTGCACCAATTGGTAAGAAATATCTTTTACCATCAAATACTGTCATTGAATCGAAACCTTTTGAGAAGTGTCTGTCGGTCCATTTGCTAACGTATGGTGTAAGGTCAACTACAAGATCGTTTTTGACCCATTCAGGCATTTTTGTTGCGTATGCAATGATAACATCTGTTGTGATTTTTCCAGTTTCTTTTTGTACTTTAACTTGTTTCAACATTGTTTCGTCATCCATTGTTTGGAAGACAACTTTACAACCATACATTTCCTCAAATGGTTTAATAATTTCATTAATAATGAACTCCTTTTCTGTTGGTGGAGTCCATAATCTGGAGCTAACTACCAATGTGGGTTGAGCACTAAATGCCAAAAGTGAAACCAACACTAATAAGACTATGAAAAGTTTTTTCATATAAACACCTCCCCTTTAGTGTGATATAGTGTATAATAATACCAATGAAATAATAACATAATGATATTAAGTAAATAAAATTCCGTAAATGCCAAAAAACTGAAAATAATCTTCATTAAGTTGAATTAAATGAAAATAACTTTCGAGGAGGTATAATTATGTTTTTAGATGAATATGTAGCTGCATTATACAAGATAAGAAATAATTCATTAGAAATGTTAAAAAGGAGCTGGAATCCGAAGACCGAGCTATTTAAAAAAGTAGATAAAAATGGGACGTACAAAGAATTTAAAGGTGATACAATAGTATTTTTCCTTAGTGATGAAGACAAGAGAAAAATAATTGAAATCCAAAATGAATTATATGAAAAAATAGGAGATATACTGGCTAATAAGTTAAGTGAAAAATATTTTCATATGACATTACATGACCTTTGTAATTATAATATAACAAATGATATTGAAAAATGTATTAAAAATAACGAAAAAAAAGTTAAAAAAGTTCTGGAAGGAATAGATAGAAGCACAAAGATTAGAATGAAAAGTATAAGTTTATATAATGGCGGCTCTGCTATAGGAATAATGTTTACCCCCGAAAACGAAGAAGATTTAATGAAAATTTTGGAAACAAGAAAGAAATTTGACGAATTAATTGAACAAAGGAGTTTTTACATACCACATGTTACACTTGGATACTATTTGCCAATGGAATATGACGATTTAAAAAGAAATAGGATAATCAATACATTACAAGAAATAACCTGTGATTTTTGTATAACACTTGATTTTAATAATTTAAAATATACACATTTTGCTGATATGGATAGATATTATGCGGTTCTTTAATTTTTTTGTTATTTGTGTTTTTTGTTTTGGGATGATATAATAAACTGTTGAACAAACATAATAGGGGTGATGTGATGGTAGTTAAGTCAAGATTTGTAATTATTCCAATGCCAGTACTACAATTTGCAATGAAAGTTCGCCCGGCTAATGCGGGAAGATTATATCTTTATTTATACAGCCTTTCACTTGCAACTGGCAGGAAAATAACCCCATGGGTTTCATTTAGAGAGCTTGCAGACTATTTTCAGGTAAAATATGGAACCATTGAACTTGCAGCAAAAGCATTAATGGAGGTCAATGCGATTGTTCCTGTTGAAAGGAAAAATCGCAAAGGATATGGCCAAAAATACTTAGTAAACGTCCCGAAATTTGTAAATGGCGAATTTATTTTTATAGCCCCAGAAGATTCTGATATCTTTGATGACATTATTTTCGATGAGGAATCTAAAGTATTTGTTTCAGTAATCAAAAGATTAAAATCACGAAAAGAAAAATTTCATAAGGATCAACTTAAGCTGTTTGATGATGAAACATAGAATTTATCAAAGATTTTTTCTTAATCTGATCACATGCAATATAATAGTTATTATATTGTATTTTATTTTTACTCCGATTAAATTCTTTAATTAAGGGGGAGGGAAAATGACAGAAAAAGAATACGAAAAATATGTTCTCAAAGTTATACAACACCACCGCAAATATGGTGATGAAGGGTTGTTTGGTAATTGGATACCGCTTAATTTAGAAGAATATGAACGTGCAAAAAAGTGGTTTATAGAGGAATTTGGATTTGATCCTGAAACGGAACCAGAAACGGCAGATTGGGTTGCCGATATGAAAAAATTCATAAGAGTACGCCGAAAAAATGAAAAATAACATATAAAAAATGAAACAATTTGTATTTGTGAAAAACTATAAGTAGTTTTTCAACTTTATTTTTGCATCGAAATTAATTTTCTAATCATACTTCAATGTCTTTATAATTAAAAAATGAGGTTTTTTATTCAATTTTATATAATTTTCTCTATCATATTCTTTAAATTTTTCAGTTGGTTTTGGTTCTAACAGATCCTCCACAAGAAATCCATTTTCGTTCAACGCTTTGAAAATTGTTGTAAAAGACCGATGATAAAAATACACCGGAATTTTATTTATTTTATCTTCCAGTAATACTTCATCAAAATAATTTTCAATTTGAAAATGAAGATATGTCATCAGAGGATGATGTATCGAAAATATCAATTTCCCGTTTTGTTTTAACACCCTATTAAATTCTTTCAATGTTGTGGCAATATTTCTAACATAATGTAATGTTAGTGAAGAAATAATCATGTCGAAGTAATTATTTTCAAATGGTAATTTCTTATTTAAATCTGTTTCAATAATTTTTGCTTTATTCCCTGCTCTTCTCTTAGCAGCTTCAATCATATTTTTAGAAAAATCTATCCCAATTACTTCTTTTGCACCGTTATCAGCTAACCATTTAGTATAAAAACCTGCACCGCAACCAGCATCCAAAACAGTCAAGCCTCTAACTTTTCCTATTGCTTTAATCATGGCAGGTCTTTCATAATATGCATTAAAAGGTTTTTCATCTACTTCTTTTTCGTAATGTAATGCTAATTTATCATAATTTAATCTTAAATTCTTCTCCATTTTTCACACCCCTCTTATATAAAAATTTGAAAAAACCAAAAAATAAAAAATTAGTTGTAAATATATTCTACCAAAATTACCTAAAAAGTATTCAAAAATTTAAAGTATATGACCATCAATAAAATCTGGTCAGTGTTAAATTTTCATCCCTTAATGCTATGTGAATGGTTTTGTTGTGTTGGATGATATTACTAGCGTTGAACAAACATCTCATAATATATTAGCACTTTGTTTTTTATTAAATTTCCTTTATTTAGTAACCTAAAATTTTTCTATATCTCAATATATTTCATTTTTTGTTGACCAATTATCATTTAATGATATAATTTTATTGAGAATTATTTTCAAAAAGGAGGTAGCTATGACTTTAGATAAAGTACCAATCGGAATAAAAATCAAAATTAAAAATATTCTAGATACTCCCATCAAGCAGCGACTTTTAGGAATTGGATTAATTCCAAATTCCATTGTTGAAGTTGTGAATTCTTCCCCAATGGGTGATCCTCGCGTATACAGGGTTTTTAATAAATTAATTACTTTGAGAAATTCCGAAGCCTCACAAATTGAGGTAGAACTTCTCGAAGAATATATTCCTTTAACACTTGCACCTGATGGTGAATACATTATTTCCAATTTTATAGGTGGTTCACGCTTTCTAATGAAAATGCGTAATCTTGGGCTCTCCATTGGTACAAAAGTTAAAATTCTTAATAATTCTTTGTATATTATTAAAAATAATAAACACATTTCATTAGGCCATGGTATGAAAGAAAAAATTATACTTAGGAGGATTTAATATGGTAATTTCTGTTGCACTCGTTGGAAATCCTAATGTAGGAAAAACCAGTGTTTTCAACAGATTAGTTGGTGCAAGACAATATGTTGCAAACTGGCCTGGAGTAACTGTTACTAAAGTCGAAGGTGCAACAACCTGGAAAAATGAAACATTACATATTATTGATCTTCCTGGAACTTATTCATTTTCCTCGCAATCTGTCGATGAAACTGTAACAAAAAACTTCCTATTCTATGCCCCACCAAATGTTACAGTTGTAATTGCTGATTCTATTAATCCTGAACAAAGTTTTTACCTTTTAATTGAAACTCTTGAATTAACTTCTAATGTTATTCTTGCCATGAATTCTATCGATGAAGCAAAAAAACTGGGAATAAAAATTGATAAATTTGAACTTCAAAAACATTTTGGTATTCCTGTGGTTTTTACTTCAGCGAAAACTGGTGAAGGAATTAACGAACTGAAAGATTTAATTGTCGACGTTGCTAAAGGAAAATATAACAAAAAGGTTATATTTGACTATGAAAAATATGAAAACTTAATTTCTGAAATTGAAAATAAAATTCCCGATGACCTCTTTTCAAACAAAAGATACGTCGCTATTAAATTTTTAGAAGGTGATAAAGAATTTAACGATAAACTTCATGAATATATAGAAATCGAGCCTAAAATGCTTGAAGAAACTCAACAAAATATTCCAACAATCCGTTATTCACACGTTGCAAATGCTATAAAAGAGGCTTACTCAGGTAAATCACTCAATATTCAAAGAACGATCAATGACAAAATTGACCATATACTTACTCACAAATTTCTTGGAATTCCTATTTTAATATTTATAATGTATCTTGTTTTCAAATTCACATTTGAAATTGTTCAACCTCTTTCTGATTTTTTGGATGGCCTATTATCATCACTCAGTGAGTATGTTAATTCTTTTGGTAATAACATATTCATAACTCTAATTTCAGATGGAATAATCTCAGGTGTTGGAGCTGTTCTCGTTTTTATTCCAAATATATTTGCATTATTCTTTGCTCTGGGAATACTCGAAGAATCAGGATACCTTCCGAGAGCCGCATTTGTTATTGATAGATTAATGTATAAAATGAAACTCTCAGGCCGTGCTTTTATATCTCTATTACTAGGTTTTGGATGTAATGTATCCTCAGTAATGAGCACTAGAGGTCTACCCGATGAAAAAGAAAGAATTGGAACAATTTTAGCTTCTCCGTTTATTTCGTGTAGTGCAAGACTTCCTGTTTATATCATGATCACAAGCATTTTTTTCCCAAATAATAAGGCAATAGTATTATTTTCTATTTATATTATTAGTATACTAATAACTGCATTTACAGCTTATTTTGTCAACAAAATATTCTTTAAAGGAGAAGACGTTCCTTTAGTTATGGAATTACCAAGATACAGAATTCCGACTTTTAGAAATTTAATGATATATATGTGGAACAAAGGAAGTCATTTCATTAAAAAAGCCGGAACAATTATTTTCATGGCAAGTATTGTCATATGGTTTGTATCATACTTCCCATCACATGGAGAAATAGAAACAAGTTATGCTGCATATCTTGGAAAGTTAATTGAACCAATTATCAAACCACTAGGTTTCAATTGGCAAGTTGGCACCGCGCTGTTTTTTGGCGGAGTTGCTAAAGAAGTAATTGTTTCAACTTTTTCAATGTTATATGGATTTGCAGAACAAGATTTTACTACAGCTAAACTCGCACTATCAAATTCTTTAACACCAGTTTCAGCATATGCTTTCTTGATTTTTGTACTCATGTACATTCCCTGTTTTGCAACGCTTGCAGCAATTAAATCCGAAACAGGTAGTTGGAAATGGGTAGTTTTCTCAGTAATATATAGCTTATCCGTTGCATATATTTCTTCATTCATAATTGTTTCTATTGGAAATTTAATTTTTTAAATAATTACAATAATAATTAGCTTTCTTGAAATAGAGTATTTTTATGTTAAAATATAAATAGCTTATATCTAATAAGGAGGGGTTTAAATGAAGAAATACACAAAAACTCACGAATGGGTAGACACCGAAACAGGATTAATTGGGATTACAAATCACGCTCAAGAAGAGCTGGGTGATATTGTGTATGTTGATTTGCCAGAAGTTGGAAAAGAAGTCAAAAAAGGAGAAGTACTACTCGCCATTGAAAGTGTTAAAGCTGCAACAGATGTATATGCTCCTGTCTCGGGCAAAGTAGTTGAAGTAAATTCTGAACTTGATGCTTCTCCAGAACTAGTAAATGAAGATGCTGAAGGAAACGGTTGGCTGGTAAAACTAGAATTTTCAAACCCTGAAGAATTAAAAGAATTGCTTACAGAAGATGAATATAAAGAATTTTTAGAAAATGAAGGTGCATAGCATGCTTACAGTTACAGCATACTCAACTTTAATGTTTATAGTTAATATTGTGTTGGGGGCAGTAATATTTTTAGCAATATTACAACAAGGAAAGTCAACATTTGGAATTGCTAGTGTTGCATCATGGGTATTTTTCATTATCTCATTATCATTTTTCTTGTCAGGTGGCTTTGTGAAATTTATCTCTCAATTGGGAATATCATTATCTCCAATAATCTATGCATTAATTGCAATTTACTCTACAATTGAATTGAGATTATTCTCAAATCTTAAAGTTCGTGAAGGAATGAGAACTGCTATAGCTTTTTCATTGATATTTATATTATTACTAATAGTTGACTTTTTCATGGTTAAAAATGCTGCTTTGATACCATTTTTCTCCATTTCATGGGCTTTTATATTAACATTATTCATTGGTATTAAAAACAGAAACATAAAATAATATTTATTAGATAAACTTTTGGGGGGAAGATTCCCCTCATTTTTATTTATTTTGGTGAAAACATGCTTAAAAAAACAATTTTGAATCACATTTCCAGTAAGCCCGGTGTTTATTTATTCAAAAAAAACAATGAGATCATTTATATTGGAAAAGCAAAAAACTTAAAAAAACGTCTGACTTCCCATTTTGCATTTCGGGAAGAAAAAAGCCAGTTAATAATTAATGAAGCAAATAACTTGGAAACCATTATAGTTACTAATGAAAAAGAAGCGCTGCTTCTTGAAGCGTCGTTGATATACAAACACAAGCCAAAATATAACGTTATGCTTAAAGGAAATGAATTTTACCCTTATATTAGAATTTCTGATGATAATTATCCATATGTTGAAGTAACACGAAACAGAAAAAAAGATGGAATTTACTTTGGACCATATACAAATATCAAATTCACAAAACTTTTAGTAGAAATTTTACAAAAAACATTGAAGTTTAGAACATGCAAAAAAGATCTTTCAAAAATTAAGAAACCATGTATGTTCTATCATCTTGGTTATTGTTTAGCTCCATGTATTCAAAAGTTAAATATTGATGAATACTCTGAATCAATTAATAAATTAAAAAGTGTTTTGAAGGGTGATTTTGAATTTATAAAGCAATATATTGAGACAAAAATGAATTATCATTCCAAAATGCTGGATTTCGAAAATGCAATTAAGTATAGAGATTTACTTATGTCGTTCGAAAAATTAATTGGTTCACAGGGTGTTATACTTTCTGATAAACGTAAGGTTGATTATATTGTTTTTGAGGATAACAATTACCTAATATTAAAAGTAAGAGGTGGAATCTTATTATCAAAATTGATTTATGAGGCTGAAATTGAATTTGAAGAATTCCTTTATCAATTTTATTTCGGGTTAAAAAGTGAACTACCTGAGAGAATTGTCACTAAAAACAATGTTAAAATTGACTTCGAAGTTCCAATTTCTACTCCAAAAGATAATAATGACCAAAACATATTAAAAATAGCTGAGGAAAATTTATTGGATGCACTTAATAAGATAAAATTAAACATTGAAGTATTAAAACAAATGAAAGAAATTCTGAATCTTTCAAAAATTCCACGAATAATTGAAGGCACCGATATTTCACATAGAAGTGGCAAATATACTGTTGCATCTTTAATAGTATTTGAAAATGGAAAACCCAGAAAAGAATTATATAGAAGATATAAATTGGGAAATATTTTAAACGATTATGAGAGCATAAAACAACTGATTCTAAAAAGATATTCAAAACATCCTTTACCAGATTTGATTTTTGTCGATGGCGGTAAAGGTCAGGTAAATTCTGCATTAGAAGCCTTGAAAGAAATGAATTTAAACACTAACGTTGTTGGCCTTGCTAAAGAAGCTGAAACTATAATTACACCAGACAAAGTAATTACATTACCTTATGATCACCCAGTGTTGCGAGCTCTTGTACAAATTAGAGATGAAACTCATAGAGTAGCAAATAAATTCAGTGGTAAACTTTATTTGAAAAATTATAGAACAAAAATTTTAGACGAAATACCGGGTATTGGGCCAAAAAGAAAGAAACTATTACTGAAAACATATGGTTCAATTGAAAATATTCGAAATGCCCCTATAGATGAATTGGAAAAATTGATTGGAAAAAAGCTTGCAAATCGTTTAAAAGAGGAATTATAGCCAATTATACTATTATATTAACATTTTTAATAGAAAATAAAGTCATATACAATATTGAAACATTTTTTACAACTGCTATAATTATAATGACTTACAAATAAATAAGTTTAGGAGGTGTTACAGTTGACAGCGTACATTATACGAAGGTTGCTTTTGCTCCCGCTGATCTTATTCGGAGTCACACTAATTATATTCAGTTTCACGGAAATTTTAGGTCCTGAAAAATTGTTATCTGCATATGTTAATCCAAACGTATTTGACAAATTATCTAACGAAGATTTAGACAAACTAATTGAAAAATATGGGCTTAACGATCCAATGTGGACAAGATACTTCAAATGGCTAGGTGGAGTTTTAAAAGGAGACTTAGGCTGGTCAGTAACTGCTAAGGAACCAGTTGCA
This sequence comes from Thermosipho sp. (in: thermotogales), assembly GCA_017656345.1. Classification (GTDB taxonomy): domain Bacteria; phylum Thermotogota; class Thermotogae; order Thermotogales; family Fervidobacteriaceae; genus Thermosipho_A. Next base: position 164,105 of record JACDNZ010000001.1, on the reverse strand, counting down.
CAAGCTATAAAAGAAAGAATTCCTTACACAATAGAACTTGCTTTATATGCAATGATACCTGTTATTGGAGTTGGTATCTGGCTCGGGGTTGCCGCTGCAGTAAGAAGAGACAAATTTCTTGACCATTTTATTAGAATTTTTGCTATCATTGGATGGTCACTACCTGATTTTGTCTTTGGATTGATCGTTTTAATGATTTTTTATTCTGTACTAGGATGGTTCCCACCTGGTACAATGAGCGGTTGGGCAGAAGAAATAGTCAAATCTCCAGAATTTAAAAGAGTTACACACATTTTATCTATTGATGCATTGATAAATGGTAGAGTAGATATTTTCTGGGATGCCCTACGACACTTAATTGGCCCAATTCTTACTATATCCTGGCTATGGTGGGCATATCTTTTAAGAATTACGCGTTCAAGTATGCTTGAAGTTCTTGGAAAAGAGTATGTAAGAACAGCTAGAGCAAAAGGTGTTCCAGAAAAAGATGTTATTCACAAACATGCTAGAAAAAATGCTATGATTCCAGTTGTAACAGTAGCTGGTGCAATGGTTATTGGTCTTCTTTCTGGTACGGTTATTGTAGAAGTTATATTTAATAGAATCGGAATGGGTAGGTTTACCGCTCAAGCTGCAACCCAGCTTGACTACGCTGCAGTCCTTGGTAGTGTTCTATTTTATTCATCAGTATTAATAATTGGTAACTTAATCATAGATATTCTATATGCAGCATTAGACCCAAGAATAAGACTCGGTTAAGGAGGTGTATTGGATGAATACTGAGTTAAAAAGAACACTTAGAAAATTATTTAAAAATCCTTCAGCAATTCTTGGTTTTACATTATTAATATTTTTTACACTTGTTGCAATATTTGCACCGTTGATTGCTCCACCGGTTAATCCTATGTTTCCAGATGAAAACGGTAATCCAATGAAACTTGATAATCCATATATTATGCCAATATTATCTTGGAGTTCTGACCCTGTTGCACCAAGTAAGGATCATCCATTTGGCATGATTGCTGGTAGAGATATTTTCTATGGAGTTGTTTGGGGGACAAGAACTGCTTTCAAAATAGGTCTTATTGTTGTTTCCGCTTCAACACTCATTGGGTTGATAATTGGTTCAATTGCTGGCTACTTCGGCGGCTGGGTCGACGAATTTTTAATGAGGGTAACTGATATATTCTTATCCATCCCCTTCTTATTAGCAGCAATGGTTTTGACTACAATCTTAGGAAGTGGTTTAAATAAAGTTATGATTGCAATGGTGATATTTGGGTGGATGGCAACCGCCCGTCTCATAAGAGCAAATATTTTACAAGTTAAAGAAGAACAATTTGTACTTGCTGCAAAAGCTCTTGGAATTAAAAATTTCATAATAATTGTTAGACATATTTTACCTAACACAATCTTTCCGGTTCTAGTACAAGCAACAATGAGACTTGGATCATTGGTAATCACTGCTGCCGCATTATCGTTTTTAGGTTTAGGTGCCCCAATTGGATATGCTGACTGGGGTTCAATGCTTAACTATACTAGAAATTACATATTAGGTGCCAGTGGACAAGCATTTACATATTGGTATACAGTATTCTATCCTGGTATGGCAATGGTATTATTCGTTCTTGCCTGGAATCTTGTTGGTGATGCTCTTAGAGACGTATTTGATCCGAAATTGAAATAAAGGAGTGATGAAGTTGGACAAAAAGCCATTATTACAAGTAAGAAATCTAAAAACATATTTTTATACAGAAGATGGTATTGTAAAGGCCGTTGACGGCGTTGACTTTGAAGTATACCCTGGTGAAACATTAGGAATTGTTGGTGAATCCGGAAGTGGTAAAAGTGTTACTTCACTTTCAATTTTAAGATTATTGGATCCAAATGGTGAAATTTTGGAGGGTTCTGAAATAATTTTTGATGGTAAAAACTTAATGGAACTTTCTGAAGATGAGATGAGAAAAATTAGAGGTAATGATATTGCTATGATATTCCAAGAACCAATGGTGGCATTAAATCCTGTTTTTACCGTTGGTGAACAAATTATGGAAGCAATTTTATTACACCAGGATGTAAGCAAAAACGAAGCAAGAAAAATGGCAATAGATATGTTAAGAAAAGTCGGAATTCCTGAACCTGAAAAACGTGTTGATGAATATCCTCACGAATTATCTGGTGGTATGAGACAAAGAGCAATGATAGCTATGGCATTGTCATGTAGGCCAAAGCTTCTTATTGCTGATGAACCTACAACCGCTCTTGATGTTACAATTCAAGCACAAATTCTAGAATTAATGAGAGAACTTCAAAAAGAATATGGTATGGCAATAATTTTAATTACTCACGATGTGGGTGTAATTGCTGAAAATGCTGATCGTGTTGTAGTAATGTACGGTGGTATGGTTATGGAAACCGCTGACGTGAAAGAATTATTTAGAGAAACAAGACATCCATACACTTGGGGATTATTAAATTCAATCCCAAGGTTGGATATTGAACAAGAAAGATTGTACAATATTCCAGGTATCGTCCCAGATCCATTGCACTTCCCACCTGGATGTAGATTTAATACAAGATGTGAATTCGCTGATGAAAGATGTAGAAAAGAAATTCCACCACTATACGAAATCAAAAATGGACACTTTAGCAGATGTTTCTATTACAAAAAAGTTGAAGAAGCTCAGAAACTTAAAAAGGCTGGTGAAAGTGCATGAGTGAAAAAAGAGTACTTGTAAAAGTAGATAATCTTGTTAAATACTTTCCAATAAGAGCTGGTGTTTTCAAAAGAATCGTTGCTTGGGTTAGAGCTGTTGATGACGTTAGCTTCGAAATTTATGAGGGCGAAACAGTAGGACTCGTGGGTGAATCTGGCTGTGGAAAAACTACTGTTGGAATGACATTGTTGAGATTGTATGAACCAACTTCCGGGCGTATTATTGTTGATAATGAAGATACTACTTTCTATTTCATGCCAAAATTTAAAGCTAAAAAGTATCTTCAAAAAACTTACATTGAAAAATTTAAAAAAGAAGATCCAAGTTCTTTTACTGGAATTGATAAAAAATATTATGATTTATATAAGGAATTAGGTGAAAGTGGATTTTATAATAAATTACTTTCTGAACTTAACGAGAAAAAATCTGAATTTAGAAAAACAATGCAAATAGTTTTCCAAGATCCATATAGCTCATTGAATCCAAGAATTAGAATTAAAACTATTGTTTCGGAAGGTCCAGTACTTCATAAAGTAATCAAAAAATCTGAAGTAATTGACAAAGTAAAAGCCGCACTTGAAGAGGTTGGTATTCACGGAGATCATATGTATCGTTTTCCACACCAATTTTCTGGTGGTCAAAGACAAAGAATTGGAATCGCTCGTTCACTACTTATGAATCCAAAATTAATTGTTGCTGATGAAGCTGTTGCTGCATTAGACGTTTCAATAAGATCCCAAGTTATTAACTTAATGCTTGATCTTCAAAAGAAACACAATTTAACATATCTCTTTATTTCTCACGATTTATCTGTCATTAAATATATGTCTGACAGAGTTATAGTTATGTACTTGGGTAAAATAGTTGAAAATGCATCCAAAAAAGAATTATTCGATGAACCATTGCATCCATATACCAGAGCACTTATGAGTGCAATTCCAGTACCAAATCCAGACTACAAAAAGAAGAGAATTATTCTTAAAGGTGATGTGCCAAGTCCAGTTAATCCACCGTCTGGATGTAGATTCCATCCAAGATGTCCTGTTGCTAAAGAAATTTGTTCCAAAGAAGAACCTCAATTGAGAGAGGTCAAACCAGGACACTTCGTAGCATGTCATTTCCCGGGTTCATTAAAATAAAATGATTAAGTTTAAAGGGCCTTGATAGGCCCTTTATTTTTTGCTTTATTTCTAAAAATTCCCATTCACTATGAATTTATAACTTATATTGTTAAATATATTAAAAAATCACCCTTTTTTGTAGGGTGATTTTTCTTATATAATCACTATCAAAGGAGGATGAAAAAATGAAAATTTATGAAATTGTTCCAGTTGCTATTGGTAGAGAAACTCCCGATGTTTTAATAAAAAATGCAAATCTAATAAATGTATTTTCAGGAAAGATCGAAAAAACAAATATTGCACTTTTTAAAAAAAGAATTGCTGGTATAGGAAATGAATATACAACTGGTAAAAAAATTATTGATTTAAAGGGCGCCTATATACTACCGGGATTAATTGATGCACATGTACATATTGAAAGTTCTATGCTATCACCAGTTGAATTTGCAAAATCTATATTACCTTTTGGTACAACCACAATCATAGCAGATCCTCATGAAATTGCAAATGTACTTGGAGTTGATGGGATAGAATACATGATTAAATCTACTGAAGGCATACCATTAAATGTTTATTTTGCCGTTCCATCCGCTGTACCTGCAACAAAATTTGAAACTTCCGGAGCAACTCTTGGACCTGAAGATATGGTGAGTTTAGTTGATAAATATCCCAGAATAATTGCATTAGGGGAAGTAATGAACTTCCCTGGAGTATTAAACTGCGATAGAGAACTCATTGCAAAGATTGAAATTTTGCGACATAAATACAAAAAAATTGATGGTCATGCTCCGGGATTAACTGGCAAAGAACTAAATGCATATATCGATGCTTTTGTTAGATCAGACCATGAAAGTGAACTACCCGAAGAAGCACTTGAAAAAGTTTCAAAGGGGATGCAAATTTTCATTAGAGAAGGAACTGCTGCAAGAAATTTAAACTCTTTACTTCCTGCTGTCAATATAATTAATCATCAATTTTTCTCCTTCTGTACCGATGATAGAGACCCAGTAGATATTAAAAGTCGCGGACATATTGATGGAATTATCCGAACAGCAATAAAAAAGGGAATTGATCCAATTATAGCTATTAGAATGGCTACTATAAATACTGCAAGATATTTCAACCTTAGAAGCATGGGAGCAATAGCTCCTGGTTATAAAGCCGATTTTGTGGTTGTCGATAATCTTACAGATTTCAATATAATTATGGTTATAAAAGATTCAAAAGTTGTAGCTGAAAACGGAAGACTTTCAGTTAAAATCTCCAGCATATACAAAAATGTTCCTGATACAATTGGAGAAATTAATATAATACCACCTGACAAAATTAATATTAAAGTAAAAGATATTGGTAAAAAAATACGTGTAATTTCTATAAAAAAAGGAACGTTATTAACCGATGAAATCCATATAGCCCCCAAAGTAAAAGATGGATATATAGTTTGTGATGTCATCGATGATATTTCAAAAATTATCGTAGTTGATAGACATAAAGCTAGTGGTTATAGCGTTGGCTTTGTTAAAGGATTAAAACTAAAAAATGGTGCAATTGCCACAACAATAGGTCACGATTCACATAATCTTGCAGCAGTTGGTACAAATGATGAAGATATATTAATTGCCATTAAAAGAATCCAGAAAATAAATGGTGGAATCGTTGTAGTTCAAAACAAGCAAATTCTTTCCGAAATGCCATTACCTATTGCCGGTTTAATGTCTGATAAACCACTTGAAACTGTTTTAAATCAATTAAATCATTTGAAAACATCTATCAAACAACTTGGAAGTTCTGATGATATTTTAATGCATATTCATTTTCTACAATTAGCTGTCATTCCAAAATTAAAAATTACTGATAAAGGATTAATTGATATAACCAAACAGCAAATACTTGATCTTTATGTTTAAGAAAAGGAGGGACATTGTGAATATCATCGGTAAAAAAGTTAAACGAATTGATGGATTTCAAAAAGCAATCGGGGCAGCTAAATACGCATCTGACTATTATTTTCACAATATGCTTTATGCCGGAGTAGTTTATGCTAACGTTCCTCATGGAATTTTGAAAAAAATTGATGTCTCAAAAGCATACGAATTACCTGGCGTAGTTTACATTGCAACTTACAAAGATGTACCAGGAACTAACAAGTTTGGTCACATAATTAAAGATATGAACTTTTTAGTACCTGTAGGTGAAAAAGTTAGATTCGAAGGCGATGTAATAGCTCTTGTTGCAGCTGAAACAAAGGAAATTGCTGAACAAGCTGTTAAACTTGTTGAATTTGAAATCGAACAACTACCATCTGTCCTGACTATTGAAGAAGCTTTAAAAGATGAAACTATCGTTAATGGCTCGTCAAATATTGGATTTCATAGAAAAATTAGGAGAGGAAATGTTGACAAGGCTTTTAATGATGCAGATTTAATACTAGAAATGGAATTCGAAACAGGTTATCAAGAACATGCCTATCTTGAACCTCAAGGAGCAGTAGCATACTTCACTCCAGAAAACATTATGGAAATATATGTTAGTTCACAATGTCCTTTTTATGTTCATGAAGATATTGCAAATATTTTAAATCTACCGTTAAATAAAATCAATGTAATTCAAACCGAAACTGGTGGAGGTTTTGGTGGTAAAGAGGATGTACCATCGTATATTGCTTCAAAACCAGCATTACTATCTTATTTAACCAAAAGACCTGTAAAATTGATTTATACTCGTGAAATGGATATTAAAGAAACAAGTAAAAGACATCCAAGCAAATCATATTATAAAGTAGCTTTTAAAAAGGATGGAACAATCTTAGGTGTTAAATCCAGGACATATCTTGATATGGGAGCTTATTCAACTTTATCACCAATTGTTATGTATAGAACAACAGTTCACTCATGTAGCACATACAAAGTTCCTAATGTACATGTCGATGTTTATGGAATCTACACTAATAAGGTTCCATGCGGTGCATTCCGCGGTTTCGGATCTCCACAAGTTTTATTTGCAATGGAATCAATTATTGATGAAGCAGCCAAAAAATTGGGAATAGACCCATATGAAATTAGGTTAAAAAATACTCTGGAAGTTGGAGATGAAACAGCTACTGGACACAAATTAACTCACTCAGTTGGTGCCAAAAAAACTCTGGAAAAAGTTTTTGAAATGTCAAATTATCCGAAATTAAAGAAAAAAGTTGAAGAATTTAATAAACAAAACCAATATAAAAAGTTGGGAATTGGATGGTCACATATTTTCTATGGAGTCAGTTTAGGAGCTGGCGGACAACATTTAGATGGTGCAAGTGCTGAAGTTCATGTTCATCCTGATGGAACAATTAATGTTATGATTGGAAATACAGAAATGGGTCAGGGTGCAAAAACCACAATGGCAATTATTGTAAGCGAAATTCTTGGACAAGATGTTTCGAAAATTAATATCTTACAACCACAAACTTTAGTCGTTCAAGACAGCGGTCCTACAGTCGCTTCAAGAACAACCTTCTTTAGTGGAAATGCAGTAAAAATTGCTTCCGAAAAAATTAAAACTAATATTGTCGAATTCTTATCGGGATATTTTGGTGTCGGAAAAAAAGAAATTGAGTTCAAAAATGGGAAAGTTCTCATAAGAGAAAAAGAATTATCTTTTAATGAAGTTGCAAATTTATGTAACAAAAACAATGTGAAATTATCGGAATTTGGTTGGTATAAAACTCCAAAATTACATTTTGATCACGAAACTGGTACTGGAGAAGCATATATTGCTTACACATTTAGCACTCAATTATCCTTAGTCGAAGTTGATTTATTAACCGGAAAAGTTGATTTAAAAGAAGCCTGGGTATGTCACGATATAGGAAAAGTTATAAACTATGATGGAGCTGTTGGGCAGGTCCATGGAGGTGTTATTCAAGGTATGGGCTATGCAATAATGGAAGAAATCATTCAAGATAATGGAAAAATACTTACCAACAACTTTAACAACTATATTATTCCAACTATAAAAGACATTCCAGCTAATATTCATGTTGACTTTGTTGAATCTGAATTTAAAGAAGGGCCTTTTGGCGCAAAAGGGCTTGGTGAACCATCATTAATGTCATCTCCACCCTCAATAGCTAATGCAATATCAAATGCAATAAACAAAAGAATAAATAAAATTCCTGTTTCAATGAATGATTTAATTTTAAAAAATAAAGAGGAGGGAATTATATGAAAAAGAAAGTTCCAGTTATTGGTCCAACATTTGAAGAAATGCTTCATCCTGAAAAAATTGATCCAAAAATCAGAAAACGTGCTATTAAAATGAAGAAAAAAGATCCGCTTCACCCAATAAATCTTTTTAATATCTCCTGGAAAAATGAAAATGACGAGTTTTACTATTTTGTCATGCCCAAAGAATTAACTGGAGTCAAAGCAAATATTATCGTTTTATATGCTAAAGAATTTCCGTCTGGGAGTCATAAAGTTGGAGCAACATATTCTGTTTTGGCTGAAAAAACGGTAAACGGTGAGGTGAATCCTCTAAAACATACTTTAATATGGCCATCCACAGGTAACTATGGGATAGGTGGTGCATGGGTCTCTTCACGTATGAATTATAGGTCTATTGTCTTATTACCAGAATTAATGAGTAAAGAAAGATTTGAAATTATCAGGAAATATGGCGCTGAAGTAATAGCAACTCCCGGTTGTGAATCCAACGTTAAAGAAATCTATGATAAAGCAAAAGAACTTTATTCAAAAGATCCTGAACACGTTAGAGTCCTAAATCAGTTTGAAGAATTCGGAAACTACAGATTCCACTATTATGTTACTGGAAATACTATGATTGAGCTTGTTAAAGAAAAAAGAATTGGAAATAAAAGAATATCCGCAGTAGTATTGGGTGTAGGTTCTGCTGGAACAATTGCCAGTGGTGATAGAATAAAACAAGAATTTCCTGAAGCAAAAATTGTCGCTGTTGAACCGTTACAATGTCCAACAATATCATTAAATGGCTATGGTGGACATGATATTCAAGGCATTGGAGATAAACATGTCACATGGATTCACAATGTAATGAATAACGATGCCGTTGTTCTTGTTGATGATATGGATTCCAAAAAAATGCTTCAAGTTTTAACCGATCCTGAAGGTATTAAATTCCTTAAAGAATTTGTCCCTGAAGATGCTGTTGATTTCATTTCAGACAAATTTGGAATTTCAGGTGTAGCAAACTTAATCGCAGCAATTAAGATGGCCAAATTTTATAATTTTGGAAGTGATGATAACATATTTATCGTCGCTACTGATTCAATTGAAAGGTATAAATCTGTCATGGAAGATCTTACCAAACAATTCGGAAAATTGGATAGAAGTGAAGCTAAATCAAGAACTGAAAGAATTTTGTTATATCAAGAACCATCATGGATTTTCGAAGGAGATAAATTTAGTAGAGAAAGATGGCATAATTTAAAATATTACACCTGGATTGAACAACAAGGAAAAACTCTTGAAGAATTAAATGCACAACGCTCTCAAGAATATTGGGAAAAACACCAAAAACAAGTTAAAATAACCGACCAAAAAATCCTTGAATATAGAGAAAAACACTATGCTGAATTAATGGACATATTCTTTAACGACTGAGGTGAAACTATGAAAAAGTTATTCAAAAATATTTCGTACATCTATACTTTCGATGAAGAACTTGGAGATATTGAAAACGGATATATTCTTGTTGAGAACAATATTATTAAAGAAGTTGGGAAAAATTGGGAACATATAGTTGCTGATGAAGTTTATGACTTAAATGGTTACATGGTAATACCAGGTTTTGTAAACACACATCACCATCTATATCAATCTCTTACAAGAGGTTTAGCAGCTAATAAAAAGTTATTTGACTGGCTGGTATATTTGTATGAAATATGGAAATATATTGATGAAGAAGCGGTATACACTAGTGCGATTATTGCAATATATGAAATGATAAAAACTGGTGTTACAACAACAACAGATCATTTATATCTTTATCCGTACGGTAATAACAATATTTTTTACGCAGAGATAGAAGCAGCCAAAAAGATCGGTGTGAGATTTCATCCTACCCGTGGTAGTATGTCATTAAGTAAAAAAGATGGAGGATTACCACCAGATAGTGTTGTTCAAAAAGATGATGAAATATTATTAGAAAGTGAAAATGTAATAAAAAAATATCATGATCCATCAAAATACTCAATGTTAAGAATTGCATTAGCCCCATGTTCACCATTTTCTGTTACTCCAAACTTAATGAAAGAAACATTAACAATTGCTGAAAAACACGATGTACTTTTACATACACACCTTGCAGAAACAAAAGACGAAGAAGAATACTGCTTGGAAAAATTTGGTAAAAGGCCAGTAGACTATATGGAAGAATTGGGATGGTTAAATCCAAGAGTATGGTTTGCCCACATGGTCTGGCTAAACGAAAGCGACATAGAAAAACTTTCAAAAAATGATGTAGGTATGGCTCATTGTCCTAGCTCGAACATGAGATTGGGTTCTGGAATTGCTCCTGTAACAAAATTAAAAGATAGAATCAGGATAGGAATTGCAGTTGATGGTAGCGCAAGTAATGATACAAACAATATGATTTTAGAAATTAGAAATGCACTTCTACTCCAAAGAGTAAAATACGGTTCTGATGCTCTTACAGTTCGTGAAGCACTAAAACTTGGAACAACTGGGGGTGCAAAAGTTTTAAGAATGGATGACTATATCGGAAAAATTGCTCCACAAATGGCAGCAGATTTTATCGGTTTTAAACTCGACAAACCCGAATTTGCAGGCGCTTTACACGAACCAATTAATGCAATATTGTTGTGTGATGCAAAACAGGTAGATTTATCAATAATAAATGGAGAAATAAAAATCATTGATAGTAAATTTGTGGCTTTCGATATTTCGGAATTTATTGTAAAACATAATGAAATTTCTAAAAAAATAATCAACAAAGCTTTAAACGAAAAGCATATATGAATTTGTAACAAAATAATATATTTTTGTTTATAAATTGTTTATAGGGATAGAAAGGCATTAATACTAGCTTTTCTATCCCTTATTTTATTTTAGGTAAATTTTTTCTTAAAAATGCTAATATGTTAAACTTAAATTGTCTTATTCTAAGCGGAGCGGAGAGAAAAAGTGAGAAAATATCCTGAAAAGCATATTCCTGTAATGCCTAATGAAGTTGTAAAGTATTTGTTATGGAAAAAAGAAGGAATATATGTTGATTGTACCGTTGGTGAAGGCGGGCATATGTTGCTTCTCGCAGAAACTTCACCAGATTCTTATTTTATTGGAATTGATATTGACTCAGAGGTTTTACAAATAGCTGAAAATAAACTCGCCCACCTGAAGAATGTTACTCTCTTTAAATCTTCATACACTGATCTTCCTGTTATACTAAAACTACTTTCTATCCAGAAAGTCTCAGGTATTTTAATAGATTTAGGTATATCAACCTTCCAAATAAAAGCCGAAGGTAGAGGTTTTTCATTTAATGTGGATGAACCTCTTGATATGAGGATGAACCTTGAACAAGCCAAAACTGCTCATGATGTAGTAAACACATATTCCGAAGAAAAACTAGCTGATATAATTTTCCAATATGGAGAAGAGCGTTTTGCAAGGAAAATTGCCAAAAAAATTGTTGAAAACAGACCAATTAATACAACGTTTGAATTAGTTGAAGCGATAAAAAAAGCTCTACCATACAGTGAAATAAGAAAGCGAAAAAGACATTTTGCCACAAAAACTTTCCAGGCAATTCGAATAGAAGTAAACTCCGAACTTGATAACATTAAAAAATTCCTTGAAATTGCCCCAGATTATCTTGAAAAAAATGGTAGATTAGCAATTATTACTTTTCACTCACTTGAAGATAGATTGGCAAAACATTTTATAAGGAATGATCCACGATTAAAGCAAATCGCTGGTCCATTAAAACCTTCAGAAAATGAAATAAAAAATAATCCAAGAGCACGGAGTGCAAAGCTAAGAATAGCGGAGCGAATTTAAGGGGGGATGATTTATGGCCGTTAGTGTTCAAGCGAAGCGGAAACAAACATTAAGTTATAAGATCACACATGCTATTTCTTTAACCATCAAAATTCTACTTCCAGTTGTATTATTTGTTGGAATTTTCGCTGTTTCAGCTTATTTTTCGAAACAAAACATATTATTGTTAAACCAGAAAAAAGTCTATGAAACTCAAATTATCGAACTACAGAAAAAATTAGTAACAATATCCAAAAATATTGAAGGAGTTATAATTGGGTCTGAAGTTATAAAATAATGAAAAATCCTAGAATTTATTTTGTATTAATAATTTTTGCATTAATACTTTCAATAGTACTATTAAAGTTAATTTCTATCAACAAATTTAATAATGAAAACATTATAACACAAGAAATACCTGCTATGCGAGGTAATATTTTTGATTGCAATGATCAAATTCTTGCAACAAGTTCCCCATTTTATGTAGCATATTTAGATGTTGATTTTTTAAAAAGATACTACCAACCTTCATTTGATATTGATTTAAAAATTCTAGAAAAAAATTTTAATATAAAAATAGATTTACACCAAAAATTCATTAAATTAGGAGAATCATTTGATAAAGAATTACTTCAAATTAAAATTCCAATCGACATTATGCCATTTATAAGTTTTAATATTATCGAAAAACGAAATTCAATTAGCAGTTTTGGTTTCAGAAACATAATTGGCTTATATCAAGATGGAAAAGGAATATCAGGAATCGAAAAATACTTTGATAATTATCTTAATTCAAAAAACAATGGAAAAATTCAGATAAAATATTCCGGTATTTTCTCACCAATTGCAACAATTACAAGTTATATCCCTCCTAAAAATGGAAACTCAATCAAAATTACAATTGATTCAAGATTCCAAACAATGATATATGAACTTGCTGTTGACGAAAAAAAGAAGTATTCCGCAGATTCTGTAGGAATTATAGTTATGGAAACAAATACCGGAAAAATAAGAGCACTTGTTACAACAAGAAATTGGCCAGATTATTTAATGGGATATATTGAACCTGGTTCTGCTATAAAACCAATATTTTATGCTGCAGCACTCGACTTAGGTGTGATCAATGACCAAGCAACATTTACCTGTAATGGTTTCATAAAACCTGATCCTAATCTCAGTTTAACGATCAATGATATACATTCACATGGCCTAATCGACTTTTATGATGCAATCGCCAAGTCATGTAATGTTGCCGCTGTTAAAACCTCAAAAATGTTAGTAAACATGTATGATGAAAATAAACTTTATGAAATTTTTAAATCATTTGGATTTGGAAAAAAAACCGGCATAGAACTTCCTGGAGAAATTGAAGGAGTTTTAAACAAAGTCGAAAATTGGTCAAAAGTAGAATGGGCCTACCTTCCAATAGGTTATTCCATAGGTGTTACACCCTTACAATTAATTACCGCTTTTAATTCACTTGTAAATGATGGAATATATGTTTCACCAACATTAATTGAAAACAGCAAACCAAAAACCTTTAGAATTATTTCACACGATACAGCATTGATAATAAAAAAAGCATTAAAAGAAGTAATCGAAAATGGAACCGGTATTTTTGCAAAAATACCGGGATTGGATTTATATGGCAAAACAGGTACTGCTGAAAAAATACCAGGATCGAAAGAATATCTTATGACTTTTGAAGGTTATTTTAAATATAAAAATAAAGGTTTTACTATATTAGTTTGGGTTGATAATCCAAAAGATTATGAACTTTCAAGTTTTGTTTCTGCACCAATTTTCAAGGATGTCGTTTTAACAATTTTAAATATTTTAAACTCCAAAACGAATAACAAGGTAATAGTTACTCCTGGCGTTGTCCCCAATATTGTTGGATGGAACATTTATCAGCTTTCAAAGATCAGTAAAATTTTTGATTTAGAAATAAATGGCACAGGACTCTATGTTATTGACCAAGATCCTACACCAAATTCTATTTCGAATAAAATAAAAGTAACACTTGGATTTTAAAATTCTATATATGGCTTAATATTCTCCAACGTTTTTTCACCAATCCCATTAACCTCTAAAAGATCTTCATAACTTTTAAATTCCCCATGTGTTTCGCGAAATTTTATAATTTCATTCGCCTTTACCTTCCCTATCCCCGGTAATTGATCTAATTCTTCCAATGTTGCTAAATTTACATTAATTTTTTTCTCAGATGTCTCTTGAATAACAGTTTGAACCCCTTTAACGATTATTCTATCTTGAATTTTTGAAAAAGTTGAAGAACCTATTCCAGGTACATTCATAATTTCTTCAATGTTTTTGAATCCACCAACTACTTTTCTATAATTAATTATCTCTTGGGCTTTTATGCTACCAATCCCTGGCAAAGACACCAACTCTTCTATAGTTGCAGTGTTCAAATTAATTAACTGTTCAGAATATTTTCTAGTATTCATTTCATAACTTTCATCATTATAAAAATACTTCTGTTGAAAAAAAGCTCCACTTATTAAAATAAAAAATATTGCCAGTATAATTACTGGCATTCTGGACCTAATTTTTTCTCTTAATTTTTCCATTCAATCACCTTAAAATAAAACTCGCATATCCAACGGTATATGAAACATCACCAGAAAATTCTGCACTAGTGGTATGGTCTACTAACTCAATATTATCAAATAATCCCACAAGTATTGACATTGGACCTATTCCACAAGCAGTAATATGTTGTTCTCTCGCTACTTTAAACATTCCTTCAATTTCTTTTTTCAAAATTTTTGCAATCAATATCTCATCTTTTTCTAAAGTCGTTTTTTCGTCATCATAATGATTAAAATCGGATGAAGCTACAAATAATACTTTTTCAAACTTCATATTACTAAGTACTTCTAGGATTTTAAATGTATTACTTACACTTTGAAAATTATAAATTATAGGAACAATTTTAAATTCATTAAAGAAATATTTTAATATCGGTAATTGAACTTCAATAGAATGCTCATATAAATGTGCAGAATAATCTGCAACAAAAATTTCAGAAAATTCCAAAAACAAAGATGCAATCTCTGTATCAACAGAGATTGCACCCAATGGAGTTTCCCATTCACCTTTATCCCAAACTGAACATATTCCATTACCATACCCAGTATGATTCGTACCAAAAATTATTATTGTCTCTGGAATCCCTTCATTTCTTACTCGTTCAACTGCTTTAATTGCGGTTTTCCCACTAAAAACATACCCTGCATGGGGTAAAATTAGTCCCCGTTTTTCATAATACTCGTTATTCTCAAATGTTTGAAAGATTGAAAAGTATTTTATAAAATCTTCTATTTCATCTCTTGATTCGGGATAAAATTTTCCCGCATATAAAGCCTTTCGCAACATTTTTTATTCAACTACCTTGGCAGTAATAAATATTATAAGATTACGTTTGGTAACTTTGTCAACCTGTTTGCTAAAGAATTTACCAATTATTGGTAAATCACCTAAAATTGGAAGTTTGTTAACTGTTGTAATTTTTTCATCTCTCGTTAATCCACCTATAATCAATGTTTGCCCATCCTTTAAAGTCAAACTTGACGTGAATTCTCTTGTTTTTTCTACAGGTAATTTTGAAACTGTAGTTGAACCTAATTCCCAATCAAATGTACTAACCTCAATTCTTAATTTTAAGTCAATGGTATTATCCGCATTTATAAATGGCGTTATTTCCAAAATAACACCTGATTGGAGATATTGTATAGTTTCATTTCCTTCACTATCTGTAAGAATGATAGGTAATCTATCACCAATTACTATATTTGCTGTTTCTCCACTCTTGGCAACTACATTAGGTTCAGCAACAATATTTGAATTTCCAATTGTGTTCGAAAGACTATCAGCAAATTCTATATTTGTATTTGAACCAAAAATCTTTTCCGCAATTTTTTCAAATGAAAGATCTGAAAGTGCTAAATTAATACTAACACCATTATTAGACAGCTCACCTATTTCTGTTGTAATTTTTCCTAAATCGACTTCCAAGCTGTTATTTATATCTTCATCAATTACTTTCACTTCAATTAAAGCTAACTTAACAGCCAATAAATTATTAATATATTCTCTAATTTCAGCAGCACTTTTTGCAGAAATTCCTGTAGCAATTACCATACCACTTTCCGTATCAACAAACGACTGGCCACCATAAAATGCAACTAATTCTCTGATCTTCTCTGAACCCCGTGGAACACTAAATACAAATTTATCTACATTTTGTGTCGCCTCAACTGTTGTTTCATTGAAGAAATAAATATCATCTTTCATATCTACAGAAATATTATAATTGTTCAAAATATTTATGAAATTGTCAAACGTAATATCTTTAGCATAAATATTTGATATTGTTTCTATATTCTTTGAAATAATTGCAGAGTAACCTATTTTCTTCATAACTTCTCTAATTAATAAACTTAATGAGACGTTTTCAGCATCAATAGTAAATAATCCATTTTTATATTCAACTAAAGCATTTTCTAAAGTTTCTTCAGGCTGCACTTGTTCTACCTTTTTTGTTGAAACATAGACAAAATTCTGTTCTTTTTCAATTGTCACTTTATCACTTAATACCTTTTCAAAGTCTTCTAATGTAACACCTTCAAGTCTAAGTGAAATTTTTCCATCAACACCATCAATTATTACTGAATAACCTAAAGCACCATAAACCTTTTGCACAACATCGGCTATTCTCGCATCAGTTACATTTACATAAATTTTTCCATTTGATACTGAAATATCAGCTGTTTTCTTTAATTCTATGTAATAGATATTGTTTTTCTCTAACACTTCAATTCCAAAATTATCTAAAATTTTTATAAAATCATCAAAAGTAATCCCAACAAGATTTAATGTTACTTTTTTACCAATAGTTTCGTTAAATACTAAAGTCTTCTTAAATTGATTAAATACCTGATTAATTAGATCATCAATTAAATAATCTTTAACTTCAATATAAATTTTGTTATCAGAAACTAAGATATTTTCATTTTGCTCTTGTTCAATACTTGCTGTAGTATCAAGTAAATCCAATTGACTAACAATTTCATCAACGTAAATTTTTGGCCCTTTAAAATATATACTATTTCCTATATTAATTACACTTACTTTATCTCCATATAAGAATTTTACAAATTTTTCTACTTTCTCATAATCAATATTTGTTTCAACTCTTTTAATAATACTCTCTGAAATAACATTTTGAATTATTTCCTCGGCTTTATTTATTGAAATCTCACTACCATATAATATAGTTTTATCTTGATATGTATATACCTGTAGCCCTGCTATTTCTGAAAGAATATTCTTTAATTGTTCCGTTGTTGTTAATTCTAATACCTTAAACTTTAATTGTTCATCTGATTGTTTATTTTTAAGCGAAACAACAAACTTTTCAGCATTTTCTACCGATTCATTCTTTCCTTTCATATATAAAACTTTTATTCCAGGGAAATATATCGAATCAATATCATAGATCTCTTTCAATATTGTCACTACTTCATCGGAATTTTCTAAATCAATTTCAAGAGATTTAGTAACAATTTTGATATCTTCTTTAGTTCTCGCATAGTTACTCACAAATTTTATTGCATCATTAACATTGATACCTGTAAACAAATAACCATTTGATATTTCAATCACATCAACATCATAAATTTCTTTTACAAGGTTTTTGAGATTATCGTCAACAATATATCCACTTAAGTATTTAATCTTTTTACCAAATTCACTTCTTATCATTTTAATCTTATCTTCAAAACTATCTACTTCATCTTTATTTAATTCAAACACAGCATATTTATCAGTATAATAAACAGGTGTCACATCTAACAATGCTTCGAATACTTCAATACTCGGATCAGTAGGTAGAAGGTTTAAAGTATATTTTACAGTACTTTTTTTAGTTTCTTCAGCTTTCTTTGCAGCTAACGCTTTCTTATATTCTTCTTCCAATTTTTTAATCTCATCAATTATTTTTTCTTTACCCTCAACCATCAGTCCAAATTCATCTTCGTTAATAATCTTTACATCATAATTTTTTATTAAATTTTTATCTATTTGTACTTTTATAACCTTTGTAGATGCGATATCTGCAAATTGCATAAATCTTTTATACAATTCTTCGTTTACAAAAAGCGTAACAAAAACCTTTCCATTCTGTTCCGTAACTTTACCATTTTCCGGTGATATATTTAAATAAGTCAAAGCATTCTGAATTGTTTCTTTGTATACATCTTCAAAAACCAATCTATATGGATTTCCAACTGTTCTATCATCGTTTAATTGATATACAAGTGGCACATATTTTTTAGGAACTTCAACATATTCACCAATTATATTGTTTTTAATTCCAACCTTATCCAGAACATTTTTAATCCTTTCAGGATAACGAACTTTAACCTTTTCCATACTTTGTTCTATTAACATATCTTCCGTTTTCAATACTGTTAAAAAATATCCCAGAGTATTTGCTACATCATTATTCGAATAAATTGCTACTTGTTTTAAAGCATCTAAAATAACAAATTTGAAATCATAAACATTGGAAATTTTGTTCAAGAAACTTTCTAATGTTTTTTCATCAATTTCATATCCAAAATAATGCCAACTTTCGGTAGGAGTAGTTGAAATTGCATCTGCAATCATTCTATGTTCACGAACTCCACCATACACAAAAATCTTTGCTTTATCTTTTAGATAATTTATAAATGTTCCTGATCCAAGTAAAACTTTAATTTTATCTGCATTAACTTCACCATCATATATATACCAATATTTTGCAAAATTTGCACTTATTTCTTCAGGAGTACCTACATACAATCTTTTTTCCGGTGAAAAAGCATAACTAATTTCTGGATTATTCAAAAATAATTGTCTAAATGCATCTTCGACTGTAGTATTTGAAACCACCAGATTTACTGTCTTATTTCTGGCCCCCTGATAGACTGAAACATCAATTCCTACTGTTTCTGCCAGATCCCTGATTACCACATCTAATGGTGCATTAACAAACGAGTAAGTTACTCTTTTAGATGAAATCGTAATTGGAATATTTACAAACACTTTATTATTTAATACATACCAGTCAATTTTAGTCGGGAGTATTGTAAAGAAAAACATATTAATTCCATTCGTTGTATTTATTACTTGAATTCCTTCAAGCGGTCCCTTAGAAACCGGTATAAATGAATTTGAAATATAATTATCTTTCAATTCCAAAAAATAAACTGTCTCAGATTCATTCCAACCAAAATTAACTTTTGAAGGTTGAATTTGATGGTTCAACTCAATCAGAACAACTACATTCTCATCTGTTGTGTAATACGTAATATTTGTAACTTCTGAAAAACTTAAAATAGCAAATATTATAGTTAATATTACCAATAGTTTTTTCATTTACATCCCCCCAATACCTTTGGATAATATTATTTTTATTGTTCCTTCATCAGTATCAAGTACAATAAGTTGCGAACTTGAAACATTTAAAATATAATATCTCTTTTTTAACAGATCATCTATATCGTACTTATAAATCTGACCATTTTCTCTAACATAAACTACTTTTTTATCATTCTCGAAATAGTATCCCAAAAATTCTATATCATCTACTAATGGGTATTTCCCACTTCTCAAATCTACAAAGCTTATATTCAACACATAAGGCTCAAAAAACGATACATTATCAACTTCTTCAAAATAATTCGTAATATCTTTAACAACCTTTTTAGGAATGTTTATTCTCACACTGGAAGTAGATGTTTTTGATGATTTAAAATTAAAGTACAAGATTACGAAAATCCCTATTAAAATTAATATGATTATAAATACGATAAGCGATTTTCTACTCAATTAAATCACCTACCTTCAAATAAAACGAAACATTCACCTCATTTGAATCGTTAAACACAAAAGGAAATTCCGAATTAACTTTTAAATTTAATGAGTTAATTAATACAGTTTTTGAATTGAGAGTCATTCTTAACAATTGTTGAAATTCACTATTTTTAAATGTTCCATCAATTTCATTATAACTTGTATAATAGTTTTCTAATTCCATTCGGACATCATCATTAGTTATCAAATTTTTAATTTTAGTAAACTCCTCATATCTATTTTCATAAGTTTGAATTAACGAATTCAATTCAATAACATCCTGTGTAAACTCCTCAATAAAACTTCTTTTGATCACAAAAAAGTAATACAACGAAAAAGCGAGAGTAGTAATAAAAATCAATAATATGGCAAAATACGATACTTTACGATTTAACGTCATAAATTTCCCTCCAGTACGTATTCAAACATCTTAAAATCACCATATAAATTCTTTGTGTTACTTAAATAAATACTAGGATCCACATATACTAGCTTGAGTTTCTGGATAAAACTCTCAGGATTAAAATGCGAAACTTTTGAAAATTCATAAAATCGAACATAAAAACTATTTGGATTTGATTCAACATATTCAACATAAAATTTTACATCATAATTTTCACTAAGCTTTTTTATCTCATTCAACAAAGCCAGCAAATAAAACTTCGAACGCAATACATCATTAAGATATGTTTGATAATCAACTATTTTCCCTTCTATACTAGATATTTTATTGTCGAATTCAACAATTTTATCCTTTACAATTCCTGGTGATATATTTATATCTTTTATATTGATTACATTAAATACTTTAGGATACTGAGCGGCTATTTCATTCATTTTCCATTCAGACCACATATACGTGAAGAACATAAGCGACATGAAAGGAACCAGAGCTATAAAAAGGTAAATTATAAACTTATATAATGAAATTTTTGGAACTTTTCTAATATACAAATTTAACTTTTCCAATTTCCATCCCCCCTCTCATAAGCAACCCCATACATCCAATATTAGTCATATCGTCCATTAAAAATTTAAAATGTGGGGAAATATATTTTTGTTTTAATATTTCGCCTAAGGCATAATTTTGCTCAATTGATTCATTTATCAATTTTGAATCTGTGACTATTGTAATACCATTCAATATCTCAGTAGTGACCTGTCCATCAGTAGAATTTATTGAAATTAACGCTTCTCTTTCAATTTCAGAAATTAAATCAATAGTAAGAGGCTTTAAAAATTGTCTAACTCTATCTTTTAATTCTATGTCATCTGATTTTTCAATTTCATATAAATTCATTCCAAATTCATCACTGGTAACTCTATTAATATATTCTAGGGTTAAGTATGAAAATCTCATAAAATCAAAGTTATTATCTGTCATAATTATTGTTCCAGAATAATCCTGGGAGATTATGAAATATAGATTCAAACCAGTAAATTTTGTTAACAGTATCATTTCTTTTAAAATATCAGGATAAATAACATCAGGTTCAGGTATACCATACGATGTTAATTTTTCTAAATATAAATGCAAATCCATTTTTTTCACAACAAATACATTTGCTTTTTCAGTAAATGGTTTAACATAATCAAAGTACAATTCATCTCCATCAATTCCCAAATTCTGAGATATTTCTATCGTTAAATATTCTCTTAATTCCTTTTCTTTAGTTATTCCTGGAACATCTATTGTCAAATGCAATATTAAATCCCAAGGTAAATTTACAACTATCAAATCATCAGGTTCAAATTTTATGTTTGAATCAAATTCACCAAACTTTTTAACTTTAACCTTTCCAAATGAATAATTCCCAAGACCATATAATATATGATTATCTTTTACGTCAAATGAAATTATCCGTCTTCCAAGTAAACTCAACTTTAACACCCCCAATTTTCAATTCAAATCAAAAGATATTGGTTCAATCAATTCATTTCCGAATCTTCCCCCACTCAACCATTTAAACGGGATTATTCGTAATTCGTTCTCATTAAAAAAGACATCACCATCAAAAGCACGAACAATTTTTACATCCTTTTGTGAATAATAGATTGAAAAATTATCATTACTATATTTCAAGTATGATCCTTTAGATTTCCAAAGTCCCGCATATGCATAAGTCTTTAAAAATTCTTTATCCAAAAAACTTCTATCAATCAAATTAAATACGTTTATAATCGACATTGAAAATATAATAATTGTTATAAATAAAATAACAAAAAGCTCTAAATAACTCATATTAGCCACCGATAGTTGATTGCATTGTAAAAATTGTTGAATACATCGTGTATGCCAGGAATGCAATAAATAATCCAACGAATGCAATCATCATCGGTTCTACCAGTGAAAGTAATTTCTTTGTATCTTGTTGCACTTGATCTTCAAAGAAATCAGCAACTTTATCCATTACAACATCAAGTTGACCAGTTTCTTCACCTGTACCAACCATTTCATATATTATTTGTGGAAAAACTTTTTCCGATTTCAATGCATTTTTCAATGTACTTCCAGCCTTAACTTTTTCCTGCACGTTCTTTATCTTTTTTATAAACAACCTATTATTTGATGCTTTTGCAGCCATACCCAATGCCTCAATAACTGAAACCCCACTTCCAATTAAAACTCCAAAAGTTCTACAAAATCTCTCTTGTGTGATTTTTTCTCTCAATTTTCTTACAGGGGGAATCAAATTGCCAAAGAACTCTTTAGTAATTTGACCATATTTTGACTTGAAAAATATTACAACACCAATAAAAAATAACACCACAAACAAAATTGTTAATAACCAATTATTCGTTATAATTTGATTCAATTTCATCAACAGACCTACCAATCCAGTAGTTGGAATATTGCTTCCAAAAACACTAAATAATTTTGGTAAAATAAATACACTAATTACAATTACCACAACAACTGCAAAAGCCAATATAAATGAAGGATAGACCATCGCAGATTTTACTTGTTGCTGTGCCCTGTTTACATTTTCATAATAATTAGCTAACTTCTTTAAAGTAACGTCCAATACTCCTCCTTCTTCTCCAGCTCTCACCATATTTAACAAAACTTCATCAAAAACTCCCTGCTTCTCAAGCGCTTCATAAAAGCTACTTCCACCATCAAGCTCATTAATAACTTTTCTTAAAACATTTCTAAACTTTTTTGTAAAAACTTCCTGTTCAGCAAGTACCGCAAGCGAATCTCTTATCCTAATTCCAGCACTAATCATTGTTTCTAATTGTCTTGCAAACAATACAATATCACTTAATGGTATAGCAAATAAGTTCCTAAAAGGATTCAAACTTAATTTTTTTACTTCTTTTATTTCTAAAACAGCAAAACCGTTTGATCTAAGTCTAAAAATTGCCTCTCTTACACTCTCCGCTTCTAAAGTTCCTGTAACTTTTTTCCTATCTTTATTAAAGGCAACATATTTGTAAATCAAACTAATCACCTCTTATAAGTTTCCCATTATGTAATTTGTAAATTTTTCCTTTAATGGACTCAAACTTTTCAATATCATGAGTAACAATTACCAAAGTTCTTTTTCGTTCGCTATTCCATTCCTTCAAAAATTTCAATATTTTCTGTTCAGAAGAATAATCAAGACTAACCGTTGGTTCATCTAAAATCAAAAGTTTAGGATCATGCGCAATAGCCGAAGCAATTGCTACTCTTCTTTGTTCACCGCCTGATAATTTGAAAGGTGACATATTCAACATCTCATCACTAATATCAAGCATTCGTTGTATTTCTTTCAGCTTAGAATCCATACTCGACACATTATAATTTTTCATTGAAAAAGTTATCTCATCCTTTACTGTTTCAGAAAAAAATTGCCTTTCTGGAAATTGAAAAGCAAAACCAATGTATTTTCTATATTCATAAGGATTATTATACGGATTTTTCCCATCTACAGTTATTATACCAAAAGTCGGTTTAATTAAAAAATCAATTAAATATAATAATGTGGTTTTTCCTGAACCTGTTTTTCCAACAATAAATATCACATCATTATCGTTGATTTCTAATGTTATATTGTCTAAAACCTTTCTTTCTAATGGTGTTCCTTTGTTATAAATATATGTCACATTACTTAATCTTATAGTCATATTTTTTCAGATTTATATACCCTTATACCTCCTTCTTTACATAACTCTTCAACATTTCCGAAAACACTTTTCATATATTCTTTTATCCTTCTACCACCTTTATTATGATATGCAACTAAATGCAAACTCCCCCCTTTTTTTAGAAATTGAAAAGAATCTTCAACCAACTTCATCCACACTTTTTTTCCAGCAACTATAGGGGGATTGGAGATTATATGATCAAATTCATAATTATCCCAAACTTCGAATAAATTTCCCTGTTTAATCACAACTTCAATATTGTTTTCTTTAGCATTGATTTTAGCAAACTCTACTGCTCTCTTATTTATATCACTCATGTATAATTCTATCTCAGGATATTCCTTTTTCAAAGTAATACCAATTAATCCATAACCACATCCTATATCTAAAACTTTTCCACTCCTTATTGTGTTATTTTCAATTAAAATTCTTGATGCTTTATCAATTTTTCCAAATGAATAAACCCCAGAAGGTGTCTTAAACTTATATGTTCTTCCATTTGATAATTTTAATTCAACCTCTCTAACCTTTAATGGACTAGTTGGATTCTCTGTGTAATAATGCTCAAACACTAAATTTACACCTCCAAAATCGTATGATCACCATATAACAGTGGTTTTTCATCTGAAAATATTTTCTCATAAACAACCTCACCAATAAATAAAGTATGATCACCAGCATCATATTTATTTACAATTTTGCATTCGAGATAAGCTAAAGAACCCTCTAATATTGGAAGGTTTCTTTCAGAAAAATAGAATTTAACATCCTTAAACTTATCATATTTTGCACCTGATTTACTTCCAAAAATTTCAGCGATATCCTTTTGGCGAGAAGATAAAACACATACACCAAAATATGCGGATTCATTAAGTAAAAAATGGCTATACCTGGTCTTACCAATTGAAATCATGATAAGTTTGGGAGTTATTGAAACACGAGTGATCCAAGCAACAGTTATACCATTAATTTTGCCATTCAAATTCATTGTTACAACTGCTACTGAAGAATATAATTTTCCAATGGCATCCATTTTTAATCACCCATTAGTATTATATCACACTTCCGAAACATAATTGCAACATACTCAAAAACAAGACTTTTATTTTTATCTTTTGCATTAATGATATAATTAGAAAAAGAAGAGGAGGTGACAAAATTGGATATTGAAAAAATAAAGAAAATCGCTCTTAATTGTCGTGGAGATATTTTAAAAATGACAACTGTGGCTAACTCAGGGCATCCAGGTGGTTCTTTATCCTCGATTGATATTCTAGTTTCTCTGTATTCATATGCTAATGTTTATCCAGAAGATCCATGGAATGAAGACAGAGATAGAATTATCGTTAGCCATGGTCACATTTCACCCGCAGTTTATAGTACATTAGCTGCTTTTGGTTTTATTAATCGTGAAGAAGTTATAACAGGCTTTAGACATCCTTCAAGCATTTTTGAAGGTCACATTACAAGAGGAATTCCAGGTGTTGAATGGACAACTGGAAATTTAGGTCAAGGTTTATCAACTGGCGTTGGAATGGCGCTTGCAGCAAAAATAAAAAATAAAAAACATCATATTTTCGTTGTAATGAGCGATGGTGAAAGTGCAAAAGGACAAGTCGCTGAAGCTAGAAGAACAGCTACAAAATATAAATTGGATAATTTGACTGTTTTAATTGATTATAATGATATTCAAATAAGTGGACGTGCAAGAGACATAATGTATGTAAATTTAAAAGAAGAATATGAAGCTGCTGGATGGAAAACTATTGAAATAGATGGCCACGATTATGAACAAATAATATCGGCATTAAAAATTGCTACTAACGATGATGCGCCAACTGCAATTATTGCCCACACAATTATTGGAAAAGGCGTTTCATTCATGGAAGACAAGCCTGATTATCACGGAAAACCATTAAAAATCGAAGAATTAGATCTTGCACTAAAGGAACTTAACATTGAAAATGATGTTGAAAAGTACATCGAACTCAGGAAAAAATTACCGATAAATGAACATGAAAAAGTAAAATTAGAATATGAAATTAAAATTAACACTGGTAACCCCAGAATATATAAAGAAAAAACTGACAACAGAACTGCGCTTGGCAAAGCAATTGCTGATTTAGCAACACTAAATGATAATGTTGTTGCAGTTGATTGTGATTTAAAAGGATCTGTTAAACTTGATACGTTAGATAAAGAAAGACCAGATAGATTAATTGAAATTGGTGTTCAGGAACATAACGCAGCTGCTCTATCAGGTGCGATGAGTGTTGAAGGATTAATTACTTTCTTCGCAGATTTTGGTGTATTCGGTATTGACGAAACATTCAATCAGCATAGATTAAATGCTATTAATCATACTAACTTAAAAGTTGTCGTAACTCATTGCGGAACTGATGTTGGTGAAGATGGAAAAACTCATCATGCCTTAAATTATATTTCTGCACCATTATCATGGTATGGATTTAAAGTTATAGTACCAGCTGATCCAAATCAAACAGATAAAGCTGTAAGATATGTTGCTTCTAAATATGGAAATTATGTAATTGCAATGGGTAGAAGTAAACTTGAACCAATAAGAAAGGAAGATGGAACTATCTTCTTTGATGAAAATTACACTTTTGAATATGGAAAAATTGATGTTATAAGAGATGGAAATGACGCTGTAATCATTACTATGGGTGCAGTTGTTCCACATGCATTGGAAGCCGTCGATGAACTAAAGAAAAATGGAAAAGACATTGCATTATTAAATGTTTCATGTCCTTTAGATCTTGATGAAGAAACCTTGGCAAGATATTCTAGAAGTAAAATTCTGGTACTTGAAGATCATAATGTATTCAATGGTCTTGGTAAAATGATTGAATCAAAATTGTTTGAAATGCGGATATTACCAGACAAATTCTTAAAAATTGGTATTGATAGATTCCCTGTCTCAGGTAATTACAGTTATCTATACAAAATATTTGGTCTAGACAAAGAAGGAATTATCAAGCACATCAAAATATTATTAGAAGAATAATATTTATGAAATGCAAATAAAAACCTGGCATCTTAAGATGCCAGGTTTTATTTTTGTTTCTATCATAAACCAATTATGGGATATTGTTAAACAATACAAATGCTGAAATTCCAGCAGCGATAACTGAAACAATTAATGAAATTATTGACAAAGTATCAGGTTTTGATGTTACTTCTTCAAGATTCTTTACCTTATTATTGATTTCATTAATATTTGTTTCGGTATTAGTTTTGAAAGTTTCAAAATCCACTTTCAAATTAGATAATTCAGCAAGTTGATTTTCATAGTCACTAATTTTATTTTCAATCTCAGAAATCGATTTTGTCAAATTGTCTAACCTTTTATTTGTATTTGCTGCAAAGGATTGGTAATCAACTTTTAATTTTGAATAATCACCTGAAATTGCAGCAATTCTCGAATCAATTGTTTTGTTATTTGAAGCAACATACTCTTCTAAAGATGAAATTTTCATACTTGTTTGATCAAGTTTTTCCTGCATGTTTGAAATTACCTCAATAACATCTGAAACTTTTGTATTTAATTCGCCAAACGATGTTTTTAAATCAGTTTTAACTACACTAAAATCACCACTTAAAGTATCAACTTTATTTGAAAGTTCATCAAATTGCTGTTGTAAATCTGCAACTGCTGAAACGTCTGCTTTAGACTTTAAAGTATTATCTAGCTTCAAAATATCACTTTTAATTTTTTCAATATCCTGTTTAACTGCTAGATTATCAATTTTGTTTTCTAATTGGGTGATTCTTGCTAAATTGTTACTTACTGATTGTTTAATTTGTTCAAGATTAAAAGATAATCCCTTAATATCTTCTTTAATATTTATTAATGAAGTTTTTAGTTCACTAACATCATTAGATACTACCTGTACTGTGTCGTTTAATCCTCCTAACATATCAATTTTATTCAATGCAGTACTTACTAAATCAGATAATGTTAAAACTTGCTCTCTAATTTTTTCTACATTTGCTGAACCAGAAATTGCTTCATCAATTCTATCCTGAATGTTTCCTAACAATCTGTACAATGCAACAGCAACTTGATACCTTGTCATAGCTTGATTACCTTGAAATGTTCCATCAGGCATTCCACTTACAATTCCCAACTTACTTAACTCATTAACTGCATCATATGCCCAGTGATTTATTGGGACATCCTTAAAAGATGCAAAAGCTAAAACCACAGTTACTACAACTAACAAAGCTGCTAAATACCTTTTCATAATTCACACCTCCCTGAGAAATTATATTTATTCATTGTTATCTTTTGTTCTTTTTGTCTCAAAAATATCTTTCAATTTTTTATACCCATAAAATACTGCAATAAACGGAAAAATTGACAGAAAAATAAATCCTAAAATCTTCACAACAAGAAAATTCCAAGCAAAAAAATATGAACCAAAAACAACTATACCAACTATTACTGAAAACATTGAAGACCAAAGAACAATTCCTGAACTTATATCTTTAATAACTTTTACTACAGGATGAAAATCAGGAATAAACAAATCTAATATATTCTCAATCAACGTATTGATGAGCTCGGCTAAAATTACAAAAAATACAGCAAAAAACAACCAAATATATTCATTTTTATCAATTGGAATAAAAATAGAAACTAGCAATACCGAAAAACCGATAAAAAAATGAATTCTTAAATTTTTTTCCTGAAAAATAGCTATAATAATACCTTCAATCGCATGTGAAAACGATTCTTTTAAATTATTCGAACCCAATTGTTCGCTGAGGCTTTCTTTCGATTCTTGGCTTATAAACTTTCTCTGTGAGCGTTGTTCCATATTTCACCGCCTCAATATTATTCTCAATATGTCTTGGATTAATATTTTCTTTGATAGATTCTACCACATAATCAACTTTCACTAATGAGGTTGCTTTTATTAGCACTCCCAATGTAAACATATTTGCATAAATCTCAGTATTGAATTTCTCATAAGAAATTTTTGAAGCAGGTAAATTAATTATTCTTTTTGTTTTTCTAAATATGTTATGTGGTATTTCATCTAAATAGGTATCATCAATAATTATTATACCATTATTTTTTACATACTTACATTGCTTAATCATCGACGGATGAAGAATAACTAAAATATCAAAAATAGTTGCTTTTGGAAAATCAATTGGATTATCTGAAATTAGCAAATCACAAAAACTTGGACCTCCTCTGACTTGAGCGGTATAATTTTGCGTTTGAATAACATATTTACCGGATTTCACCAGTGCATTTGCCAAAACTAACCCAGCTATTAAATTTCCTTGACCACCAATTCCTGCAATCCTAATTGAAAAAGGTCTAATAAGACTCATATATTACACCTCCGAAGCTTTGGCAGAAAAAGTTTTATATTTCTGATAAAAATCTGGCAATTCTTCATTTCTAAATACACCAACAATAATCTTTCCTTTAACTTCTTCGGGTTGCATTTTTTCAGCTTTTTCTTTCATCACAACATTATTTTTAAAATATTCTAAAACATCCCAAGAATTTCTCATACCATTATATCTACCGTAATAAGTATGACAATTTGTTAGAACTTCAATAACGCTTAATCCCCTATGTTTAATTCCCTCCTTAATGTATTTAACAGTTAATGGGTAATGATAAACAGTAGACCTTGCAACATATGTCGCTCCAGCAGATAATGCTAATTTTACAATATCAAATGAATTTTCAATATTGCCATATGGCATAGTACTTGCAATCTTTTCGGTTGGTGTAGTTGGTGAATGTTGCCCTCCTGTCATTCCATAAATCATATTATTGAAAAGTATTACAGTTAAATCAATGTTTCTTCTAGCAGCATGGATAAAATGATTACCACCAATTGCCGTAAGGTCTCCATCACCACCCAGTACAATAACTTTGAAATCAGGTCTGGCCAATTTTACACCAGTTGCAAAGGCAATGCCTCTACCATGTAAAGTATGCATTGTATTGAAATCCAAATAACCTGTCGCTCTTGACGAACAGCCGATACCAGATATTACCGCTACCCTATCTTTTTCAAGTTGAAGTTGGTCAGCTGCTTCAATAAATGCTTTCATTATTATTCCGTTTCCACAACCCGGACACCAAACAGTTGGCCACCTATCAATACGTAAATATTCAATCAATCTATCCCTTTTCAAATGATTCACCTCCGATAACCTTAGTTTCAACTTTCGTAATTTTAAACAGAAAATCTGTTAATGGATCAGGGTAATCTCTAATATAAACAACCTTTTTTATTCCTGCATTTATAATCAATCTTGCACAAACTGAACACGGTTTATGTGTAACATATATTGTGGCTCCATTAGTTGAAATACCAAATTTAGCAGCTTGCATTAATGCGTTTTGCTCCGCATGCAAAGCATAACAAACTTCTTGATTTTTGCCAGATTGAATATTTAAATCATCTCTTATACAACCAATTGAATTACAATGTGGGAAGCCTGAAGGAGGTTGATTATAACCTGTGGCAAGTATTCTTTTATCTTTTACAATTAACGCTCCAACTTTTCTATGAAAACAAGTTGAGCGAGATGCAATAATCTCAGCTATTTTTGCAAAATATTGATCCCACGATTCTCTATTATCAGGTTTTTCCTGAATTTTTAAATTGCTTAAATATCTTTCTAAATCCATTTAGTCACCTCTTCTTCCTCAAATTTTAATTTTAATATATAATAAAATAAAAGCAAGTCATCTTAATTTAAGTTTACCACAATAAATGTAATTTTATTTAAGATAATAATAAAAATCCACTTTTATTCTCATTGTGATAAAATTATATTGGAATGGAGGGTGAACAATGAATAATGGTCAAAAAAAGATTCTTTGGGTTTCCAATTATATGCCATTACTCAATTACATCAAAAACAATTATGACAAACCACTTCTAAACAGAAAGATCGCAATGTCCATACATCTTGAAGCAAAAACTGCATATTTGGCTATCACACTTAAAGAACTTGGTGCCGAAGTAATCGTTACCGGATGCAATCCTTTATCAACTCAAGACGATGTTGCTTCAGCATTAAAAGAATATGGTATCACAGTTTATGCAAAAAGAACTCACGATGAAAACGAATATTTCAAGTTTCTTAATAAAGTTCTTGATCATGAACCCGAATTAATTCTTGACGATGGTGCAGACCTCACAGTTTTAGCTCACACTAAAAGAGTTGAAATACTCAACAATTTAATAGGAATTTCCGAAGAAACTACAACAGGAGTAAGAAGAATAAAAAACTTGGAACAAAATGGAAAACTAAAAGTACCAGCAATAGCAGTAAACAATGCCAAAATGAAACATATGTTTGATAATAGATATGGTACTGGTCAATCAACTTGGGATTCTATTATGAGAAACACAAATACTCTTATTGCAGGGAAAACAGTCGTTGTAGCAGGGTATGGATGGTGTGGTAGAGGTATTGCATTAAGAGGTAAAGCACTTGGAGCTAATGTTATTGTTACTGAAGTTGACCCGATAAAAGCTTTAGAAGCATTAATGGATGGCTTCAAAGTAATGAAAATGGAAGAAGCTGCAAAAATTGCTGATATAATTATTACTTCAACTGGTTCGAAAAATGTAATAAATTTCAAAGATATTCTAAATATGAAAGATGGTGTAATTTTAGCAAATGCTGGGCATTTTAATGTAGAAATTCCCATGGAACAAATTGAAAAAAATTGTTCAAAAAGATTTGAAGCGCGTAAAAACGTAACAGGCTATATAATCAATAATAAAACAGTTTTTGTAATTGGTGAAGGAAGATTAGTCAACCTCGCAGCAGCTGATGGACATCCAATTGAAATCATGGACATTTCTTTTGCTTTACAAGTTGAATCATTAATCTATTTATCAAATAATTTTAAAAATCTTGAACCAAAATTATACAACTTTCCTGAAGGATTAGATCAAAAAATAGCTAAATTAAAACTCAAAACTCTTGGCATTCAAATTGATACCCTTACTGCTGAACAAATAGAATATTTGAAAGGAATTTGATAAAATGGAAAAGGTAATTATTTTAAAAAGTCAACCTAATGGTAGTTTACACTGCGCAATAATTGAAAATAATAAACTTGTCGAAATTTTTTCAGACGAAGATGAAAAGCTTACAGGAAACATATATTTAGGTAGAATTGATAGGGTTGTAAATGCACTTGATGCATTTTTTGTGAATATAGGTGAAAACAAAAATGGCTTTTTACGAAAAAAAGATATACCTGAAAAATATTTCGATTTAATTAAAAATGATATTACCAGACCAAAAGCCAAAATATTAGTTCAGGTAAAAAAAGATCCTACATCCAATAAAGGGCCACAGTTAACTGCTAATATAAGCCTGGCGGGGCGTTATATAGTAATTTTTCCATTTACAAATATCTCAGGCGTTTCAAAAAAAATTGAAAAACAAGCAGAAAAACAGAGATTATATGATATTGCAAAACAGATGGTAACAACTTATAACGTTGGAGTGGTTTTAAGAACAATTTCTGAAGGTGTAGATGAAAAATATTTATATGATGAAATGAATATTCTAATAGAAAAATGGGAAAGTATCTTTAACAAATTTAAAAGGGGCAAGAAAGCCAAATTAATTTATTCTGAAGAAAGCTCAATTGATTATATTCTCAGAGAAAAATTAACAAAAGATGTAACCCTTATTATTACCAACAATACCGAACATGTTAAATATATAAGTAAATATATTAAAAATTTTACAAAAAAACCAAAGATTGAAATTATCGATCTTGATCCCTTTGAATACAAAGGAATCTACAATTTATACAAAGAACTATTCAAAAGAAAAATTAATCTCCCATCAGGTGGTGAAATAATAATAGATAAAACAGAAGCTTTGACAGTTATCGATGTAAATTCAAAACACTTTACATCAACTTCAAATCAACAAGAAACTGCTCTTAAAACAAATCTTGAAGCAACCGAAGAGATATTTAGACAATTGAGACTTCGAAATATTGGAGGAATAATCATTATTGATTTCATTGATATGGAAGATGAAAATGACAAAAAACAAGTTTTAGAAAAAATAAAAGAAGAAATAAAAAAAGACAAAAGTAAAATTGAAATTTTTGGATTTACTAAACTAGGACTATTAGAACTTTCAAGAAAAAGAACAGTAAAATCTTTTTTTGAATTATCCACTATTCACTGTCCAATATGTAATGGTATTGGTTTAATACTTGCCCCAAACATTTTAATTGAGGAAATAAAAAAAGAAATTTTAAATAAACCAAATGGTGCCAAAGAAGTAATAATAAAGGTTCATCCTTATTTAAAAAATTACTTGAACAAAAATGATTTACGAAAATTAGTTGAAGATTTAAATGTCCATGTTCATTATACATATCATAATCCAAAATCATACGAGATTTCCTGGAAAATTTAAGAGGGGGTATCAAATTGCAAAATTTAGAATTGATTTTCAAACAAACTAATGAGAAGATTTTTTTACCCATTGGTTCAACTTTGCTTGAAATTTACGGAAAATTTCAAAAATATTATGATTCACCAATAGTAGCAGCAAAAATCAACAACACAATTGTTGAACTTTTTAGGCCTTTATACAAACCTGGTGAAATCGAATTCTTAGATATAAATTCAGTTGACGGATTCCGCATTTATCAACGGGGATTGCTATTTTTATTAAAAATATCCTTAAAAAAACTATTTCCAGATTTTACTTTAAAAGTCTCTCATAGTATAGGAAAAGCTATTTTTTGTCAATTAAAAAATAAAAACGGCAAACTCTTATTAACTGAACATTATGTGGAAAAAATTAAAAACGAAATGGATAATTTGATAGCTCAAAATAAACAATTTAAAAAACATGAATTATTGAAAAAAGAAGCAATTGAGCTTTTTAAAAAGTTTGGCTATTACGATAAGATAAATTTATTAAAATACCGAAAAAAGAAAACTGTTAAAATTTATCAGCTTGATGATTACTATGATTATTTCTATGGCTATATGCCTCCTAATACTGGTATTTTAAAATATTATGACTTAAAACCCTATTCTGAAGGTTTCGTTTTGATACTACCAGAATTTAAAAATAAAGAACCTATCTTAAATTTTAAACCACTTCCCAAATTAAACGCAGTTTTCTTGGAATACGAAAAATGGCTCGAAATAATGAATATTGACAGTGTTGGGGATTTAAATGATATCATTGCAAATGGCGAAAGAAGTGTAACTGATCTCATAATCATGTCAGAAGCTCTCCACGAAAAAAGAATTGCATTTATTGCCGAGGAAATTAAAAAAAGAAAAAACATAAGATTAATTCTTATTGCAGGTCCTTCATCAAGCGGTAAAACCACTTTTTCAAAAAGATTAATGGTTCAATTAAGAGCCAGTGGTTTAAGACCAATAACAATTTCGTTGGATGATTATTTCGTGGATAGAGAAAAAACCCCAAAAAATGAAAAAGGTGAATATGATTTTGAAGCTCTTGAAGCAATAGATATTGAACTTTTCAATAAGCACTTGTTAGATCTTATCGAAGGTAAAGAAGTTGAAATACCAAAATTCGACTTTACAATTGGAAAAAGAAAACCTAAAGGAACTTTACTGAAAATTGAAAAGGATCAAC
The DNA here is from genome assembly GCA_017656345.1 of Thermosipho sp. (in: thermotogales). Lineage (GTDB taxonomy): Bacteria > Thermotogota > Thermotogae > Thermotogales > Fervidobacteriaceae > Thermosipho_A. Next base: position 129,518 of record JACDNZ010000001.1, on the reverse strand, counting down.
CTATTATCATTGAAGGAATTCATGGATTAAATCCAAAATTAACTGAATTAATACCTGACGACTTCAAATTTAAAATTTACGCCAGTGCTCTAACTCAAATAAATCTTGATGATACAAATAGAATCCACACAACTGATACAAGATTACTTAGAAGAATCGTGAGAGATAGCAAATTTAGAAATCATAATGCTTATTTCACCTTAAAAATCTGGCCAAATGTTAGAAAAGGCGAAGAAAAAAACATCTTTCCATACCAAGAAAATGCTGATATTATGTTTAATAGTGCTCTTGTTTATGAAATTCCCGTACTAAAAATATTTGCAGAACAACTTTTAATAACTGTACCTGATGGTGTTCCTGAAACTTCAGAGGCAACAAGATTATTAAAAATTCTTGATTACTTTTTACCTATTACAAATATTGAAGATATTCCGCGAACTTCATTAATTAGAGAATTCATAGGAAGGAGCGTGTTTAAATATTGAAAAAAATTACCATACTATTTTTTTTGTTAATTTCGTTTACGTTTTTTTCCTTTAACATAATAATTGATGATATTACAATTGAAGCATCATCAATTAATTTTTATGTGACTAAAAAAATCCTTGAAACTTATTCCACGCTTTTAAACGATGAAAAAATCGCATTTGGTTCGCTTGGAACTTTCCAATATATTGAGTGGAAAGATAAACTTGTAGTATTTACAAAAGATGTAGTTGTTTTAAACGATACTGCCGTTAAAGACATTACTTTTGATGATTTATTCGATTTTTTCGAAATAAAATATTTAAGAAAAGATGAAAATTATTATCTGGCTTCTATGTTAATCAAAAATCTTGAAGATATTGGAACGTACTTGCAGATTGATTACTTAGGCACAAACTCTCTTTCTACTTACTTGTCTAATAATATTCTTTACCTCGTTTCAAAAGGATACGTATATTATGAACGTTTATATTCACCCAATGAAATAATCTTTTCAAAAAAAGTTGAAAACACTAAAAGCATTGAATTAAATGAACTTCCCAAACGAATTATAATCCAACTATTAAAAACATATAAAATCGAATCAATAAAATATTTCACTTTTAATGAAAAGATTGAAAACTATAACTCAAATGATTTGGTAATAATTTTTAAAGACTCACCTCTTAATTATGTATTTATCAGAAATTATTCTCCAGATTTTAACGGAAATGATTGGGAATTATTTTCTACATCAAACACTTTTGCAAAAAAACTTTCAAAACAATTTAATTTAAAACTTTACTATGTCCCATTTATTCAATTACCTTTAGATGCTCCCGGAATTGTTATTTTTACTTCATCTGAGAATTGGGAAAAAATAAAGGATTACTTAGAAGGTGATGAAAAATGAAAAAATTCTTAATTTGTTTTTTACTATTAATTTCTCTATTTACTTTTTCTGAAAAAATTGCATTAATTGAAAATAATGATATAATTTTCAAGGAAGTTTCAATCGATAAACTAACGGTTGAAAATATTTTTGAAGTATTGAGCTCATATTCGAATTCATTAGTTCCAAAAAACATCCTAAATGCCTATTATTTTGTTGATACTTCACTTATTATAGATTTAGATTCATCATTAATTAGGAATTTTTCTGCTGAAGATGAATTTTTATTTCTTTTACAAATTCTTTATACACTTTTTGAAAATATTCAAGGAATAGACAGAATTTACATCATTGAAGACGGGAAGCAAACTAATTTACTGGTAAAATACATTAATATCTACTTTTCTTTTCCAAAAGAACTATACAGGATACCAGATTAAAGGGGGGAATTTTATGGCAGAAAAATTTAACTTGCAGGATCGATTTCTCAACATACTAAGGACTAATAAAATACCAGTAAAGGTCTACCTTGTTAATGGTTTTCAAACCAAAGGAATTATAAGGTCATTTGATAGTTTCACAATGTTACTTGAAAATGGAAATCAACAAAACCTTATTTATAAACATGCGGTTAGTACAATTATGCCCGAAAGCTTTGTGAAACTTGTAAAAACTCAACAAGAAGACACTGAAGAAAAAAGTAATAACAATAACAGTCAAAATTTGAAAAATGAAGAATAGGGCTTTACTTGTAACAATCTCTGGTTATTCAAATAAATTGCTTGAATCTTTTGATGAACTTGAACAATTGTGTTTGACTTTAGATTTTTATATTGTAGATAAAATTTATCAAAAGAAATTAAAACCGGATCCAAATTATTATTTTGGTAAAGGAAAATTGGAAAAAATTAAAAGCTTTTGTTATTCAAATAACATTAATTTTTTAGTTATTAACGACAATATAACTTCGCTTCAAAGAAAAAATATTGAAAAGTTTTTAAAAATAAAGGTATTAGATAGAACAGAAATTATTTTAGAAATTTTCTCAAAGCATGCAAAAACCAAAGAAGGAAAAATTCAAGTTGAAATAGCTAAATTACAATACCTACTTCCATATTTGGTTGGTTATGGTAAAGAACTCTCAAGACTTGGTGGAGGAATTGGCACAAGAGGTCCAGGCGAAAGACAACTAGAATACTCTAGAAGACATATAAAAAATAGAATTCGTTCATTAAAAAGACAATTAGAAAACATCAAACATATAAGAGAATTACAAAGAAAAAAAAGATTAAAAAGTAGTATAACTAAAATTTCGGTTATTGGTTACACAAACGCAGGAAAATCTACTTTACTATCAAAACTTAGTGGCGAAAATTTAGTTGCTAAAAACGAAATGTTTACTACTCTTTCACCTTTTACAAGAAAAGTAAAATTGCCGTCTAACAGAATCGCTATTTTCAGTGATACTGTTGGATTTATAAGTAACTTACACCCAAAAATTATTGAAGCTTTTCATTCTACTTTAGAAGAAATAAATTATTCAGATATCTTGTTAATTCTTGTAGATAGCTCAGATAATAATTACGAAAAAAAGCTTGAAACTGTGTTCGAAACTTTAGAAAAAATTGGAATTTATAACAAACCTTATATTCTTGTTTTCAATAAAATTGATCTAATTACATCTGAACTTCTAGAAACTATAAAAAATAAATACCCATATGCTATTTACATATCTGCAAAAAATAACTTAAATTTAAACAAATTGCTATTGAAAATTGACGAAGTAATTGATAAAATATCAAAAAAGGTAATAACTACAATTAAAACAAACAAAATGAATATTTTATTCAAATACTCTGAACAAATAAAATACAACGTTTTAGATTCTAATAGTGAAAATATTAAGATTGAACTTTATGCGCCAGAAAAAATGATCGAAAAAATAATTAAGGAGGTAAATGAATGAAAAAACTACATTCTTTAGTTTTAATTATATTACTATCACTTCTTGCATTTTCGAATTTTATAATGCCAGTGGATGACAGTTACGTTACCTCGTCATTTGCAGAATTCAGAAGTACTGGTGACACTGCACATTTTCATGGTGGAGTTGATTTTAGTACTTTCTTAAAAGAAGGTATTCCAATTAAAGCTATATATGATGGTTATCTTGCTAGAATTGAAATAAATAACACTATCTATGGTAATGTCGTTGTTATTCAACATCCCAATGGATACAAATCACTTTACGCTCATTTAAGTATGTTTTCATCAAAAATTCAATCAATAGTTGATGATTTGATAAGTGAATATGGAAACAGCAATATAATTGTTGAATTTCCAGAAAATGAAATTAAATTCTCTCAAGGTGAAGTTGTTGCATATTCCGGGAAAACGGGAGAAGCTGTACAACCACATTGTCACCTTGAAATAAGAAATTCAAAAGAAACAATGATTTTTGATCCTCTTGACTTTATTAAAGTTGCTCCTCTAAATGGAGAAATAATTATCAAAGAAATAGTTATTGATGGCAAAAAACAAGAATTCGTTAATGGAAAAACATATGAATTCTCAGGAGTCTTTCCACACTTGGAAATAAATTCTTATCTTCAAGTTAACAAAAATATAATTGGATTGAAAGAAATAAAACTTTATTTTTCAAATAAATTGGTGTATCATATATTGTTCGATGAAATACCTTATGAAGAGATTGATAAACCTTACACAGTTTACTCTGAAGAATCAATAGCAGCAGGATATATATATAAGGCTTATTACAAATTGTATCCTGAAAAAACTGGATACGTAGTTAAGGCAAATAACTTCCCAACATTAAATCTTAATATAGACTTCTTCCCAGTAACTTTGGAATTAAAAGATCCCTGGGGGAGAGTTAAAACTTTCAATTTTAATCTTAAACGGGGGGATTAAAGTGTTTTTTTTCAAAAAAAAGAAAAAAAATTTAGATGTTAATCCTTTTTACAAAGATGGAAACAATTTAGTCGTTTATATAAAATGCGAAAAATGTGGTGAGCTATTTAGAAGCCATTTGAGAAAAGGATATGATTTTCTAGTTAATTACGATAATCCAAATATTCCATATAAAATTGAAAAGATATATGTTGGTTCAAAATGTCCAAACAAAATTGAATTAAAAGCACAATTTACTGGTTCATATAAACCAGTAAGTTTTGAAATAAGTGGTGGTAAGTTTATCACCAAAGAAGAATACGAAAAGGAGGTTGAGCGATGAAAAGACTTTTTACGAGTGAAAGTGTCACTGAGGGACACCCTGACAAGGTGGCAGACCAGATTAGTGATGCCATCTTGGACGCGATTTTAGAACAAGACCCCAAATCAAGGGTTGCAGTTGAAACATTAGTAACCACGGGTCTAGCATTTGTTTCGGGTGAAGTAACAACAAGGGCATATGTTGACGTTCAAGATATTGTCAGAAAAACTATTCTTGATATTGGGTACACCCGAGCGAAATTTGGTTTTGATGGCGAATCCTGTTCGGTGATATCTTCAATCCATAGTCAATCACCAGATATTGCTTTGGGTGTTGATAACGCTCTTGAAGCTAAAGAAGGAGAAATCATCACTGAAGATGAATTAGAAAAAGTTGGTGCAGGAGATCAGGGGATGATGTTTGGTTACGCAACAAATGAAACAGAAGAATTCATGCCATTACCAATTATGCTTGCTCATAAATTGGCAATGCGATTGACTGAGGTTAGAAAAAATAAAACTCTTCCATTTTTAAGACCTGATGGTAAAACTCAAGTTACTGTTGAGTATGATGAAAATGACAATCCTGTGAGAATCGATACCGTTTTAATTTCTACACAACATGAACCAGATGTAACCATCGAAGAAATTAAAAACGCATTAATTGAACACGTAATTAATCCAATAATTCCTGAAAATCTTAGAGATGATAAAATGAAAATTTTGGTAAATCCAACTGGTAGGTTTGTATTAGGTGGACCTTCAGCCGACACAGGCCTTACCGGTAGAAAGATTATTGTTGATACATATGGTGGCGCAATACCACACGGTGGTGGTGCATTTAGTGGAAAAGACCCAACAAAAGTTGATAGATCAGCACATTATTTTGCACGTTACGTTGCTAAAAATGTTGTTGCTGCAGGACTTGCAGACAAATTTATGCTTCAAGTAGCATACGCAATTGGTGTTGCAAAACCTGTTTCAATTATGATTAATACTTTTGGAACTGCAAAAGTTGATGAAGATAAAATCCTAAAATCAATTATTGAATTATTTGATTTTAGACCTGGTGCTATTATTAAAAAACTAGATCTTTTAAGACCAATCTATAGAAAAACAGCAGCTTATGGACATTTTGGAAGAAATGAACCAGAATTCACCTGGGAAAAACTAGATATGGTTGATGAACTAAAAAGAATATTTTAAGGAGGTTGAATAATTATGCCAAATATAAAATCTGCAAAAAAAAGAGTTAAAGTTTCTGAAAGAAATAGATTGATAAACAAAGCATACAAAACAAGAATGAAAAATTCAATAAAGAAAGTTTTAAAGGCAATTGAAGAAAATAAACCTGAAGAAGAAATCAAGGCTCTTTTAAAAGAAGCACAAAGCTTTATAGACAAAGCAGCGAAAATTGGTGCAATTCACAAAAATGAAGCAGCAAGAAGAAAATCCAGATTAATGGACAAAGTAAACAAATATCTTTCAAAGTAATTTCTTCGGAGGTGCAATAATGCCTTTTCATTACATTATAGAGATTGCAATTGGTGAACCTAAAGCAAATACAATACTTAAAAACCCAAATATTATTGAATTAGCTAAAAAAAACAACACGACCTTAGAATACAACAATGGAATTTTAAGATTGATATGTGCGGAAAATCAGGATATAGATGAAGAATTAGTCAAAAAAATTTTGTTAATTTTAAAAGGTCCGGTTAAAGCAAAAGCATATCTAATAGATGGGAAATCTAAAGTTGAAATCTTTAACGGAAAACTTGATCCAAAAAATCCTTTTGGACAATCAAAGGAAGTAATAACCGAAAGAACTATTGACAGTATGGATGAAGATGAAAACATAATACTTATGGACGATGATCTTGTTGATTTTTTAAGCTATAACGAAAATGATGATGATGATTATTAATATTAAAAAAATGGCTCCATCAAGGAGCCATTTTTTCTAACTTATTTCATTATTTCAGAAATTATTATTTCCCTGATCCTATTAAAATCATCCCCAAAGTATCTATCACCACTAATTTCTACATTAATTTTCGAGAAAAATTCTTCAATTTTTGGTGAAGATTTTAGCGGTCTTCTATATTCCAATGCCACCTTTGCTAGCATAGCTTCTATAGAAACTAATGATACTAAATTATCAAAGATTTTGAGCAATTTTCTTGCAGAAGTTGCCCCCATACTTACATGATCCTCCTGATAAGCTGAGGTGGGGATCGTATCTATTGAAGCCGGATGAGCAAGAACTTTATTTTCATTACATAAAGCTGCAGCAGTGTATTGCCATATCATATACCCAGAATTTAAGCCCTCTTTGCCTGAAGCTAAAAATGGTGGAAGGTTTGAATTTACCAATGGATTAACTAGCCTATCAATTCTCCTCTCTATCATATTTCCAAGATCAGTCAATGCAATTGCAACAAAGTCTGAAACTAATGCTACAGGCTCTCCATGAAAGTTTCCACCACTTATAACTTCTTCATCAAATATTAGGGGATTGTCCGTAGCTGCATTTACTTCATTTAATGCAACTTTTTTAGCATAAACTAACGTGTCCAAAACCGCACCGTATACTTGTGGAATTGCACGCAAAGTATACGCATCCTGGACTTTATTACAGTTTCTATGCGAATCCCTTATTTCACTTCCTTTTAAATATTCTCTTAAAAGAGCAGCAATTATCTTCTGACCTTCATGATTTCTTGCATTTTGCAATCTTTCATCATAAGCTTTTGGAGTACCAAACAAAGCATCAACCGATGCCGCAGCAATTAGTGTGGAATACTCCATTAATTTTAATGAATCTCTTATTACCAATGATAAAATAGAAGTAATAAATTGTGTTCCATTTAGTAAACTCAAACCTTCTTTTTCTTTTAACTTTAAAGGCTTTATACCTTTTTTACTTAAAACTTTATACGTCTCAATTTTTTCACCATTTTCAATTACATAACCTTCACCAATCAAAGCCATGGCAATATGTGCTAAAGGTGAAAGATCACCACTAGCTCCTACACTTCCTTTTTCCGGCACAAATGGATAGATATCATTATTCAAGAATTCAATTAATTTGTTTATAACTTCTGACCTCACACCTGAAAAACCTTTTGAAAGTGAATTTGCCCTTAACAACATAATAGCTCTCACAATATCCTTACTTAAAGGTTTTCCAACACCTGCTGAATGCGAAAGAACAATATTTTTTTGAAGTTCCTCAAGTTGTGTTTCTGAAATTTTCACATTCACTAATGCTCCAAATCCGGTATTTACCCCATAAATTGGTTTTCCGGCTTTTAAAATTTCTTCTATTTTTTTCCTTGTTTCCTCAACTTTTCTTTTTGCACTATCGTCTAATGTAACCCTTTCAAATTTTCTGGCCACTTTATGTATATGCTCAAGTTCGAGTGAATTTCCATCGATTTTGACCAAGATCTTCACTCCTTTTTATTTTTTATTTTCCTTATTTTGTTTTTCAATAAATCTTGCAATTACAAACAGTAAATCAGATACTCTGTTAATAAATGCTAATATTTCTTTTCGCACACTTTCAGTTTTCGATAACGCTACTATTCTTCTTTCTGCTCTCCTTGCAATTGTTCTACAAATATCTACTAATGCACTTTCTTTGGTTGAACCAACCAAAACGAATCCTTTTAAATCTAAATTTTTCTCATATTGTTGAACCAAAGCTGTCAATTCTTCGATATCCTCTTCATCAATTAATTTATTGTGCTTTTCAACCTTCGCAAGTTCTGCTGAAACACTAAATATCATTCTTTGAATTTTTTCTAATACTTGTTTTTCATTTTCACTTAAAAAATTTTTTGCAAAACCCAAAAAAGAATCTAATTCATCCAAAGTCCCGTATGCTTCTACCCTTGCATGATCTTTTGAAACCATTTCACCATTTGCCAATCTTGTGTTCCCTCCATCACCTAATTTTGTCGTTATCATATTATTCCTCCTTATCTTTTGACACTTTTGATTTCAAAATATCAGATTCCAAAAATAAAAAGATTGAAATTGGAATAAAAAGAAAATACAATAACAAGTGATGTATTGGAACTTTTAAATAAACAATCGCATCAATATTATTCCCTAACTCAATTTTTTCATAATATACTCTTAACCCTTTATAAAATGTAATGTTGTCATTAATTTTTGGAAAAATGTCCCCAATCAAATGTGAAAAATTATCCTCTGTTATTATCCTTCCATTAATATCAAAAATTAAGAAATTGGACTTTATTTTTGGTATCAAAAAAAGTTTTGAATCCCAGATAAAAAACAATTCATAATTACCATCAATATTCAAAACGATAAACCCTTTATCAATTACTTTTTCTTCAATCAAATTTCCTTTATAATAAATTTTTTCATCATCTACGATATAGCCATCAGGTTGTTTGTACTTCACCAATTCCTTTACAAAACGCTTGTAATTATAAATTTCAGTATTTAGCAAACTTTTCAAATTTTGAAATTCATAAAGTGTCTGATTTTTATCAATAATAAACAAAATTAATGGAAAAAACATCAAAATTATAATTACTGTTAAAAACAAAATTTTCTTCACATTAACACTCCTTTTTAATAACTTACTATAAATTCATCTAACAACTCTCCAGTTTCAGAAAATGCTTTTATGTCAATTTTATTTTCTACGAAATGAAGTATTACAAAATTATGTTCTTTACAAAACTTAATCAAATGTTCATTTTCACATTTCTTCCCATACAAAAATGCTCCCGCTCCTCCTGAAATAACATACACAACTCCATCCACAAAAAACCTTTGATAATTGTGTTCGTGTGCTGAAAAAACTAACTTAATATTGTTATTTTTAAAAACTTCATGTAATTTTTTTAATGACAATACAAATTTATTTTCGCAATACGGTCCCACTGTAAATACGGGAAAATGCATAAAAACAATCGTTTTAGAATTGTGATATTGATTCAAAAAACTAATTGCTTTTTCAATTCCAGTTTCTAAATCCAGATAAATAAATCTCCAATCCCCAAAATCAGAATAATAATTATAAACTCCAAAATACTTTCTAAAATATATGTCAGGTTTTTCATGATTTCCTTTTACAACCTGGAAATATGAAATCTGTCTCAAAGGTTCCGTAATTTCAAAAAATGTTTGCCATTCATCAAAGACATCCCCTCTATTTACCATATCCCCCAAATGTACAACTGCCAAGGGAGAATACTCCTGTATCTTTTGAACAATTTTTTTGTGAATTCTATTTCCCCATCTACTATCTCCATATACTGCAACAAAAAAATTTTGAGTTTCTTCAGGGAACTTAAACTCAAAATTTTTCTCATAATTCTTCACAACTATCTCATTTTCAACTTTCATGAAAACAGTATTTGAAAATAAAAATAGCGATAGAATTACCAATAACAAACTAACTATCTTTTTCATCAATCAGCACTTCCCGAATTTTTACGAATTTCAACAATTTCAAAACCAATTTCAGACTTTAAACTATTAATAAGTTTTAGAGCATCATCCAACAGCTTTTCTGGAACAATGACTCTCAAAATCCCCCCCTCATATTTTCTAATATTTAAAAGATTATCTTCTGCTTCTAAAATATAACTCAACAAATGTACCTTTTCCTTTTCAATTTTCAATAAGACATCCAATTCCACAGTTATTTTCCTCCCTGTCCCTTTTTAATGTAAGGACATTCAGAAACTACCTTCCCATTTTTAACAAATTCTTTAAAATGTGCAATAAACAATGGTTTTTCAATTGGTGATTGGTTCAAAAATTTAGCAAACAAAACAAATTTCTCTAAAATTTCTTCATCCATATCAAAATAGATTTTCCAACAAGCTTCATTTGCTTTTTCAGGTGAAAGAAGTAAAACTTCAGTAAAGAACTTTTTTACAGCTTGAATATTCTCATTCTCTCTTATTGCAATTATTTTTCCTTCTTTTGTTAATGTAATAGCTCCTCTTCTTTCATAATAAATCAAACCTTTTTTAGCCAAAGAGTCAAGAGACTGTTTTGCTGATGGCATTTTCACACTTGCAAAATCCGATATCTTTTTTAGACGGGTCCAACCCATCTCGTTAAGTGTTAAATACGTTATAAGCAAATACTTTCTTTCTGCTGAAGATAATTTATATCCAACTTCCATTTTTATACCTCCTAAATAAGAACAGTCTAATTAAATTATACCACAACCATATTAAAACAAAAGTTATTCCAACTCTAGATATGATTGTAAAAGTTTTAACGTAGCCTCAAGTGCATCAATATGAGTTCTTTCATAACCATGTGAAGCATAAACTCCTGGACCTACTAGTCCATGTTTTATATCATAACCTGCTCTCAATGAACTTTCCACATCAGAACCATAATATGGGTATACATCTACAGTATAGTTAACCTGCGCAATATTAGCTGCTTTTATTAATTTGTTAATAACTTCATAGTCGTACGGCCCCCCAGAATCTTTAGCACAAATAGACACTGAATAAACATTTGAATTTAAATCTGCACCTACCGCTCCCATATCAACTGAAATAATTTCAGTAACATCATTTGGAATAGAACTTGCAGCTCCATGCCCAACTTCTTCATAACTTGTAAACATCATGTATACTTTCCTCGTCGGCTCAGTAGAATAATCTCTTATTGCTTTAGCTAAACCAAGTAAAATTCCTACACCAGCTTTATCATCTAAATGTCTACTTTTTATAAAACCAGTTTTTGTAACTACAGTTCTTGGTTCAAATGAGATAAAATCTCCTGGCATTATTCCCAATTCTCTAACTTCTTCTTCATTTGAAACCTTCTGGTCTAATACCACCTCAATATTTTCTTCGGTTCTTTTTAAAGTTCCAACATCGTTATATACATGAACAGAAGGATGTGTTAGATATACTGTTCCAGTAAATTCTTTTCCTTCTCTTGTGTGAATAATACAATTTTCATTTTCAATATGGTTATACGGATAAGAACCTATTTTTGTTATACTCAAACGTCCATTATTTTTTATTGATTTAACCATTGCCCCCAATGTATCAACATGTGCCACCAGTAATAAAGCATTACTTTCCCCATGTCCAAGATCAACTATAAGACTATTTTTTGGTGTCAACTTATAACTAAAGCCTAACTTCTTAAATTCTTCTATTAAATATTGAATTGCTTTATGAGTAAAACCAGTAGGACTTGGTATTGAACATAATTCCACAATTTTTTCAATACTAAATTGAACGTATGACATGTTACTACCTCCTTATATATTTTTTCACTATATTTTCAATTTTTTCTTGTGAATAAAATTCTGAAAATTCTTCAAATAAAATCGAATTTTTATCTGAGAAACACAATGAAATTTTTACATTTTTCACTTTTTTTAATTCAGTGATCTTCTTGTTAAGTTCCAATAACTCATGAATTTCAAAATAATTTTTTTCACTATTTTCAAACAAATACACAGGTACTTCAAGAATTTCAAAATCACCGTCGTAACATATTCCAATATCAATTTCAGAATTTATTAGCAACATTTTAATCTTATTCAAATCACTTACTTCAATAAAATGAACTTTATAATTCCTTTTTCTTGCAAATTCATTCAATATCTCAGGAATAATTCCTTTAAAATTTTCCTGATATTTTTCACAAATAACAGGCATTTTTACAATACCTACTTTGATTTCAGAATGTATTTTAAAAGCAAGAAGATATATAAAAGTAGTAAGTAAAGCACCTAACATTGCTTCTGCTAATGCTACATCAGGAGCAAAATACAATACATACAAGCCAACAGCCAATATACTCAAGATTGTTCTAAAAATGAATGAATTGAATGGTTTGCGCGAAAATATCGCAAATAATGTGATTGAAATCATTAAAATTAAAAACACAGATCTAATAACCACCAATTTTCTTACCCCTTTTTGATAAAGCATTAGCGACAAAATAAGTAATCGATGGAGAACCAATTAATAAAATTATCAAAGCAATAAGTGCTTTGAAAAAATATTCTTTTGAAAGTAGTATTGAAACCAATATAAAGATTCCTCCAATCGTATCCGCAGCACTTAAATAGTGAATTTTATTCAAAATACTTTTCGACCTTAAAGCTAAATAATTTCCAATTACCATATATGTAGCTCCAATAACCAACAAAAAAATTTGAATAATTTTAATCATAAAAATCACTCCGTGAGATAAACGATGAAATGATAAAAGCTCCACCAATTGAAATGAGTAGATAAAATATACCTAACTCAAACATAAAAGGTAAGTCATAAACAAACGAAAATACAATTATCAACAATGATATTTTCGTTGAAATCGAAAGAAGTGGAATCAATTTTTCAAATATATTCTTACCTTTTATTGTAAAATAAATTGCAAAAATAACTGACAACAAAATCCCAAAAATTGCCACCATATTTATCATTCCCTATCTAATTTATGTATGTAAATAAAATCATCATCATGCTCGAATACAATTGTTTTTGGGGTTAAAGTAATATTAATTATTTTACGTAATATTTCAAAATTATCTTTATATTTCTCAGACTCAACTAACTCACGTTTTGAAAATAAAATAATAATTCCTTCAAAGATAACACGTGGTATCTTTTTCAAAGCATCAAATACGAGCAAAGAAAAGTTAAACTTTCCAGGATACAATATTGCCCAAGCTAAAAATGCCACAATTAGACTAATTATAATATTATTAAAATCGAAAAAAACTTGAAGAAACACAAAGCCAATTAATAAATTTACAAATAACCCAATCATATATACCACTCTTCTTTTAAAGGTCTACTCATTAATTCAATCATTGATAATTTTGGATCCTTACCACAATACAAAATTTCATAAACTTCCTTAGAAATTGGCATATCAATATTATGCAATTTACAAAAATTATAAACAGCTTTAACCGTATACATACCTTCCGCCACCATTGAGGTACCATTTAATATCTCAGTCAATGTTTGACCTTTTGCAATTAGTTCACCAAGCTTTCTATTTCTACTGTGACGACTGTTACATGTAACCATGAGATCCCCCATACCAGCTAGACCAAAAAAAGTTTCCCTTTTGGCACCAAAAAATTTTCCAAACTTAATCATTTCAAATAAAGCTCTAGTCATTAAAGCTGCTTTAGAATTATCCCAACCACCTAATCCATCAAGTATTCCTGCAGCAATTGCCATAACATTTTTCAAAGCTCCAGCTATTTCAACTCCTACAACATCAACTGAAGTATAAACTCTAAAATATTCATTACTAATTAATCTTTGCAATAAATCATATTCCCCGCCAGCAATAGTTACAGCCGTTGGAATTTTTCTGGCTACTTCTTCAGCATGTGAAGGTCCAGATAATACTGCATAAGTCGTATTTTCAAAATACTCGCCAACTATTTCTGATACCCGTTTGAAAGAACTTATTTCCAGCCCTTTTGATAAATTCAAAATTAAGGTAATCTTTTTATCATTGACATTGCTTACCTCTTCCAATACGTTTCTTATGTATTGAACCGGAACAGCTATAACCAATATTTCAGCAAAATTAACCAGTTCATAAATTTCATGTGTAAGTTTTGGCTTAACCGATACTCCAGCTAAATATGGTGTAACTTTATTTTTATTTACTCTTTCAACATATTCCTTTCTTCGACCCCAAATTAAAACTTCCTGATTATTTTCAACCAACAAATTTCCAAATGCTATTCCCCAACTACCAGCTCCAAGGATTCCAAATCTCAACTCAACACCTCCATTATTTTTTGCACAGACCATTTTACTGCAGGTGTTCTATATGGATTTGATTCACTATCAAGTTTTATAACCCATTCATCGTCATCTTTTCTGTATAAAGTTAAAAAATAATGTTGAACAAAATCTTTATCAGAAGAAATTACTTTTATCAAATATCTTTCATTATCAAGAGATTTATAAATACCTTTCACAACGAAGGTTTGATTGTTTTCTTTAAAAACATTATTTAACAACGCTGGTAATTTTTCTATATTAGCTTTTCCTTTAGCATGTGGCATTTCAATTGCACCTCCAATTAACCTCACAATTTTCCCACAATCCTTTTTTGAAACTACTAACTTATATATATCTCGACCAAATTTTATCCATTTTTTTTCATATCTTGTATAAAATTCCCTTTTCGGATTTTTTTCAAACTCAACAATTTCAAAAAAACCCGATTTCAAAGCATTTTCTCTTGCTTCAATTACATACCAATCCTGATCACTTAGAAGTTCAAAAGTTCCACCATTCTTTAATACAACTGACAATATTTCAAAAAATTCTGTTATTATAATCCTTCTCTTTGCCTGATAATTTTTATACCAAGGTATTGGGAAATTCATAATAACTTTTTCAATTGAACCATCTGGAAACAACTCTCTTAATCCAAATTTACCATCTAATAATATCAATTTTGCATTTTGAACATTACTATTCTTTAATTTCCTCTGAGCCTTTATCATTGAAGTAATTGACAATTCAAAACCAATATAATTTAATTCAGGGTTTTTCTTACAATAATACGCTGCAAATTCACCATTTCCAAATCCTAATTCAACATGAATAGGGTTTTCATTATTAAAAATCTCTTTCCAATCTAAAGGAAAGTAACTAAAATTTTGAGGTTTAATTTCATACTCCGGATATATTACCATCGACTTCCTCCTTTTTACGTAGTTCATTTATAACTACTGGTATATAATTTAGAATCTCACTAACTAAATTTATACCTTCCGGCTTATATAATTCAGCAGCTTTTCCCAAAACATATGAAGCTGTTTTCACACTTTCAATTAATGGCAAGCCCTGAGCTATAAAACCTGCAATTAAACCTGATAAAATATCACCACTTCCCCCTTTTGAAAGAGAAGAATTTCCAGTAATATTAAAGTAAACATAATTTCCATCAGAAATTATTGAAGTTGAATCCTTTAAATTAATTATTATCCCCATTTCACTGGCAATTTTTCTTACCAAATCATAATTATATTTAACCTCAGATATTGGTAAATCAAGAAAATACGAAAATTCCCCAGGATGGGGTGTCAATATCAAATTATTTTTACCCATTATTTCTTCTTTAAAACTTGAAATATTTATAATTCCATCCGCATCCAAAACCAACGGTTTTTTGACAATTTTTATAAATTTTTCCACAAAATTCTTTGCCTTTGAACTTCTACCAAGACCAGGTCCCAAAATATAAACTGTTTTACTATCCTCATATGAAAGAATCTTCTCAATGTACTTTTGAGTAAATACTTTTTCCTCTTCAAACGAGACTCCAATAATTCCTGGTTCAAAATTCACAGCATTTCTTACGATATTTTTAGAACCAAACATAATAACCTTACCCGCACCTGCTCTCATAGCTCCTAAAGAACTCAGCAGTGGTGCGCCATAATATTCCTCTGTTCCTCCAATTACTATTACTTTCCCATATGTTCCTTTATTTGAATTACTTATTCTTTCTGGAAGTTTTATTAATTCAGGTGTGATTAAAAACTTATCAAACCTAAAATTATCGATAACATATTTTGGAAAACCTATTTTAACAACTTCTAAATTGCCAGTGAATTCCCTCCCGGGAAACAAAAAGTTACCAACCTTTGGAAACTCAAATGTTACAGTTAAATTTGCACGGATAGCAATATTTAATTCTTTTCCAGTATCAGCTGAAATTCCTGAAGGAATATCAATGGCAACAACAAATTTCGAAAATTTATTTATTAATTCAATCAATGAATAATAATTGCCTTCAATATTTTTTGACAATCCCACTCCAAAAATTGCATCAATTACTACATCACTATTTAGAATAATCTCTTTTACTGTATTCACACATTCTTCGGAATACTTTACATACTTTCCACCCAAATTTTTATAAATTTGAAAATTAACTTTACTTTCATTTGTTGAAAAATCTTCAACAATAACTAAATTAACGTTATTTGTATAATTTAATAATTCCCGTGCTACAACTAATCCATCTCCTCCATTATTACCTTTTCCACAAACCACAGTAAAAACTTTATCAGATAATCTCTTTAAATATTTTTTTAGAATTTCAATAACAGAAACCCCTGCACGTTCCATTAAAATCAACGAATCGATTCCTGCTTTATTTATTGTTTGCTTATCCAATTCTTTTATTTCACGTGAATTAACAATATTCATATTAATCACTCCAATACAAAAATTTATAAATAAAATACGTTTTTTTCACCTTACTTATATACCTTTGCCCAGATTTTACTTTTATTTCTAATGAAGCATTCGGACCAGTATTATAGAACATTATACTTTCTTCAATGCTTCCAGTTAGTTCGTACAAATAATCTAAATATATAATTCCTAATTTTATATTGTCCTCAGGTTTTTTATAATCATAATTCAAAGAATACTTTTCATTCAACCAATCCGCAGTTACTGGCATAACCTGCATCAACCCATATGCCCCAACCGCTGAAACTGCATTTTGCTTAAAATTACTTTCAACTTTTATCATACTTAATATTAGTAATTTATCGAAATACTTCGAAAAAATATTATCAAAATATTTCACAGGATATAACTGCGATAAAAAAAATAACATTATGAGAAAAATTAAATTGAAGCAAATCAAGAGTCCTCTCAAAGCAAACACCTCAAAAAAGTATTCAATAATATTTTACCATAATTAAAATATCTAAAATATACAAAAAATAGCCACTCAGGGAAATAAAAGGGCCAAAAGGTATGACTTTAGACTTTCTAAGATATGCAAAAAATATCCCCAAAACGGAAGAGAGTATCATCATATAGAAAGCAAACGGGAGAGAAAGCAAAAAGGAAAAAACAGACATTAAAAATATATCCCCTGATCCCATTCCTTCTTTATAAATAGCCTTTAAGATTAAAAGAATACTCAATACAACAACAAAAGATATTAAACGCAAGAATAATTCACCATTTAAGATTAAATCAACAATTGAAACAACACCAATAATAATCCAAGCAAAATCCGGAATCATCATAATTTTCAAATCTATGAATATTACAGCAATAGTTACAAATAAAATTGCATTCAAAATTAAATTAACCTGCCAGATGAAAAACAGTGAATGAATCAAAAAACCAAAAGCCATTACCAATTCAACAAGAAGATACCTTATCGGTATTCTTTGGTGACAGTATCTACACCTTCCACGAAGAATTATGTAACTCAAAATTGGAATATTATCATACCATTTCAACGTAGTTTTACAATTGGGACAAAAAGAACGTGGAGGATTGTTTATACTTAATCCCTCCACGCTTCTATAAATGATAACATTTAAAAAACTACCTAAAATTGCTCCTAATATAAAATTTACGAAATACCACAAAGTCCTTTCTCCCTTTCAGTCAAGAATTGATCGAAAATTTCCTTTTTACTATATGCGTACCAAAAATCATTTTGTTTAACTTCTTCAAACAATTTCCTGGCTTTTTCAATTTCACCTATTTTCATATACGGAACTATTAATAATGTTTTTAAATCCACTGCATTATATTTAGATTCTAACATTGGTTCAATTACCTTAATCACCTCATTATATCTACCATATTTCATTTGTATTTTTGCCCAAATTTCAATTCCATTAATATCTATTGGTTTAGAACGAAGAATTTCTTCCTCAACAGTTCTTGCTTCAGCTTCCTTACCAATTTTTCTATATAGTTGTGCAAGTTCAAACATTGCAATAATATTATTTTTATCAATATCTAACAATCTATTCAATACCTCAATAGCTTTTTGATATTTGTTCATTCTTGTGTATGCGTCAGCTAACATAAAATAAGTAAACAAGTCATTAGGTGCATATTCAACTTCCTTCTCCCAATATTTAACTGCCATTTCGTATCTACCCATATTATAATATACCTCACCAAGTGTAGAATAACCTTGAACTAACCATGGATCTATTTCAATTGCCCGCTCTAAATATTTTAAAGCATCTTCAGTTTCACCCTGTTCAATTAATAAACTTCCAAGCAATTCATATGCGGGCGCATAATTTTTGTCAATTTTAATTGCAAACTCCAAAATATTCTTAGCGTCACCAATTAAAGATTTATCAGCGTATTCTAAAGCTAAATCGTACAATCCATCAACAGTTGCATGTTCAAACTTCTCAGGAGTAATTGAATATTCATTAAAAAATGCCATCAATTCTGACCAAATAACAGGTTCATAAAAATTTTCATCAAGTATAACTATATTTTTTTCCAAAAATTCTAAAGCATTTATATGATTTATAAAATTTTCTTCTTTAAAATCCTTTTTTAAATTTATCCAGTCACTACCATAAAATAAATCCCTTAACATAATAAAGAAAGGTGTTTCTTCGGCTATGGTTATAATGTTATTTTTTACCATTAATTCTACCTTCATAGTTATCACCTCCAAAAATCACTGTTACTTTTCATTTACATTATAACATATTATGTAAAATTTGAAAACTAGAATTTAGAACTATATTCCATAAAATATAGTCAAATAAACTAGAAAATGCTAATTTATCTTGTTAAACTTATTTTAAAGGAGGTGTTTAAATGAACAAACGAATACTACTCATATTCACTCTTTTCATAACTGTTTCACTATTTGCTTTTGTAAATCCAAACTATGAAAGTCCCGTAGTAAAGGTTGTAGAGGCTGCTGCACCAGCAGTTGTAAAAATTGAAGCCACAGTGTATTCAACTACTTACATTGATCCATTTATCCAGGATTTCTTCAAAAGATGGTTTGGTGATATCCCAAAACAATACCAACAAAAAGGAACAAGTTTAGGTTCTGGTTTTATTTTCGACAAAAATGGATATATTCTCACCAACTATCATGTAGTAGAAAAAGCTGAAGAAATTAAAGTTATTTTATTAAATGGCAATGAATTCGATGCTGAATATATTGGTGGTGATGAGGAATTAGATATTGCTATTATTAAAATTGATCCTAAAGGTCAAGAATTACCAACATTAGAATTTGGAGATTCAGATAAACTGAAGATTGGAGAATGGGCTATTGCTATTGGTAATCCTTTGGGATTTCAACATACAGTTACCCTAGGGGTAATTTCAGCCGTTGGAAGAAAAATTCCTAAACCCGATAGAAGTGGTTATTATACTAATTTAATACAAACTGACGCGGCAATAAATCCTGGAAATAGTGGGGGACCACTTTTGAATATACATGGACAAGTTATAGGAATAAATACTGCAATCATTGCACCCTCTGAAGCTATGAATATTGGATTTGCTATTCCAATTAACACAGCTAAAAGATTTATTGATAGTATAATCAAAACAGGGAAAGCTGTAAAAGCATTCTTAGGCATTTATATGCAAACAGTTACACCGGAATTACAAAAAGCATTAGGATTGAAAGTTAGTAAAGGGGTATACATAGCACAGGTTATCGAAAATTCACCCGCTAAAAAAGCTGGTCTAAGAGAAGGAGATGTAATTTTAGAAGTCGAAGGTCTTTCAGTTACATCTGCAAGTGAACTTGCCTCTATCATACACAATTATACTCCAGGTTCTAGAGTAAAAATTAAATTTGATAGAAAAGGAACAATTAAAGAAATTATAGTTACCTTAGGACAAGCAAGCGATAACAATGAAGATAATATTGAAGCAAAAGAATTTGCTGGAATAAAAGTTGATGAAATTTCAAATGGTGATAGAGAAACTTATCAAATACCTGAAAAAATTAAAGGTGTAATCGTTAAAGAAAGTACAAATAACTATATTTCTAAAGGTTATGTTATTTTCAGAATAGCCGTAAACGGTAAAACATATGAGATTGAAAATCTTAGTGATTGGAACGAAGTAATTGACAAAATCAAAAAAGGAGATTACGTTGCAATTTTCTATTACTTTAAAGGCGGAACTGGTATTTTCTCGTTTGGATATTAATATGATATAATTTTATTAGAATCTCTATGATAAAAAAAGGGGGGATATTATGAAATATAAATGTACAGTTTGTGGGTATATTTACGATCCAGAGGAAGGAGATCCTGATAATGGTATAGACCCAGGAACATCTTTCGAAGATTTACCAGATGATTGGGTATGTCCTGTTTGTGGTGTAGATAAAAGTATGTTTGAACCTCTCGAATAATTCTTTTTATAACCTTTACAATCCTGGCTTCGGGCCAGGATTTTTTTATTTTATAGCATTTCCATCTAAAAGAGATTAATTAATGTTAAATATTGTCATTTTTTGCCAATTTCCTGCAAATTCCTTGACATTTTGTATTAAAAAATGTAGAATTAAAGAGGTAAATTAAAAAAAGATTCATATGGAAACGTTCCCAAGGAGGGTAGTTACAATGAATTTTGACAACTTAAGAACATCATTAAATATCGATATTATTAAAGAAAATTACAAAAATCATTTAAACTTAACTTTAGGAAAAGATCTAAGTAATTCTACTTTATGGGATAAATTTTTCGCCCTCTCATTAATAATTCGAGATAGAGTTATTGAAAAGTGGCTAGAAACCAAAAAAAAATATTATGAAAATAATAAAACAAAAAGAGTGTATTACTTTTCAATTGAATTTTTAATTGGTAGGTTGCTCTACAATAATATTTTAAACTTACAAATTGAAGACAAAATTAAAGAAGCATTAGATGAATTAAATATTTCATTAGATGAACTTTCACAAATAGAACCTGATCCTGGTCTAGGCAATGGCGGTCTCGGAAGACTTGCTGCTTGTTTTTTAGATTCAATTGCCACATTAGGTTATCCAGGATATGGTTATGGTTTAAGATACGAATATGGTATATTCAAGCAAATCTTTGAAAATGGATATCAAAAGGAATTGCCAGATGATTGGCTTAAAAATGGATATCCTTGGGAAATTGAAAGAAAGGATAAAACAGTAAAGGTAAAATTCTACGGAAAATCCGAAGCATATACAGATAAAAATGGGAATTTAAGATTTAGATGGACAGATACTTATGACATTTTAGCTGTTCCATATGATGTACCTATTGTAGGATTCGGAAATAATGTCGCTAACACTTTAAGACTATGGTCGGCTAAACCAATAAATGAATTCGACTTTGACAATTTTCAAAAAGGCAATTACGTAAAAGCAACTGAATCAAAAGCCATTGCTGAAGCTATTTCAAAAGTTTTATATCCAAATGATGCATTCTACGCTGGAAGAGAATTGAGAATAAAGCAAGAATATTTCTTTGTTTCTGCATCACTTCAAGATATTATCAGAAGATTCAAAGCACAATATGGAAACAATTTTAAACTTTTCCCTGAAAAAAATGTTATTCAACTCAATGACACTCACCCTGCACTTGCCATTCCAGAACTAATGAGAATACTATTAGACGAAGAATTCCTTCCATGGGAAGAAGCATGGGAAATTACCACAAAAACTTTTGCATACACCAATCATACAGTAATGCCTGAAGCTCTAGAAAAGTGGGAAGTTCAGCTATTTGAAAAACTCCTACCAAGACATCTTGAAATTATTTATGAAATAAACTCAAGATTTTTAAACAATGTTTCAAAAAAATTCCCCAATGATTTACAAAAAATAAGAAATGTTTCAATCTTCGAGGAAGGTAGCACAAAACAAGTTAGAATGGCGAATTTATCAATTATTGGTTCATTCTCCATAAATGGAGTATCAAAACTTCACACAGAAATTCTTAAAAACAAAGTATTTAAAGATTTTTACGAAATCTGGCCGGAAAAATTCAACAATAAAACCAATGGAATTACTCAAAGAAGATGGCTCCTTCAATGTAACAGAAAACTTTCAAAGCTTATAACAGAATATATCGGGGATAACTGGGTAATTGAACTTGATCAATTAAAAAAACTCGAAAAATACGCTGACGATAGAACTTTTCTTGATAAATTCTATGAGGTAAAACAAGATAATAAAATAAATCTTTCTAACTATATTATGAATAATCTTGGAATAAAAGTTGACCCTGAGTCAATTTTCGATGTTCAAATCAAGCGACTTCATGAATATAAAAGACAGTTATTAAACGCCATGCATATAATTTATCTTTATTTCAAGATAAAGGAAAACCCCAATATTGATATTTACCCAAGAACTTTTATTTTTGGTGCAAAAGCTGCGCCAGGATACAAAATGGCAAAATTAATAATAAAGCTAATCAACAATATTTCGGAAGTTATTAATAATGATCCAGACGTTAACGAAAAATTAAAAGTGGTATTCATACCAAATTATAACGTCTCACTCGCAGAAATTATTATTCCAGCAGCAAATGTCAGCGAACAAATTTCTACAGCCGGAAAAGAAGCTTCAGGAACAGGTAATATGAAACTTGCCCTTAATGGAGCCATAACTATTGGTACTCTTGATGGTGCAAACATTGAAATCAAAGAATGCGTTGGAGATGATAACATCTTCATTTTTGGTCTTACTGCTGAACAAGTAACTAAACTAAAAGAAAGCCGATTGTATAACCCATATGAAATTTATCTTAAAAATGAAACCATCAAAAAAATACTTGATTCTATAAATTCAGGTTTCTTTTCCAAAGAAAATCCAAATCTTTTCAGTGATATATTCCAATCTCTTCTTTTCGGCATAAATGGGAATCAACCTGATGAATTCATGCTTCTTGCAGATTTCGATAGTTATAAAACTAAACATAAAGAAATCGATCAACTTTACAGAGATAAATACTCTTGGAATAAAAAAGCACTATTAAATGTCGCAAGAGTTGGTATGTTTTCAAGCGACAGAACTATCAAAGAATATGCTGAAGAAATTTGGAAAATTGAAAAAATCTAAAAAAATAAGCGGAGTTTAAACTCCGCTTATTTTTTCTCCTTACTTCTTAAATATTCAATCAAACTAAAAAGAATAATAACTACAAACGTATAAATAGTATTCAAAGCCCTTGCTTCAGGTATTCTTCTCGAACTTAATAACCTATAAATTGCTATTGAAAAAGTAGAAATTGGTGGTTCTGAAACAGTTATAGTTGCTGACATTTCACCAAGTCCAATTGTTAAAGAATAAACAAACGTGGTCAAAATATGAAATTTAATCATCGGGAATCTAATTTTCAAGTTTAAAATCAATCTATTTGCCCCCTCTAGAATTGCTGCTTGTTCTATTTCGGGGTTTAAAGTCCTCCAACCGCTTTCCAAAATCCCAAAAACTATTGGAATTGAAATAAGCGAGTAAATAAAAACTAGCGCAAAAAATGGAGTGATTCTTAGTATAACGTATGAAAATGCGATTGTTACAGGTGAAATTGCAGCAGGTAAAATTATCAGATAATCTAATTTTTTCCCACGTGAAGAATAATAAGAAGCAATCGAAGTTATAATTATGGAAATTAAACTTGCTATTAATGGTATTACAAATGAAAAAAACAGCATATTAAAAAAACTCGTATTTATATATTGCTCGATGTTTAGATTTAAAAGTCTTTTAAAATTATCTATTCCAAAACCACCACCATAATTCAAAAAACCTGATAGAATTGAATAAGTTAATGGAACAAATACAAATAAAATTGAAAATCCAAAATACAGATAACCCCAGATCGGAAACTTTTCTTTTAAGGAAACGCCACTAAGAAAATCTTCAAAATGCTTTATATTTAAAAAATATGAAACCAGTGAAATAAACAAAATTTGAAATAAAGCTAATGTTAAAGCACTTTTAAAATCAAAAAGAATTTTTGTATACATATAAATTGCTACTTCAATTGTTGAATATCTTATACCCCCTAAAATTAAAACAACTGCAAAACTAGTAAAAGTATAAACATATGTGAGAAGAAACGCCTTTAAAATTGATGGTAATAATAAAGGCAGCTCAATATAAATAAAACTTTTATATTTATTCGAACCATCAACTTTACTAGCTTCCAAAATTGTCGAATCGATTTTTTCCCACGTTTCCCCAACAATTCTGATAAACAAAGGAAAATTATAAAACACATGTCCCAAAATAATTGCCGCGAAAGTATACAAGATTTGACCTTTAAAACCCAAAAGTCCTAATAATTTAGTTATTAATCCATTTTTACCAAATGCAAACAAAAAACCTATACTCATCGTTACACCAGGTAAAATAAACGGAATTGAAGACATTATCCTAAAACATGATTTCAAAAAATTATTCAAATTTGTTCTTGCAACAATATAAGCTCCTGGCAAACCTAACAACATTGTAAAAAACGAAGAAACCAAAGCTTGCTTAATTGTAAAAAATATCAAATTTTTATTTTCAACTATTGCTGAAAAATCAAAACCACCTGCAAAAATAAAAAGGAAAACAAGAGGGAATAAAATTCCCCCTATAATGTAGATTATTGGAATTAACCACCAATAACTATTTTTGACCATTTTTTCAAAATCTCCTCAAGATTGTCATAAATAGTAGCTGGAATCTGCAAAGTTTTTTCAATTTTTGGAACGTAATTAAATGCCTCTGGCATTTCAATTTCCGTAACTGGAAGCATCCACTGATTCAGCGGTATTTCTTTTTGAAATTCTTCCATTAGAATAAATTCTAAAAACCTTTTTGCTAATTCTTTGTTTTTTGCATTCTTTACAATTGATGCATATTCAACCTGCACAAATGCCCCTTCTGACATAACGATAGGTACATATTTAATATTTCCATAATAATAGTAACTATAAGCCCCATCAGTTACGTAACTTACCATTATATCAGCTTCACCTGATTCTAACATTTCAAATGCTTCATCCCATCCTGGTGTTATATTTAATAAGTTTTCTCTAAATTGCTTCCAGAAGTTTAAATAATTCTCCCCATAAACAGCTATTGTCCATAATAGAAAACTGAGACCAGTACTTGAAGTTCTTGGATCTTCAACTACAATTTTTCTTTTATATTCTGGTTTTAGTAAATCTTCAAAAGACTTTGGAGGATTTTTAATTGTCTCTTTGTTGTAAACTATTGCTAATGCGCCAAAATCATAAGGAACACCATAATCATTCATTAATTCGGAATATTTTAATAAACCATAATTCAAAGGTTTGTATTTATCTAACACATCATATTTAATTGCCTTACTTAATAATCCTTGATCAAGTCCAATAATTACATCTGCTCTTGGATTATCTTTTTCCGCAATAAGTCTTGATAATACTGCACCAGCATCTCCATATGAAAGCAACTTCACTTTACAACCATACATTTTCTCAAATATAGGAACAACTTTTTGACCTATTCCTGACACAAAACTATCATATGTATATACAATTAATTCTGAAGAAATTGAAGTAAAAGCAATTAGAACAAAAAGCACCAATAAAAATTTTTTCATAATATCCCTCCTCAAAAAAATTTATCCCTCCAATATTGGAGGGATTAGTTTTTTTATGTTCCCCAATCCCTCCGCCGGTATTACCCGGTTCAGGTTCAAAGGGTCGAAGGCTTCCACCTTCCTCTCAGCCCCGGAATAGGAGCTCCCCTTGGGATTACTATTGACTTCGTTGATATTATACAACATAATTAGTTATTTATCAAATTTCATGTATAATTTATAATATGAAACTTTTGAAAATTCCATTCTCTAAAAAAGGAATATTTTTAGAAAGAACAAACAAATATCTTGGAAAAATAAAAGTAAATAAAGAAATAATTGAAACACATATTCACGACCCTGGAAGATTAAACAAACTTCTTTATTCTGGTAATGAAGTCTTAATAAATTATGTTGAATCAAAAACCAGGAAAACTTCATATGATTTAATTGCTGCAAAAAAAGACAGTGAGTGGATTATTGTTAATTCAATGTATCATAGAAAAATCTCCGAAGCAATTTTAAAATCAAAAATTATTTTCACAAATAGGGAAGATATAATTTTCATAAAACCCGAGGTAAAATTTGATCAAAGCAGATTGGACTATCTGATAAAAACCAAAGAATTCACTGCACTGTTAGAAGTTAAAGGTTGCACATTATCAACAGATGGTATAGCATTATTTCCAGATGCTCCTACTAAAAGAGGTACAAAGCATTTAAATGAACTAATTAAAGCACAAAAATTAGGTTTTAAAGCCATATTATTAATTTTAGTATTTCCAAATTCCCATTGTTTCTCACCAAATAACTTCATAGATAAAAATTTTTCAAAAATCTTTTATGAAGCATTAGACAAATTTGTGGAAGTTATTCCTGTTCAATTGTTTTACTCCAAATCAACTCAACATGTTTACTTCAAAAAAATTTTGCCCCTATGTTTATAAGTTAATAAAATATTACAAAATACTCCTCAATTAAGTTAACCGACTTATTACTTGTAACATAATTGTTACTTATAATTTCCTGCAAATTTTCATTTGTGAGACTAATTTAATTGAAATATCGAAAAAGTATAATATACTTTATCTAGAAAGTAAAAGGACGGTGATTTTTTTGTTTGAAGGTCTTCAAGAAAAAATTTCAAAAGCTTTGAAGACTCTATCTGGAAAAGGTAAAATTACTGAAAAAAATATTCAAGATGCTATAAAAATAGTCAAACTATCATTATTAGAAGCTGATGTAAACTATAAGGTTGTTAAAAACTTCATTAATGATGTTAAAGAAAAAGCATTAGGTGAAGAAGTTCTTAGATCACTTACTCCAGATCAGATGTTTATTAAGATACTTAAGGATGAATTAGTAAAAATAATGGGTGAAAAAGCACCATTAAATTTAATTCATTCACCCTCGTTTGTTATGCTAGTTGGGTTGCAAGGAAGTGGTAAAACTACAACGGCAGCAAAATTAGCAAATTTGCTTAAAATGAAAGGCAAAAAACCTGTTTTAATCGCTGCTGATACATATAGACCTGCTGCAATTGACCAATTAATCACTTTAGGGAAAAAAATAAATATTCCCGTAATTACTGGTGACAGGAAAAATCCTATCAAAATTGTTGAAAAAGCCATTAATGAAATCAAAGATAGCGGGTATAATGTTGCAATTCTTGACACAGCTGGGAGATTACATATTGACGATGAAATGATGAAAGAGCTCGAACAAATAAAAAGTATGACAAATCCTGATGAAACACTTATGATTGTAGATGCAATGGCCGGACAAGACGCTGTCAATTCAGCAAAAGTTTTTAACGAAAGGCTAGATATAACAGGATATATTATAACCAAAATGGACGGCGATGCAAGAGGTGGTGTCACACTTTCTATCAGATATATCACAAATAAACCAGTAAAATTAATAGGTATTGGCGAAAAAATAGACGACATTGAAGAATTTTATCCTGATAGAATTGCAAATAGAATTCTTGGTCTCGGTGATGTTCTTACTTTAATTGAAAAAGCTGAGCAAGAATTGGACAAAGAAAAAATGCAAAAGTTAGGCAAAAAAATGCTTGAAGCTGATTTTACTTTGGAAGATTTTCAAGAGCAATTAAAAGAAATCAAGAAACTTGGTTCAATTTCTAAAATTGTTGAAATGCTACCGGGAGCACCCAAGGTTGATCCAGTATCTAGTGAAAAAGAACTAAAAACTATTGAAGCAATAATAAATTCAATGACACCTGAGGAAAGAAGAAATCCTAGAATTCTAAACGCAAGCAGAAAAAAAAGAATCGCAAAAGGCAGTGGTACAAGTGTTCAAGATATAAATAAATTACTTAAAAATTACGAAGAAATGAGAAAACTTATGAAAATGTTCAAGAAAGGGAAAATGCCATTTGGTTTGAAAGGTTTAAAATTTTAAATAATAATCATCATCAAAAAATAAAACGGAGGTGTTAGTGTGGTAAGGATTAGACTTACACGTATGGGAAAGAAAAAACAACCATTTTACAGAATCGTAGTTGTTGATCAAAAGAAAAGAAGAGATGGCGCATACATTGAAAGCTTAGGCTACTACAACCCGATTAAAGATCCATATATTTTAAACGTTGATGTTGATAAAGCTGTTGAATGGATATTGAAAGGTGCCCAACCAAGTGATACAGTAAGAAATTTACTTAGTAAAGCAGGAGTATTCAAAAAGGTTGATGAAATAAAGAACAGAAAAAAGGAGGAAAATAAATGAAAGACCTCCTTGAGTACATACTCAAGGGAATTGTAAAGAATCCCGAAGAGGTTGTAGTGCTTGAATTTGAAGAAGATGGAAAAAAAGTTTTCGAAATTTCAGTGAATTCAGAAGATGTTGGTCAAGTTATTGGAAAAGATGGGAGAACAATTAAGTCAATTAAAATTCTTCTTTCATCCATAACTGATGAAAATGATTTTATTTTGAAGGTGGTAAGATGATAAAAACTCTCCAAGAGCTCTTGCAAGAAAAAATTGCAGTTGCTATTTTGGGAAAAACACATGGGCTTAATGGAGAGTTAAAGCTTCATCCTTTGACCAATGTTCCTGAAATAATAGAATCATTGTCAGAAGTTGTTCTATTTAATGAAAAACAGAAAGTTTATTTGTTAGCAAAAATTGTTGATATGCGTCTAGGAAATGGTGTATATCTTGTGAAAATACAAGGAATTGACAGTGTTGAAAATGCTAAAAGATTGTCTGGCAGTAAAGTGTATATTGATAAATCTGAATTACCAACCGTTAAAAATGATGAATATTATTTCTATGAAATAATCGGCTCCGAAGTTAGTGATGAGGCTGGCAACAAACTTGGAAAGGTTGATGAAATAATTCAAACTGGAAGTAACGATGTATTAGTAATTAACAAAAATAAAGAAAATGAAATTCTTATTCCAGTTATTAAAGATTATATAAAGGTCATTGACAAAAAAAATAAAAAAATTATTGTTAAAATTCCGGAGTGGTTAGATTGAATATAAGTGTTGTAACAATTTTTCCCGAAATGATTGAGGTTATAACAAAATATGGTGTCCTAGCTCAAGCAATCAAAGAAGGAATTATCAAAATTAACATTTTCAATTTAAGAGACTTTACCAAAGACAAGCACAAAACAGTTGATGACTACCCATTTGGTGGTGGTCCAGGTATGGTAATGAAACCAGAACCTTTTTTTAACTTTTTTGAATTTTATAAAGAAAATTATGGGACCCCTTACGTAATTTTAACCACTCCACAAGGCGATACTTTAAACAATGATTTAGTCAAAGAATTAAGTAAAAAAGATAACATTGTAATAATATGTGGAAGATATGAAGGAATTGATGAACGAGTAATGAATTTTGTCGACAAAGAAATTTCAATTGGAGATTATGTTCTAACTGGTGGAGAATTGCCTGCTATGGTAATCATTGATTCGATTTCTAGATTCGTTCCAGGAGTAATAGATAAAGAATCATTAGAAAATGAATCATTTAATACAGGATTACTCGATCATCCACATTATACAAGACCACGCGATTATAACGGTAATAAAGTTCCTGAAGTTTTATTTTCGGGTAATCATAAAAAAATAGAAATCTGGAGACGAAAGATGGCTCTGAAAAAAACTCTAGAGAAAAGGCCTGATTTATTTTTAAAAAAAGAACTTGATTTAATTGATAAAAAAGCACTTATTGAACTTTTCAGGGAGTTGGATACCAATGCTTGATAAAGTGTATGTAGCGTTAATTCATTACCCAATTCTAGGGCGTGATGGTAAAATTATTTCAACAGCGGTTACAAATCTAGATATCCATGATATTGCTAGAACAAGTAGAACCTACAAAATTAAAAAATACTTTCTTGTTACAAATCTACCTGCTCAACAAGATATTGTCAAAAAAGTTCTACATTACTGGCGTGAAGGTTTCGGAAAAGAATATAATCCAAATCGTTCAGAAGCTCTCTCTTTAGTTTCACTAAAATCGTACTATGAAGATGTAATAGATGAAATAACCAAAATCGAAAATGAAAAACCAATAATAATGTTTACTTCAGCAAAATGGAGAGAAAATACCATAACTTACGAAGAAGGAAAAAAACTAATTTTAAATGCTAAAAGACCCATACTAATTCTTTTCGGTACTGGTTGGGGAATGCCCGATGAAATACTAAACCAATGTGATTATGCTTTGGAACCAGTACGAGGTAAAAGCGATTTTAACCACTTATCTGTAAGGGCCGCTGTTGCCATAATTCTTGACAGATTAATAGGAGAAAATATATAAAGGAGGGATTTACATGAGTATGGATAACCTTGTAAGAATAATTGAAAAAGATCAAATCAAAGAAGTCCCAGAATTTAGACCTGGTGATACCGTTAGAGTATACGTAAAATTCAAAGAAGGAAACAAAGAAAGAACACAAGCTTTTGAGGGAATTGTAATATCCAAAAGAGGATCAGGAATTAACAAAACATTCACTGTTAGAAGAATTGGTGCAAATGGAATCGGTGTTGAGAGAATTTTCCCATTATATGCACCAGTCATTGAAAAAATCGAAGTAGTTAGAAGAGGTAAAGTCAGAAGAGCAAAATTATATTATCTTAGAGATATACGCGGAAAGGTGAAAATTAAAGAAAGAAGGTAATTTTCATGAAAAAATCTCCTTCAAAAATATTTAAGGAAATTGTTGTAACTTTATTATATGCAATAGTTGCAGCAACAATTATAAGATTATTTGTATTTGAAACAATGCTGGTCCCCACAGGATCAATGATCCCTACTATAAATGTTGGGGACCGTCTTTTTATCGAAAAAATCACTTACCAAGCTAGAGAACCTGAGATTGGGGAGATTGTTGTATTTTGGACACCTTTCCGCGACGAAAGGGCCGAACGAATGCTTAGAACATTTGATAAAATAATGGATATGTTCTCTCCTAAAGAATTTAAAGGACATGTAAAATACGTAAAAAGAATTGTAGGCAAAGAGGGAGATATTCTTACTTTAAAACTAGTCGATGGAAAATGGAAATTATTTGTTAATGGAAAAATACCTGAAAATCTAAAAAAAGTAAATTATCAACCAGACGGTATTTTCAAGTATCCTAAACTTTGGAATTATCTTGATGAAGCAAGTCGCTTAAGAGATAATCCACAAAAATACAAAGATTTTCTTTACACAATTGCGCTAAAAGAAGGAACTGAACTAGCAAATATCATATTCAGCATCATTGGTGGAATGGATCCTGTACCATACGGAATACCATATCATGAATATATCGATAAATATATTAAACCAAACAATATAAACTTTGATGACTATATTTGGGAAAAAGATGGGCAGGTTTATATAAAAATTCCAGAGGGTTTTTACTTTTTCATGGGTGATAACTCTCCAGAAAGTCTTGATAGCCGTTATTTTGGATTTGTACCAAAAAATGCAGTAATTGGAAGACCTATTTTGAGAATCTGGCCAATTAATAATTTTGGACCCGTTCAACCTATTTTAAATGAATAAAGCCTCGTACGAGGCTTTATTCATTTATTAATACAACTTTTTCTACAACTTTCTCAGCAACAATTTTCTTTGTTCCAGCACCTTTTGAGATTAAATCAAATAACCTCTCTGAATTAATCACTTTAACCCCGGCTAAAACCTTAACATCAAATACATTTGGGACTAATGGAGTTGATGGTCCAATTATAGCTGTTCTGTCAGTTCTAACATAATTTAATATCCAATCAATAGTTCCATTGGCAACTGCTGAACCTGTTATTACTACTACTGAGCATTTTGGAAGAAAATCCACGATTGCCCAATCAGGAAATATTTCTTCCTTTTTTCTGTTCCTATCGAAAATTAAGACATCCCATACCAATGGTTTCCATAAATTTATTAACGGTGTTATCTCTCCAATCATTCCCACTATATCATTCAAATCAACTTCTAAAAATTTACTTATATCTCCTACAGTATATTTCTCTTCAATTTCTGGAACTGCAAACACTGCATTTAATGCAGCATATGCAACCGATCTCAAAAGTGGATCTCCAGAAAATAGTCCAATTTTAAGTAATTCTTCAGTTTTCATACCTATTTTTACTTTACTTTGTGGATTGCCTTCTTCACCAGTACAAGAATAAAACTCTTCACACCTTCCCAAAGTATCACCTTTGTTTGTGTAACTTACCCCAGTTCTTCCATCACTCAACTTTACACCAGTTAATCCTATACCTATAACAAAATCATCTATTGTAGAATTCCCTGTATACCCCTTCGCTGCTTCAAATAATTTTTGAGAACTTGTTTGCATCTCTTACCCTCCTTTATCATTTTTCAACAACATTTTTCAGGTAATACCAAATATACAAATCAAATTTTCCAGGGCATTCACCAAAAGCTTTTGAAACTTCTTTAAAAATTTTTTCAATTTCCAGATATGAAGTTTTGCGCAATGTTTGTGGAATTTCATCGATTAAATCAAATTTGTATAAAATTCTTAAAACGTGCTTATCTAAAATTGCAACATCACATTTCCCTACGTTTCTTAAAAAATGTGATGATTCTTTCCATCCAATTCCCATAACATTTTTAACTAAATATTCTCTTGCTTCATTAACATCCAACAAAATTATTTCCTTCAATTTCCCGTAAATCCATCTATTCTTAAAAATATATTTCGAACGTGCTTTTGGAAACCTATGTCCAACTCTTCTTAAGGCAACTTCCAATTCTTCCAATGTATATCTTAAAAAACCATCTCCAATTTCTTTTTGAGCTTTAATTCCACTTTTAGCTGACCAATTTGCAGTTAAAACACAAAAAGAGAGCTCGCTAAATAAATCTTCTT
Source organism: Thermosipho sp. (in: thermotogales) (assembly GCA_017656345.1). Classification (GTDB taxonomy): domain Bacteria; phylum Thermotogota; class Thermotogae; order Thermotogales; family Fervidobacteriaceae; genus Thermosipho_A. The sequence continues at coordinate 96,177 of JACDNZ010000001.1, read as the reverse complement.
CTGTTCCATTTTTTCCAAGGTTTTCAAATTCTTTCCAGCGAGCTTCAACCAATTCCTTTGCTTCATCATAAATCGTGTTTATTTCTTCAAGTAAAATTTTAATTTTTCTTATTTTAATCACTCCTATTTTTATTTTGCTTTATAGTAACATCTTTTTGGACTCTCCACTTTTCCTGCCTTTTTTAGTTGACTAATAATCTTAGAAACTTCTTTTGTTTCTAACCCAGCCTTTTCTGCAATTTCTCCTGTTTTCATTTCTTTCCCTTCTTTCTTCAATACTTCAAGAACTAATTTTACTTTATCTTCCATCTTTTCCCCCCCTTCCTGATTTAATTTCTTAATAATATTATATCAACAATACTTTGGTTTCAAACAATTTTCCAAATTCAAAACTTATTTCTATTATTATTTTGCTAATTTCCACTATAATTTTTAAACATTTTTGAATTTTTTGTAGTTGCTCCTTATTTCTCAAATAAGACTTTCTTTATTTTAAAAGGTTCTAAACGAAACTTTGAACCTTTCCCCTGTAAAAAATGATGCTTTTCAATCAAGTGAATCGAAAGAACACTAAACATCAGATTTTCATTATTTGCATTGTTTTTTACATATACAACTTTTTTTCTATATACTCCATCTTGAAAAGGACATGGCAAAAACCCACGGGCTTCATCCACTTTTATTAAAAAATGTTCATATGACACTAATTCGCCAAGCCCTTTTTCGCCAAATTTTAATATTTCTTTCATTCTTTCTGCTACTTCTGAAAAATGCAACCCCAGTTTTTCCATTTCAATTTCATCAGCAATAATAATATCAATTATATTTCTATCATCATGCCCCAAAAATCCTTCTGCTGTTATAACTCCCGGTTTCATATTTTCTTGGGCTCTAATCATTTCTGGTGTCATTTTCATTTTATCAACTCCCTATGCAAACTTGTCATAATATACTTTATCAATTCCAAATTTTCGCATTAAACTTTCACATGCATTAATCATTCCAGGACTTCCACACAAATAGCCTTCCTTTGGTAAACTCTTATCAATTATTGTTTCAAGATATCTTGCCATTACTTCTGTTACTAATCCTACTTCCCCGTCCCATTTATCAGGTTCTTGTGGTTTTGAAAGTACTGGTATAAATCTAAAATTCTTCCATTTCATTTCAAAGTTTCTAAACAATTCTAAATAAAATAAATCTTTTTCACTTTGTGCTCCAAAAAAATACCATACATTTCTATCAGTAATTCCTTTTTCAAACATATCAATTAATATTGATTTTATAGGCGCCACACCCGAACCACCCGCAACACAAATCATCTCTGCATTTGTATCTCGCAAATAAAAATCACCGAACGGGCCTATTATTTCAAGTTCATCACCAACATTCAAAATCGTATGAATATAAGTAGTAGCAATACCATCTGGTACCAATCTTACCAAAAGTTCAATCTCGGTATTTTTACTCGGAGGCGATGCAATTGAATATGCTCTTTGTGTTGATTGTTTAATTTTTCCGTACGGTGGTATAACTACCTGTATATACTGTCCAGCTTTGAAATATATTTTATCTGAAAGTTGTATTTTAACTTCTTTAATATCATGAGTTATATTCTTAAGTGAAATTACTTTACCTTTGTATTTTTTTACATTAAATAATTTTTCTGGTAATACTATATTTAGATCTTTTTTTACCTTTATTTGACACGCTAACCTAATATTTTCTTTTATTTCATCTTTAGACATAAACGGAAGTTCTGTCGGAAGATATTCACCAACATCAGTTAAAACTTTAACTTTACATGCCCCACAACTGCCTTTCCCACCACACGCTGAAGGCACAAAAATTCCTTGAGAAGCTAACGTAAATAGTAAAGGAGATCCACCTTTTACTTTCAAGATTTTTTTACCATTATTAATATTTATATTAACTTCTCCATAATTATTAACAATCGAATCAACAATAACTATCAATGAAGCCAACAATGAACTAATTAGACTAACAATTAATGGTGCTAATAATAAATTCATACAATCACCTCTATTGAACATTTATCATACCAGCAAAACCTATAAATGCCATAGCCATAATTCCAATAGTTATCAACGTTATTCCAACTCCCTTTAAAGGGGCAGGAACCGGAGCTTTGTCTACCTTCAATCTTATAGCGGCAAGCAATACTATAGCAAGCCACCAACCTATTCCTGAACCAAATCCAAAAAATGCTGATTGAATCAAGGAATAATTTCTAAGCTGCATGAATAACGCAACACCTAATATTGCACAATTAACTGTAATTAACGGCAAAAATATTCCAAGGCTAATGTATAAATTTGGTGAGATTCTATCAATAATCATTTCAAGAATCTGTACTATAGCTGCAATAACAATAATGTAGATTATATACCTTAAATATTCCAATCCAAAAGGAACAATAATATATTTCTCCACAATCCAGTTTAAAACTGTTGTAATTGTCATAACAAGTGTTACGGCCATACCTAATCCATTTGAAGACTTGAAATCCCTCGATATCGATATAAATGAACACATTCCAAGAAAATTCGAAAGTAAAATATTGCTTGTAAATACCGAGGCAAAAAATAAAAGTAGAGGATTTAAATCAGGAATCATTTTGATTCCTCCTTTTTCTTGAAACTTTTTGCTATCCAAATAAAAATTGCAAGCATAAAAAATGCGCTAGGGGGCATAACCATTATTGTCCAATTTACAAAATTATCCGGTAGCACTCGAAACCCAAAAACGGTTCCAAATCCTAATAATTCTCTAAAAAATGCTACAATAATTAGCACATACATGTACCCTAAGCCAGAAGTTAAACCATCCCAAAAAGAAATTAAAGCATTATTTGCTTGTGCAAAAGCCTCAGCTCGTCCCATTATTATACAGTTAGTAATTATCAAACCAACATAAGGTCCCAATGCTTTACTTACATCAGAAACAAATGCTTTTAAAAAAATATCAACAATAATTACATAAAAAGAAATAACTAATACTTGTATCATCATTCTCACTTTTCCTGGAATCAAACTTTTCAAAATTGAAATAGTAAAGTTTGAAAAAGCTATTACCAGAGTTACTCCAACCGTCATTATTAAAGTATTTTTTAAATTATTTGTGACAGCCAATGTTGAACATATTCCCAAAACCAAAACAAAAACTGGATTTTCAACCCAAATGTTCTTAATTAAAACTTCTTTGTATCTATTCATATTATTCACTCCTCAAAGCACTTCTCATTATTTCAATTGAGTCATTAATTATTTTTACAAAAAATTTTGAAGTCAGAGTTGCACCTGTAATAGCATCAACTGCTGAATTTGTTTTATCATCATCACCCTGCTTTCCTGTATAAATTAATTTTAAACTTCCACTAAGTTTTTCATTTTTGAATTGTTCTTTAAACCATTCTTCCTCAATCCTTCCACCCAATCCTGGTGTTTCATTCTGAGCAATTATTTCTATTCCAATTATTTGATCCACTGTTTTATTTGTTGCAATTGCTCCTTCTATTAATCCCCACAAACCGTTACCGGAAAATACATACACAAATATTTCCTTCCCTTCTCTATCAACAATATAAAAATCTACGCCATTAATATTTTTTTTAATAAACAGGTTATTAAATTTTTCGAGAGCATCTTTTTTATCAAAAAACTGAATACCAGCTGAACTTAAAATAGCCTTAACTTTGGAAAATTCACGATTTAGTTCTATTTTCTCAATTGTATAGGCATTAATTAAAGACAAAACAAAAATAAATATAAATGAGATAATGAAAGTAAACAATACAACATATAATTTACTCTCTTTATTCATTTATTCACCCTCTTCTTTGACAATTCATCCAAAAAGGGAGCAAAAGTATTTCCTAATAGAATAGCAAAGCTCGTTCCTTCAGAAAACAATGAAAAAGTTCTAATAACTACTGTTGAAATCCCAATTATTATTCCATAAACAAAATGCATTTTAGCATTCTTGGGGGCTGTTATTGGATCAGTAGCAATAAATACTGACACAAAAATCAAACTACCCGAAAGTATTGCAGGAAGTGTTGGAAGTGAAGAGGAAAAATTAAAAATATCTAACAAAAAAGTTAGGAAAAATGCAGAAGTAAATGTTGACAACATTATTCTCCAACTAGCAGTTTTCGTAACTATCAAGTAAATAGCTGATAAAGTAATTAAAAATACGGCGGTTTCACCAAACGAACCAGATCTAATACCAAAAAACAAACTTTTTAAACTTATTAAATTTAAATTTCCTTCACGTAATATTGCTAATGGCGTTGCAGATGTGGTTGTATCTAAATTTAGGTATGGGAAATGAGGAAATATCCATCCGGAAGTCATATAAGTTGGAAATGTTATATAAATAAATAATCGACCAGTTATTGCGGGATTGAAAACATTCCTACCAAAGCCTCCATATACTTCTTTACCAAATAAAACTCCAAAAATTATGCCAATTGAAGCTATCCACCACGGAACCTCAGGAGGAAGTGACAAAGTGTAAATCATACAGGTAACTAAAACCGCTTCTGAAACTTTTTTATTTCTTCTTTTCTCCATAATATATTCGGTTAAAATTCCTGAAATAAAAATAACAATACTTAAAAGAATTATTCTGATACCAAACAAAAATAATGAATAAACATAAATTGGAGTCAATGCATATAAAACTCTTCTCATCATTGGCTGCTTCTGGAAAAAATTCATTCAATCACCCCACAGCTATTTTAAACTTTCTTCATAAATAGCAGTGAAACTAAAAAGATTAGAAATAATTTGTGAAATAGTCTTTGCGAATTTTTTCATAAATTTATTATCAAATGCATCTTCTCTATCCCAATTATCTAAAACAATAAAACCAACACATTTATTATTTTTAAAAATTGGAATAGACATCAAAGATTTAATTCGCGGTAGATTACCATATTTAATTAGTACTTTTGTAATTTCTTCTCTTCTTTTATCATTAAAATGAAATTCGTCCAAAACTTCATCTAATTTCAGAACAGTAACTTTTTCAAATCTTTCAGGTACAAAATCTTCCTTAAAAAGTCTTAAACTTTTTAACCCTTGTAAATTATGATTATATACACTTATATATCTAAAATACCCATCTTTATCTTCTAAAATCAAACTTGCTGAGTCAACCTCGTCAAAAACTATTACTATTTTCTTTAAAAAATAATACCAATCTTTTTTATTAAAGCTGCCACTAACAATCTTTCTAATAAAAGCTTTTACAAGATAATTGATAAAAGTAAAAAAGTGTGTGTAATTTTCATATTCTTTAGTTAGAGAAATATCTTGAAAAGCAAAAAGCTTATACCCCTTATTAATTTCCACCATATCAATTTTAAAGTACTTATCTTTGTACTCCAACTCAAAATAATCATTTCCTGTTTCATTTATTAACCTCATTTTATTGCTACTTAAAAATATTTTAAAAATGATTTCTGCTTCAGTCTTTTTATAGTTTGAATGCAAGATTTCAACTTTATCATTCCAATATAAAACAACTATATCCGACAATTTATACAATAATTTTTCGAAAATAATATCACTCCTCTCTATGCAAAAATATTATACTATAAATGTTATAATTTTAGTAAGAAAAATATGGAGTGTGATAATATGATTCTCAAACTTGCACAATCAAGAAAAACAATAAGGAAATTTAAACCCGAAATCCCCCCATTAAAAAATTTATTATACGCAATAGAAACTGCTAAAGAAGCTCCTTCAGGCATGAATTATCAACCTTGGAAGTTTATTATCATTAATGACCAACATATAAAAAATAAAATTAGAAATATTTGTGAAAAAGCTGAAAAAACTTTTTATGAAAATTCTAAAGGAATTCTTAAAGATTTTTTATTGAAAAACAATATAAATTGGAAAAAAGAATTTCTATCAGAGGCACCTTATTTAATTTTAGTCTTTGCTGACAGAAGAGCTCCTTTTTCTAAAGAGTCAACTTGGTTATCAATTGGATATATGCTTTTAGCTTTGGAAGAAAAAAAACTATCTACTGTAACTTATACACCACCTAATATCAAAGAGATTTCTGAATTGATTAATGTTCCAAAAATTTTCTCTTTGGAAGCCATACTTCCTATTGGATATTCAGATGATTTAAAAGAAAAACTAAACAGGAAAAATTTAAACGAAATAGTGTTTTTTAATAAATTTAACAAATTTGATAAGGAGGAATGATTATGTATATTTTTCTAGATTATGATGGAACAATAATAAAAAACTCTGAAGACGAATTTATGAAATTCTACTTTTCTGAACTAAGCAAAAAATCAGGGTTGCCATTTGAAACTATTTATAAAATTGTTATGGAAACAACAATGGAAACCATTAAAAATCAAACACATAATAAATTACTTTTTGACACTTTTCTTGATATTATTACGTTAAAAGATAAATATGACAAAACTTTCTGGACAAATTTGTTTTTTGATTTTTATCAAAATGAATTTGATAAAATTAAAAACATTATAACTCCAAATGATAAATTAATTAAGAAAATAAAAATGACAAAACAAAAACTTATATTTGCTTCAAATCCTCTTTTCCCAAAAATTGCTACTGAAAAAAGAATCATTTTTGCTGGATTAAGTCCTGAAAATTTCTATTATATTGCACATATGGAAAACTCCCATTTTGCTAAACCAAACCCACTATTTTTTAAAGAAATTCTTGAAAAAATAAATGCAAAACCTGAGGAATGTATAATGATCGGAGATTCAGATTTCGATAAGGCATGTGAAAAAATCGGAATCAAATTTATTCATGTTGCCAACCATGAAGAGTGGGAAGGAATATTTTAATTAAAGGCCCTCGTACGAGGGCCTTTAATTTTTAAATTGTTGCAAGCATAACTGCTTTTATTGTATGTTTTCTATTTTCAGCTTCATCCCATACTCTGCTTTGAATTCCCTCGATCACATCGAAAGTTACCTCTTCACCTTTTACTGCTGGTAGACAGTGCATAAATATTGTTTCAGCCTTTCCGGTTTTCTTCATAACTTCTTCATTTACTTGATAAGGCATAAGTAATCTTCTTCTTTCCTCAGCTTTACTTTCTTCACCCATTGATGCCCAAACATCAGTGTAAATAACATCTGCACCTTTAACAGCTTCTTCAACATTATCAGTAAACTCAATTACTGCGCCTGTTTCCTTTGCGACATCTAAACATTTTTTTACCAATTCATCATTTGGCCTTAATTCTGTTGGAGAACAAATGACATAATGTAATCCCATTTTTGCTGAACCAATCATCAATGAATTTGCCATATTGTTCCTTCCGTCACCCATGAAAACCATTTTTATTCCTTTAAGTCTTCCAAAATTTTCCTCAATTGTCATTAAATCAGCTAAAACTTGCGTTGGATGATACAAATCGGTTAAAGCATTGTAAACTGGCACTCCTGAGTATTTTGCCAATATTTCAACAGTTTCCTGTTTAAAACCACGAAACATAATTGCATCTACCATTCGACCCAAAACTCTTGCGGTATCTTCAATTGATTCTTTTGCTCCAAGCTGAATATCCTGGGTAGACAAGAACAATGGATGTCCTCCTTCTTCTCCAAACGCAGTTTCAAAAGCTACCCTTGTTCTTGTTGATCTTTTTTCAAAAATCATCGCAAGCGTTTTACCCTTAAATCTTTGGTGAATAATTCCAGATCTACTATCTGCTTTACAAGTTTTTGAGATTTCAAGTAAATATCTTATTTCATCAGGAGTAAAATCCAATAACGTTAAAAGGGATTTACCTTTCAGATTCATTCCCATATTAACCCTCCTCTTGTCTAAAAGTTAGCGGGGATCAATCCCCGCTATTATATTATAAAAGTCCTTTTTTCTGTAAAAATTCTTTTAAAATATCCTCGAGATTAGGTTTTCCAATCTCTTGAAGCTCATATGTAACCCTAATTGCAGGTTTATTAAGTTTTGTGACTCTTCTAAGATCAATTGGAGTACCAATAATTACAATATCTGCATCTGCTCTATTAATTGTTTCTTCAAGTTCCTTAATTTGTTTTTCACCATATCCCATTGCTGGAAGAATACTATCTAAGTGTGAATATTTTTTGTAGGTATCAATTATTGAACCAACAGCATATGGTCTTGGATCAATAATTTCTGCTGCTCCAAATTTCTTTGCTGCAACATATCCTGCACCATATCTCATTTCACCATGTGTTAGAGTTGGCCCATCTTCAACAACCAAGACTCTTTTACCTTTAATTGCTGCTGGATCCTCAACAAAAATTGGTGAAGCTGCATCTACAACTATTGCATTTGGATTCCACTTTTCAATATTTTTTCTAACAAGTTCAATTCCTTCAATATCTGCAGTTTCTTCTTTATTAATTACAATCACATCTGCCATAAGTAGATTTGCCATACCTGGATAATATCCAATTTCATGACCAGGCCTGTGAGGATCAACAACAGTAATAAGTAAATCAGTTTTATAGAATGGGAAGTCATTATTTCCGCCATCCCAGAGAATAATATCAGGATCCTCAGCTTCAGCTGCTCTTAATATTGCCTCATAGTCAACACCTGCATAAATGACACTATTCCTATCAATATGTGGTTCGTATTCTTCCCTTTCTTCAATTGTACATTTGTGTTTATCAAGATCAGCATAATCAGCAAATCTTTGTACTTTTTGTGCTACAAGATCTCCATATGGCATTGGATGCCTAATTGAAATAACCTTCTTTCCAAGACCTCTTAAAATGTCTAAAACTCTTCTTGTAGTTTGACTTTTTCCACAACCTGTTCTAATTGCACAAATGGAAATTACAGGTTTTGTTGATTCGATCATTGTATTATTTGGCCCCATAAGTTTAAAATCAGCACCTGCAGAAATTACTGTTTCAGCTTTTTCCATAACATATTGATGAGGAAGATCACTATATGCTAATACTACCTCGTCAACGTTATGTTTCTTTATTAATTCAACAAGCTTTTCTTCAGGTTCAATTGGAATTCCATTTGGATAAAGCTCTCCAGCAAGCTCTGCTGGGTAAACTCTTCCTTCAATATCAGGAATTTGAGTTGCAGTAAATGCTACTACCTCGTAATCTGGATTATTTCTAAAATAAGTGTTGAAATTATGAAAATCACGACCTGCTGCTCCCATAATAATGACCTTTTTCTTTGCCATAAATACACCTCCTTGTTTTCTATATTTTGCCATTAAAAGTATAACTAAAAAAATAAAAATTATCAACTAATTTTTTCAGAAAATAAGCATTTTTATTCACTTTAAACTTTGCTATACTATTTTATGCATGAGTATGCATAAATATGCGTATTAAAAAATTATGCGGGGAATTCTCCCCGCTTCTTTATAAATTATTTCAACAACTTTCCAATTTTTTCATAAATTTCCTCAAGTAAATTTTTGAGTTCTTCGTTTTCTTTCTTTAACTTTTTATTTTCCTCAAAAATAGAATCAATATCTACTCTCATTTCTTCTAATTTTCCTTGTTTAATCAAATCATATGTTTCTCCTACAAGTTGTCCAGCTTTACTTTCTCTTTTCAAATGTTTCCTAATTGTTTGCTCCGTTCTTCCAAGTTCTTCTGCTATTTCTGGAATTTTCATACCTGCTTTTTCCCGGGCTATTGCTCCTGATGCTACTGCAAGACTATCCACCCATGTCAATCTTTCTGTAGGATCTTTTATCAGTTCTAAAACTTCTTTCCTAAAAAGCGTAGCAAACAACAGTGTACTTTCTAATTGATGAATTTCCCGTTTCCCAATAGGATTTAGTGGTATCATCATACCACCTCCTCCTTTATTGGGATTTTAAGATCTTTACACCATTATTTGTTATTTCAAACGGATGTCTTCTAAGCGAATGATTTGTACCTCGCATTTTCCAAATAATCAATGACCTTTTAAGTTCTCCTTCAATCTCATTTAAATCTAATCTGATAATTCCATCAACCCCATGTTCAACGCCTGGACCACCAAAGCCTCGTTCATCAATACTTATTTGGCTTACAAAAAGTGAAGTACACCCAGTACCTGCTAAAATTCGTTTCAATTGTAAAATTATACTTCTCGCAAAGGTAGGCTTATTTAAATACAATGTTGTAACAGAATCTATTACAACTCTTTTTGCATTAATATCTTTAATTGCTTGCCTTAACACATCCAAAAAATCACGTAAATCCATTAAATCCAACACAATATATTTCTCAAATTCTTTTGACCTACCAACTCCTGCTGTAAACGCATCAACTAATATAAACATTCCTTTTTCTTCAAATGGTTTAACTTCCCAACCAAACTGCTTCATATTTTGCCTCACTTGTATTGGATGTTCTTCAAGTGCAACATAGATTCCAGGTTCACCTTTTTGCAAACCTTGCCACAAAAATTGTTGTGAAAAAATTGTCTTTCCGGTTCCTGGACCTCCACTAAGCAAAACTACATTTTTTTCGGGAATACCTCCAAACAATATCTCATCTAATCCTTCAATTCCTGTCTCAATTTTCCTCATACTCACCCCCCTTTACCTCTTCGTATATTTCTTTCAACATTTCCTGAAAATCTTTTTCACCTTTTTCTACAAGTTTCATCTTTAATTCAAGATCTCTTGTAGTTTCTTCGGTAATAAATTTCCGATAATTTTTACTTAAATAATCATAAACCAAAATTCCTAATTTGGTAGGTTTTATTCTCTTAAACATATCTTCTATAATATAACGTCTCTCAAAAAGAATTGATATTATCTTCGCATACGTTGAAGGTCTTCCAATTCCCTGTGATTTCATTTCATCAATTAACGACGCCTGAGTAAACAATGGAATAGTATGCTTTTTATAAATTTCTCTCTTAACAATTTCATTTTCTTCCATTTTTGATATGACTTTAATTGGTAAAAAAAGGTTCCAACCATTCTCTAAAATTTCTGTTACAAATTCGTTTTCTTTTTTAACTGAGCCAGACTCAAATAATACTTTCATCTTTTTTACTTTCACTTCTCTAGTTTGGCTTGCCATAAACCTATTAAAAATTTCCTTATATAATGTCAAATGTTTTTTATCAATTTTTACTAATTTTTCTCTTATCATTTCTTCTAATTCTTCCGGAGAAACAGGCTTTACTGGGCGTATACCCTCATGGGCACCTTCATCTCCCCAATTTCTTCCTTTAAACAAATGTTCTAGTTTCTTTGATTTCAAAAACTTCTCAGCAACTATCTGACCATTAAACGAAATTCTTGTTGAATCTGTTCTATGATAAGTTATAAAACCATTTTCAAATAAATCTTGCAAAATATTCATTATTTGATTTGCAGAATATTTATACTTTCTCGAAATCTCTGATAATATCGTCGGAGTGTTAAAAGGAGGCGGGGGACTTATTTTCTCTTCAAATACCTCCAAAATCTTTACCTTTAAATTTTCATGCTCACCTTCAAATTCAATCCTTAAACCATTTTTTAATATAAAACTTGTAAATGTCTTTATGCTTTTTTTATATTCTGATTCTCTTTTAATTATCCAGCCTAAAACTGTACTTTGTACTCTTCCAGCTGAAAGAACTTTTTTAAAATGCTTTTGAAGTATTTGACTTAATTCAAAACCAATCCATCTATCTTCTATTCTTCTTATTATTTGAGCTTTTACTAAGTTTTCATTTAAATCTCGCTTCTCATCCAATCCTTTTTTATAACCATTTCGTGTTATTTCATGCAACTCTATTCTACTAATATTACTGTTTACAGGATATAAGTATTGTGTCACATCATAGGCTATTTTTTCACCTTCAACATCGGGATCGGAAGCAACCAAAATTTCTTCAACTTCGAGAGCTAATTCTCTCAAGCTTTTTAATGTATTTAACTTATTGTCAATTTCTTTTGAATCACACTTAGGACATGTATCTTTGTCTTCAATAAACTGATATCCACATTTTTTGCATCTTTTTATAGTATTATAAATTGGAGTAAATTTCTCATCCTCAACTTCAACACCATGATAACCTTTTTTTGTTACAAGATCAAAAGTATGGCCACGAGTTGAAGTTAATATAACCAACCCATTCTCCGTTATCGTTTCAAAGGCAATTAAACCATTCATTTGTCTTATAGACGAAATCCCAAAAAATTTTGCTATTGTTTCAGCTTTGGTAGGAGATTCAACAATTATTAGTTTTGATTTATTTTCATTTCTGTTTTTTAAAACTATTTTTCTGGATTGTTCTACTTCAAAAACCAAACTTTTTAAATCAACATCACTGAAATTATAAAACTCTTCATCAGAAAACCAGATTAATCTTGAAATTAATTTTTCATATAGTTCTTCATTAGCTTCAAAGACTATACTTACCCCTTTTACCAAATTACCATTTAGAAGTCTTGAAGTTCTTCCACTTGCTTGAATATAAGTATTAAAATCTGGAATTAAAACATTTTCATCTTTCAATACAAATTTTGGAATGCCCCAAAAAATTGCATATTTTATTCTTTCTGGTAAATCAATACCTCGCACCAATTTTCCATAATAAGAAGAAATTCCGATTAATATAGGTAATTCACCTCTTTTAAACTTTTCAAATGTATCTTCAAAATCTTCCCAACTCGTTCCTATTTGAAAACCCTTTTCTTTTAAACTTTTCTCCAAAATTTTTCCTTCATCTTCATTTAAAACGTAGATTATTATTCCATCTTTTAATATCCTTAATATTTCACATAATTTTTCTAGATCCTTTTTTGGCACTCTCAAATGAGTTATATTTCGAGAAAGATAAGAAATCTTACCTAAATTAAAATTGAAAATATATCTAAACAAAAGTGGTCTCAATCCTTTTGGTTTAGCACTCGCTGAAGAAATCACCAATATTCCATGTTTAACACTGTTAATTTCGGGCTTTTCACCTTTTTTTATCTTTTCCATAGTATCTTTTAAAATATCTTCTGATACACCAGTTAGTGAAATTATTGTATCTATATTTCTAGAAGATTTCAAAACTGAATCCACATCATCTACAAATACAAAATCAAAACCTTTATCTTTAAAATCCTTCTTTCTTTTCGAAAGAAATTGAGTAGAAATTACTAGAATGTCATAATTATCTTGTTTGAACTTCTCTTCAAATCGCTCTTTTTCAACTCTTTTAAAATTAGAATTATAAAATAAAACGTCTACGTTTTTATCAATTTCTTTTATCTTTTCAACCACTTGATTAATAATGGGGACTGTTGGAAAGACCAAAATTGATCTTTTTCCTTCTTTTGAAAGCCAAATTGACATCATTAATCCAAATGTTGTTTTTCCAACACCAGTAGGGGCTACCAAAGTAAAACTTCTTTTGAGAATAACTCTTTTTGCCCAAATTTTTTGATAACTGTTTAATGTAAATCCTAATTTATCCTTAAAAAATTTTTCAAAGTTATCCAACTTCTCATAAAATTCAACATATTTATATAAATTCAGTAATAAGCCTTTTCTTTTTAATGTTTTAATATAATCTTTAGTTATCTCTGGCAGACATTTTTTACAAGGTAACCCCTTTAAATTCCTTTCATCGGTATTAACTTCTTCACAATTAACACATGAATGAATATACTCTAATCCCAACCCCATATTTAAACCTCCCCTAAAAGTAATTATATCAAAACGAAAAAAGTGTGCCTTTCGGCACACTAAAAATAACAACCAATTTTTAACTATTCCGGAAGCTTTCTTATTGGATACTTCTTCTCAAATAAAAATACCAATGAGAACAATTTTTCTTCTTCAAGTTTACGTGCTGAAAACGTCAATCCAAACGGTCCAGTACTCGTATAACCACCTGGAACGGTAATAGCTGGATACTGGGCTTTCGCAGTAATATGTGCACCATAATTGGCTGGAAATAAAAGTGCGGTTAACTGATGCTTTTCGAATAATTTTTCAACAACCTCTCTTACATAATTTCTATCGTTCAATAAAGACTTTACATATCTACTATCATTAATATTTGTTGCATCAGCTTTCAATAAAATACTTTGTCCAAATGGAATTGCATCTTTATTTCTAAAATTAAATTTTATAATATCCGTTAAAGTTTTAACTTTCAAATTTTTATCTTTTAAATAATTATTTATTCCATGCTTGAACTCATAGAACAAAACTTCTATATTATTTATTTTTTCAAGATTCTCAAATTCTACTTTAATAACTTTACCGTTTAGTTTTTCAATTTTATTTAACAAATCTTTGAACAACAAAATTTGTTCCTCAGAAAGCCATTCAAACAATTGTTCACTATATCCAAAAACCATACCAGAAAAATCTGGAATTTCTTTTATTTTTTCTGGCAAACTTTTATATTTCACAATTAAAGTCGAGGGATCTTCTAAATCGTATCCAAAGATTACCTTAAACACCTCAAAAGCATCCTCAACAGTCCTAGTAATCGGTCCTGCAGTATCTTGGGTATAAGAAATAGGAATTATACCACACCTACTGACAGTTCCAACAGTTGGTTTTAATCCAACACAGGAGTTACTACTTGATGGAGATAAAATAGATCCTGAAGTTTCCGTACCAATTGAAACAAGTGCAAAATCTGCGGCAATTGCAACAGCAGAACCTGAACTTGATCCACCTGTATCATAATTACCATATGGATTTTTTGTTTGTCCACCCAATCTACTGTAACCATTTGGCATTTCAAATGAAACAAAGTTTGCAAATTCCGTTAAATTAGCTTTTCCAATTATTACAGCACCTGCTTCTCTCAATTTTTTCACGAGAAATGCATCTTTATTAGCATAATTACCCTTAAAGGCCTTTGCTCCAGCTGTAGTTTGCATTTTATCATTAGTATCAATGTTACCTTTGATAATAACAGGAACACCATGCAAATTACTTCTTTTTATTCCATTTTTTCTTTCATAATCCATAGCCCTTGCAATAAATAATGCGTCGGGGTTAATTTCAAGAACTGCATTTAAATCACTATTAGAAATTCTTTCTAAATAAAATTCAACTAATTTTTCAGATGTTATTTTATTTTCATCGTACAATTCATTGAATTTCTTTACTGTAAGATTCCTCATACTTTCATCCCTTTACAGAACCTGCTGAAAGGCCAGCTATTATTCTCTTTTGGAATATCAAAACTAATATAACCAAAGGCGCTGTAACAATTACTGCTGCTGCCATAATCTGACCCCATGGAATTTCATACTGGGAAGCACCTTTAAATAACGCAATTGCTACTGGAACAGTATATTTCTCAGGTCTTTGCATAAAAGTTAAAGCAAATAAAAATTCATTCCACGCAGAAATAAAAGTTAACAGGCCAGTAGCTACAAGCCCTGGTGCTGCCATTGGTAATACAATGTTCCAAAGAGTTCTAAATTTTGAACATCCATCAATAGCAGCCGATTCTTCAACTTCCTTCGGTAATTCTCTAAAGAAATTCTGCAAAATCCATGTAGTTAATGGAAGAGTAATAGAAACATACGGTAAGATCAAACCAGGATAAGTATTAATAAGTTTCATGCTTCTTAACAAAACAAATAATGAACCTAAAATTGACACTTGTGGAAACATACTAACAGCCAAAATCAAAGACATTACAATAACTTTTCCTTTAAATCGAAGCCTTGCAATAGCATAAGCAGCTAATGAACCAATAATTAAAGAAGTGATAGTAGTTATTCCAGCAACTACTATACTATTCCAGATGTTAATATGGAAAGGCCTTTCAGTAAAAACCTTTATATAATTTTCAAAAGTAATCCTCTTTGGAAAAAGTGTTGGATGAATTTCAAAGAGATCTTTATCAGGTTTTAGTGATGAAACAATCGCCCAGTAAAAAGGAAAAATACACCAGACTAAAATAATTGCAACCAATATATATAAAATAGTTCTATAAATTATTTTTTTAGTTTGCATATCATCACACCCCTTAATCAAACTTAAGCTTCAACGATTTTATGTAAACAATTGCAAAAATCGAAATTAAAACAAATATTATAACTGACAAAGCTGAACCATATCCGAAAGATGCGCTTGTAAATGCTCTATCCATTAACAAAACTCGGTTATACACCGACAAAGTTTCAGTTCCTACACTTCCACGTGTCATAACATATACAACATCAAAAACCCTCAACGCATCTAAAGTTCTAAAAATTAAAGCTATAGCAATAGTTGGAATTAACTGTGGAAGAGTTATTTTGAAAAATCTTTGAATCATATTTGCCCCATCTATTTTAGCAGCTTCATACAATTGTTCAGGAATAAGTTGAAGCCCAGCCAAAATCAACAAAGCCATGAATGGCGTTGTTTTCCATACATCAACCTGGATTATAGCCCACAAAGCAAGACCTGGTCTTCCTAAAATTGGTGTACCAGGTTCTATAATATGTAAATACTCGTATAATCTCGACATTATACCGAATTGATCATTAAACATCCAACGCCACATTTGTGAAGAAATCGCAGTTGGAATTGCCCAAGGAATTAACATAGCTGCTCTAACTGCTCCTCTAAATTTAAATTCTTGATGTACGACAAGTGCAATCATTAAACCTAAAACTGTTTCTAACGCAACTGAGACCACAGTAAAAATCAACGTTGTTTTTAAAGATGCCCAAAATCTTGAATCATTAAAAAGTTTTATATAATTACCGAATCCCACAAACTCTCTTGGAAATCTCGGATTCAAACTAAATGAGAAAAAGCTATCATAAAAAGTTTTAAAAAGAGGGAAAAAAGCAATAACAGAAATCAAAAGAATAGCTGGCAATAGCATCCAGAATGCAACTTTAGGTTCATTTTTTTGCACAGTCTCACCTCTCTTTAAGATTAATGGGGGCATTGGCCCCCATTAACATTATTTTATTGTCCAAGAAGCAATTTTAATTCTTTTTCAAGTTTTGCAAGTGCTTCCTCAGGTGTCATTTGCTTCGTTAAAGCTGCATGAACATATCTTTGAATTGCATCGGAAACTTCCGCATAATTTGCTGTTCTTGGCCTTGGAAGAGCATTGATAAAAACATCAAAGAGCTCTACCATAAATGGATTAACTTCTTTAAGTTTCGGTTCATTATACACTTCTTTTCTTGTTGGATTTTGTCCGGCATTTATCGCTTTATAAAGTTGTTGGTTATGACTTGTTAGGAACTTGATGAGTTTTTTAGCAGCTTCTTTTTCTTTCTTTGAAGAGAAAATATTAATTCCTAAATTCCAACCACCAAGTGTTGCAGCATGTTTTCCATCTGGGCCAGGACCTTTTGGAAGTGGAACAACTCCAACTTTACCTTTAATTGGTGAATCATCTGCATTAGCAAGAGACCAAGCATACGGCCAGTTTCTCATAAATACTGCATTGCCAGCCTGGAAAATTCTTCTAGCATCTTCTTCCATGTATGTTGTAACGCCTTCTGGAGAAATTTTATATTTGTAGATTAAATCAATCATAAATTGAAGTGCAGCTACAGCTTTTGGGTTGTTTATGATAACATTTCCATTATCATCCAAAACGTCTGAACCAAATGACCAAACATATTCCATGAAATCACATACTAAACCTTCATATCTTGCACCCTGCCATACAAATCCTTCAATACCTTCTGCTTTTGATATTTTTTGTGCCATTTCGACAAGTTCATCCCAAGTTTGTGGAGGATGATCATATCCGTATTTTTCTAGTAAATCTTTTCTATAATACAAAAGACCTGCATCAGTAAACCATGGAATCGCCACAATTCTGCCATCTACTGTAACAGATTTTACTGTTCCAGGTAAAAATTTATCAAGTTCGAAATATTCATAATCTTTTGTGAGATCCTCTAAGAAAGGTGCAAATTCTGGTGGCCAAATAACATCAAGCATTAAAACATCAGGATCACTTTCACCAGCAGCTAAATATGTGACATATAAATCATGTCTTTCAGTTGAAGAATCAGGCATTGGAATGACAGTCACAACAATATCTGGATTTTCTTTCATGAATTCTTTAAGTTGAGCATACAATACTTCTAGTTCTTTTCCCACACCACCCGACGTCATAGTTATTGTTGTAATTGAAAGTCCTACAGCAAAAACTAATAATAAAGAAACTAAAACTAAAAATCTCTTCATACTTTCACCTCCTATTTAAAAATGGATTTTTTCTATTTTCGAAATTATCTTAACATACTTAGTATTAAAAAATAAAACTTCAATTATCCATAAAATTTGTCAAAAAATTAAAATATCAACAATTAACTGCTTATAACCACCATTAACTAACAATAATCATTTATAACTTTTTCGTTTTGTGTTAATTAAAGAATTTTTTCTTCAAATCTCCTTAAAATGGATGATTATTTCAACTTTATTCGCTACAATTACCTCAAATCATTTTATTTGCTTATTTTCATAGTTATCTCAATTGTGTTATAATTTTTTCGAATATTAAAAATATTGGAGGCGAAAATCATGACAGTAAGTTTACCCATTAAGAAAATTGATGACTACAGAGATATATTAGACAATGAAATTGATGAACTTATTGAGTTATCAAAAGACTTAAAAGGGTTAAAAGTTGTTCATGTTAACGCAACTTCATACGGTGGTGGAGTTGCGGAATTACTATATACATTAGTTCCATTAATGAATGATCTAGGATTAAATGCAAAATGGGAAGTACTAGAGGCCCCCAACGAATTTTTTAACGTAACTAAAAAACTGCACAATACTTTCCAAGGTGCCAAATTAGATATAACTGACGATGAATTACAACTATTTGAAAGTGTAAATAAGGAAAATGCAGCCTTATTGGACTTAGATGCAGATGTTGTAATTATTCATGATCCTCAACCCCTTTTCATTCCACTATTCAAAGACGGAAAGTATATTTGGCGTTGTCACATAGACACTTCGACTCCAAATAAAAACGTTTGGAACAAACTAACTGAAAAAGTCAAAGGAAAATATTCAAAGGCATTATTTCATATTAAGGAATACATACAGGAACCATTTAAAGAGATCGCTATAGAGTTCCCTCCAAGTATTGATCCACTAAGTGATAAAAATAAAAAACTATCTAATAAGGTTATCAAAGAAATTATCTCTAAATACAACATTGATCCTACTCGCCCAATAATTACGGTAGTTGCAAGATTTGATCCTTGGAAGGATTTAAAAAGCGCAATAGATGTTTATAGAATTGTAAAAGAAACAATTGATGTACAACTACTAATTGTCTCAGCTATGGCAAAAGATGATCCCGAAGGATGGATCCTATTCGAAGATATTTTGAGATACGCTGGAACAGACCCTGATATACATTTTTTAACTGATTTAAAAGGAGTAGGCCACATAGAAGTTAACGCATTCCAAACAATTTCAACTGTCGGACTTCATACAGCAACAAAAGAAGGATTTGGACTAGTAATTTCCGAAATGCTCTGGAAAGGAAACCCAGTTGTCGCAAGGCCTGTAGGTGGTGTAAATGTTCAAATTGATGATGGAATTAACGGATATTTAAGATACGATAAAGCAGAATTAGCTGAAGCTATAATAGAGTTAATTCAGAATGATAAATTAAGAACAAAGATGGGAACAAATGCTATAAAAGTGGTCAAAGAAAAGTTTCTCACTACTTCACATTTAAAGAGATATTTGGAAGTTATCAAGGAGGTAATTAATGTTTGAGACTTAATAATCCTAAAAAAATACTTTTAACACTGTTATTTAAAGGAAAAGTATACAGGGAAGAACTTTTAAATGAATTAAAAATTTCACATTCAACCTTAACTTACTTTATTAATAATCTCATATCAAACGAACTTATTTCTGTAAAAACAGAAAAACTATTTTCGGCGGGTAGACCAAAACATTTAATTCTACTAAACAAAAAAAATTGGAAAAGTCTTGGAATACGCGTTGGTCGTGAAGTAGTAAGCTTAACAGTTTTTGACGGTTATTTTGACGAATTGGAAAAAATAACCGTTAAAATTACAAAAGAACATTTAGGAAATAAAAATTTAGATAATCTATTAAAAAACATTTTATTAAAGTTAACATATAAAGATTCAATAAAGTCTATTGGTATAGCATTCTCAGGAAATGTGATCCAAAATAAGATTTTTTCTTACATTCTTAAACTTCAAAATTATGATCCTAAAATTACAATTAACACAATATTCCCAAAATCCCAGATAACAATTTTAAACGATGTGGAAGCAATTGCTACTGAGGAATTCATTAAACATGGTGGTAAAAAAATCTTGGTTATAAACTATGGAACAGGTGTTGGAGCTTGTTTTTACGAATCACACGGTATATATGAAAAAAGCGAAAGGAAAGTTATAGAACTTGGACATTTTTATGCTGGTGGAAAAGATAATTGCTATTGTGGAGGAATTGGATGTTTGGAAACCATAGCTTCAGATTATGCTGTCTTAAAAAAAGCAAAATTAATCGATTTAAATATTTCGGATTTCATATCAAACGAGGAAAAATTTGAAAATAAATTAGACAAAATCAGAAACCTTTATCTAACAAATCCAGAAGAAGCTGAAATTTTATACTCTGATGTTTTTAAAATTCTATCAATATATGTACTAAACTTATTTAAACTTTTTTCTCCCAAAAAAATAATTTTATCTGGTGAAGGTGTATCACCTTGGTTTACGGAAAAACTTCAGGAAAAATTATCACTTATTACCCATCAGAAAATAGACGTAGAGTTTAGAGGACTGAAAAATAATATTGAATATGGAGCTTCTATCGACTCGTTAAGAGAATATATCTTAAATCTACAAATATAATTTTACAAGTTTTTCAATATGTAAAAAAAATAAAACACAACCAAACATTTATAGTTATTATGCTTAAAACAAAATCTGGGCACAATTGTGCCCAGAAATAAAATGTTTCAAAATACTACTCAAAACTTAAATTACCAGCCCTCCATCAATTCCAATAACCTGTCCAGTAATATAGGATGATTCATCTGATGCAAGGAACAAATAAAGATTAGCTACTTCCTCTGGTTCTCCCATTCTTTTTAAAGGAATCTTGTCATTTAAAGCTTGTAAAATTTTTTCTGGCACTTTTTCAGTCATTGGAGTTCTTATAAATCCAGGCGCCACTGCATTCACTCTAATTTGAGCTCCTTTTCTTGCAAGTTCTTTTGCCCATGTTTTTGTCATGCCAATTACTCCAGCTTTTGTTGCTGAGTAATTTGTCTGTCCAATATTTCCAAATACTCCAACTATTGATGAAGTATTTATTATACTTCCTTTACCCTGCTTTATCATAACAGGTGCTACTGCCTGTGTCATATTAAAGACGCCTTTCAAATTCACATTAATTACTGCATCCCAGTCTTCTTCTTTCATTCTTAACAATAAAGCATCTCTTGTAATCCCAGCATTATTTACAAGAACATCAATCTTCCCGTATTTTTCAATCACAGTTCCTATAACCTCATCTATCTTTTCTCTATCAGTCACATTTAATACATAAGTATCAATTCTCCCTGGTCCTGGATTTTCTTTTCTCAATAACTCTAAATTTTCTTCCGAAACATCACACGCAATTACAGTTGCACCTTCCTTTGAAAATAACAATGAAGCAGCTTTACCAATACCACTTGCTGCACCAGTTATAATACAAACTTTTCCTTCCAATCTCATACATCTACCCCCTTTAATGTAAGTTAACTAATGCTAACTTTCCATTTTCATTATACAACAATTAATTTTTTTCTTCAATTATTTTCAAATTTTAATTTCTACAAAATGTATATCAAGTTCCAATATCCTAAAATATATCCTATCATTTAAATATCGATGCAAAATTGACCTATTCCTCAATTTACACATTAATTCGTGGCTTTACTTTTATCGAAAAATAGTTTAAAATATAAATAGTTTAATAATTAAACTATTGTGAGGTGAAATTGTGATTAAAAGTGACATGATTTTAAAAATAGTGTTTATGCTTGTCATTGAGTTCGTTAATATCTTACCTAAAAATAAACACCTTGAACTAATGACAACAAATGAGTTTTACATTTTCTTATATGTAAATTTTTTCACACCTGTCACAATGAAAGATGTTGCAAACAAACTTCAAATTTCAAAAAGTACCGTTACACTCATTGTAGATAAGTTAGAAGAAAAGAAACTTATTAAAAGGATCCGTTCTACAAATGATCGAAGAAAAATATTTCTGGCTCCATCAAAAAAAGGCATTGAAGTTTTTAAGCAAATAACAAATGATTTCTCGAAACTAATTGATATTGTAACTAATAAAATTCCGGAGCATGATTTAAAAATCATCAACAAAGGTTTTGAAATTTTTATTAAACGTTTAGGAGTGAAAATATGATATTAATTACCGGTGGAACAGGTCACCTTGGAAATGTTCTAACACGTAAACTCGTTAATCTAGGTGAAAAAGTTGTTGTTTTTACTCACCCTGCAGATAACTGTGAAAGTTTAGAAGATCTTAACGTTCCCATAATTAAAGGTGATATTCGAGATTATAAAAAATTAGAAAGTATCTCTAAAAATGCAGACGTTATTTTTCATTTAGCAGCTATAATTTCCATACTTCCGTGGAAAAAAAGATATATAGAAGAAGTAAACGTTAATGGGACAAAAAACATCATAAAAATTGCAAAAAAATACAATAAAAAACTTGTTTATGTTAGTTCTGTTCATGCATTTGCTGAACCTAAAGTTGGAGGGATTATTGATGAAAATACAACTATTGATCCAAAACTCACAAGTGGAATTTATGGAAAATCAAAAGCAAAAGCCGCACTAGAAATTCTTAATGCCTCAAAAGCTGGATTAAATGTTACAACTATATGCCCAACTGGTATTATCGGACCTTACGATTACAAACCTTCTGAGATGGGAAAGTTATTCCTAAATTACTTAAAGAATAAAATTAAATTAATCGTTGAAGGCGAATTCGATTTTGTAGATGTTAGAGATGTTGCTGACATTTTAATTAAAGCATTAGACAAAGGGAAAAAAGGAGAATTTTATATAATAAGTAATAAAACGATTAAAATCTCAAAAATTTTCGAAATCCTAGATCAAATTACAGGGAAAAAAACTAAATTAAAAATCATCGATAAAAATACTGCTTTAATTGCTTCTATCTTTAATTTAGTTATAAGCTCGATATTAGGAAAAAAACCTTTATTTACACCATATTCTATTCACACACTTTCAAGAAAAATCGAATTTTCTCATAAAAAGGCAGAAAAAGAATTAAACTTCAACCCCCGTGATTTTTATTCAACATTATATGACACTATATGTTGGTTAAGTGAACATTTTTTAAACCAAAAAATCAAATATGCTTTATTTACTCATTAATACTTATTATTTGGATTTTATTCAGTAATTCCTCAACATCCTCTTTGCGACATAATTTAGTTCCAGGAGTCATAACAGCTGCATTACCAGCTGCATTTGCCCATTTAAATGATTCAAATAAATCTTCTCCTTCATATCTTTTCAAAACATAAGCTGCAAGAAATGAATCTCCAGCACCAACTGCACTTTTCACTGGAACATTTAATGGATAAGCATAATAAGCTTCATCATCAGTTATTAATAATGAGCCTTTCGAACCCAATGTTAACAAAATTTCCTTTATCTTATACTTTCTTATAATTTTTCTTCCTTCGATAACCAAACTTTTATAATCTAAATTATCTATCTCAATTCCAATTAACCTTGAAAATTCATATTTGTTCGGTTTAATTACATCTGGTGACGCTTTAATTCCAATTTTTAATTTTTCTCCATCGGAATCAAAATATACCTTAATTTGTTTCTTTTTTAACAACATAATAATCTCATAATATACATCTGCACTTACTCCTCTTGGTAAACTTCCTGAAATAACTATAGTATCTTTTTCTCTAACAAGGGCTTCTAAGATTTCAAAAACACTATCTAGCTTTCTTTTTGCTATCCTCACTCCTGGCATACTTATCCTATATTGATTATCTTTGGATTCTAAAATTATATTTGTCCTTGTCTCTTGTTCTACTCTAATTGTGCTATACAAAACTCCTTCTTTGTCAAGCATCTCTTCTATCTTTCTCCCAACATCTCCTCCTAAAAGTGATATTGCAATCGAAATTCCTCCAAGTTCTTTTATTACCCTTGATACATCTATTCCTTTTCCCGCTGGATAATCTTCTACTTTCTTCGCACGTATAGTATCATCAGGAAGTAATTTATCTATATAAACATACCTATCCAAACAAGGATTCATTGTTAAAGTAAAAAGCATATATCTCACCCCCAAAGAATAACCAAAACTAAAGTAAAAACAGTTAACAAAACAAAATATGTATCCTCTTTTTTCCACTTTAAAACATAATAACTCGTTCTTTTACCAATACCATATTTTCTTGCTTGCAATGCTATAGAAATTTCCTCAGCTTTTCTTAAAGTCGAAACAAGCAATGGAATTACAATTACAACTAACCCTTTAATTTTGTATCGTAATCCTGGCTGGTCAAACTTTGCACCTCTGGCTATTTGTGCTTTAGTAATTCTATCTATTTCATCAAACAAAACAGGAATAAAACGAATTGATATTGTCATTATCATACTAAAATCTTCTCTATATCTTTCTTTTATACCAAACCATTTCATCATTTCTGAAAGACCTTTTGCTATTAACAAAGGAGGAGTAGTAAAAGTTAAAATAGAAGCAAATATAACTACAAATAAAAGTCTCAATGCTATATAAAATGCCATTTGAACTCCGCTGACAAAAAATTGAACAACACTTGCAAACATAATTAAAAACCATAAATTTTTAACGGAATTCAAATAAATTTTAATATTGATTTTAGATAATAAAACAAGACCTAAAAAGAGAAAAAAGGGGATAAGATATCCCCATAAATTTGTTACCAATAAAATTGAAGTTATTAAAATAAATGTTCCAATAATTTTGGATCTTGGATCTAATGAATGAATAAATGAATTTTCTGGAACGTACTTTCCAATTATAAAGCGCATTATACCTCCTAGAATAAATGATAAGCTAAAAATAGTGGTGCTAATATTAATGATACCACAGACATTATTTTAATCAAAATGTCCAAACTTGGTCCTACTGTATCTTTTAATGGATCACCAACCGTGTCCCCAATTACTAATGCACTATGTTCTGGTGAACCCTTTGTAAGACCTTCCAATTTACCTTGTTCTAAATGCTTTTTAGCATTATCCCAAGCACCACCGGCATTTGCAGTATACAATGCAAGCATTATACCACTTAAAGTTGTTCCAACTAAAACTCCTCCCACAAATTCTGTTCCAAATAAGAACCCAGAAATCACTGGAGTAGCTATGGCAATTATAATTGGAGTAGTCATTTCTTTAATTGCACCTGAAGCACTAATTTTTACACAACTTTCATAATCTGGTTTAACAGTACCATCCAAAATCCCGGGCATCTCTTTTACTTGGCGTCTTATCTCATCAACCATGATAGCTGCCGTTTTTACAACAGACTCTATTAAAACTCCACTAAACATAAAGGGCAAAGCTGCACCAATTATTGCTCCAGATAAGGTTTTAGCATTAACAATATTTAGCTTAAGCATCTCAAATACATTATTTAAAGTTTCACCAGGTGAGGTTTGTGAAAAAATAAATGAAGCAAACAAAGATAATGCAGCTAAAGCAGCAGAACCAATTGCAAAACCTTTTCCAATTGCTGCTGTTGTGTTTCCTACCATATCTAATTCATCTGTTATTTGCCTCACTTCAGGTTCCAGCTCAGCCATTTCACTGATTCCACCAGCATTATCCGCAATTGGCCCATATGAGTCAACAGAAACAGAAGTTGCTACAAATGAAAGCATACCTATTGATGCCATTGCAACTCCATATAAACCTGAAAAATAATCTGCAAGTATTATTGCCAAAAATAGGAACAGCGAAGGTAGAAAAACACTTTTCATTCCAAGAGCCATACCACCACTAATAACAATTGCCGTACCTTGCCTTGATTTTTGACTTAATATTTTTGTAGGACTAAATTCGTCTGAAGTGTAATATTCTGCAAGAAGTCCTATCATGATTCCAGCAAAAACCCCTAAAATCGAAGAAAAGAAAGGTGAAAGTGGGCCAAATTTAAAACCAAAACTCTCCAAATTTGGTGTATCACCAAGGTAAAAATAAGTGAATACAAAATTTCCTGTAATACTTAAAATTGCCGAAGTAAACAGTGCAATATTTAAATCTCTATGAGGCTTTCCTGCTCCCTTTTTTAATATAACAAAATAAATTCCAACAATACTAGACAAAAGACCTATCATTGTATATGAAAGAGGATAAAATATTAATTTCTTAACAGTAAAATAAAAACGATTGCCGGTAAGAGCAAATATATATGATGCTAATACAATAGCTGATAAAATTGAACCAATATAGCTTTCTAATAAATCAGCTCCTAATCCCGCAACATCTCCTACGTTATCTCCAACATTATCAGCAATTGTAGCAGGATTTCGTGGATCATCTTCCGGTAATTTCAATTCAGTTTTACCAACAAGGTCTGCTGCCATATCAGCTGCTTTTGTAAAAACTCCTCCACCAACTCTATCAAACATGGCAATAATCGAACAACCTAATGAATAACCAGAAACTGTCATAGCAAAGGGTATAAAGTTGATTCCTAAAGCATTTTTTACAATAATCAAATTTTCTGGTTTCAATTGATAACCAAAAACTGTGAAAACAATCACAAGACCTAATAAAGCAAAACCTCCAACTGAAAGCCCCATAACTGAACCGCCTTGAAAAGCTATCTTTAAAGTTTTATCAATATTTTTTGTTTCTCTTGCAGCATTTGAAACTCTAACGTTTGCTCTTGTAGCAATTTTCATCCCAATGTATCCAGCCAATGAACTCATCACAGCACCGATTAAAAAAGATATTCCAACATACCAAGCTGTAAGAATGCCTAAAATTATTGCAATTGGAATAGCTAATTTAAAAACGACAGAATACTCATGTGAAATAAATGCATCAGCCCCTTTTCTAATCGCTAAAGAAATTTCTCTCATTTTTTCTGTACCTTCTGGTTTCCTGGTTACGATATAAAAATTTAAGAATGCAAGTAAAATTGCTAATATCGGTGGAATAAAATATAAAAACATAATACCCCTCCTTTGCTTAAACTCTTAATTATTATTTTACATTTTAATTGTTCCAAAACTATGACCAAGTATTTCCATTTTGTTAAAAAATATGATATAATGTTTCAAGAAGATCTCATTTAACATTTTAGATAATTTATTTGAGAGGAGGCCCTTTTATGGCGAAAAGGCGTATTATGGTTATTGATGATCAGCCTGAAATTCTTGAGCTTATAAGCTTTACCCTCGAAAAAGAGGGATACGAAGTCATTCCAGTTGAAGATGCTGAGAAAGCTTTAGAAGAAATAAAAGACAAAGATGTTGATATGTTTTTAGTTGACATCATGCTTCCTGGCATGGACGGCTTTGATTTTGTTAGGAACGTTAGAAGCCAGGAAAAGTATAAACTTACTCCAGTCATATTCTTGAGCGCCAAAGGCGAGGAATTTGACAAGGTCCTCGGTTTAGAACTTGGTGCTGATGATTACATTACCAAACCGTTTAGTATAAGAGAACTTCTTGCAAGAATCAAAGCAGTATTTAGAAGAATGCAAATGTCTGCTCAAGTAAAAGAAGAAAAACCAAAAAGAATTGTTGCAAAAGATTTAGAAATTGACGTGGATAAATATGAAGTTAAAATTAAAGGGAAGAAAGTAAATCTTACTCCTCTTGAATTTGATCTATTAAGATTCTTAGCCGAAAACGAAGGAAAAGTTTTCTCCAGAAACGTTTTACTCGATAAACTTTGGGGATATGACTATTTCGGAGATACTAGAACTGTTGATGTTCATATAAGAAGGTTAAGAACAAAAATCGAAGAAGATCCTTCAAATCCAAAATATATTGTAACCGTTAGGGGTAAAGGGTACAAGTTCAGAGATCCAGGAAAGGAAGAATAATTAATGTTCTATGTTTTAACAACTATTCTTACCCTGTCATTAATTATTTTTACTTACTTTTTTAAAAAATGCACGAACAAAAATCGTTTATTAAATAATTCAATAAGAAAAATTGCAGAAATTATAGGGGAGGATCCTGAGTCGCCTCCTCTATATATTTCTGAGAAAGTACGAAAAAAAATCAAAGAACTTCAAGAAAGAAATTATGAATTAGAACTCTCTATGAGAAATCAGCTAACAATCTTAAATAACATAATTGAACCAATAATCATCACAAAAACTGATGGCACTATAACTTTTGCGAATATTGCAGCTCGTGAAATAACTCGTCCAGGAGTTGAAGGGAGAAAAATTTACGAAGTCTTTGAAGAATACTATGTCAATCAAATGTTTGAAGAAGCAACAAAAACAAAAAAATTAAATTCTGGCGAAATTACTACCTTTATCAACGGCGAAAAAAGATTTTATGAAGTTAAAATTATGCCTGTTACACTTGAAGAAAATAATGAAAGATATATAATTATTTTGCATGATGTAACTAATGAGAGAACTCTAGAAAAAATGCGTAAAGAATTTATATCAAATGTTTCTCATGAATTAAGAACACCTTTAACTTCTATACACGGTTATGCAGAAGCATTGTTAGAGGATGATCTATCAAATAAAGATTTAGTAAGAAAGTTTTTACGAATAATTGAATCTGAAGCAGCTAGAATGACTCGGTTAATAAATGATTTACTTGATTTGGAAAAGCTTGAATCAGGTAACTCTCAATTTGTTTTTGAAGAAATTAATTTCACTGATGTGCTCGAACATGTTAGACATATTATCGAACCACTTGCTGAAGACTATGGGGTAGAAGTTGAATTTGTATATCCTGATGAATTGTATATGATTGGTGATAAAGATAGGCTTATCCAGATGGCATTAAATTTAGTTGACAATGCAATAAAATATACTTCATTAAAAGAAAAAGGTAAAAAACACGTAAAAGTTGAAGCATACAAAGATGAAAAAAATATTGTATTCCAGGTAAAAGATACCGGAGTAGGAATCCCTGAAGATGCGCAAAAAAGACTATTTGAAAGGTTTTATAGAGTAGACAAAGCAAGAAGTAGGAGAATGGGAGGTACAGGATTAGGATTGTCAATTGTAAAAACAATTGTTGAGAAACATAATGGTTCAATAGAGTTTTCAAGCAAAGAAGGTATTGGAACTACATTTAAAGTAATATTACCAGTAAACAAGGAGGAAAAAATCGATGAGACCTTATGACATTATAATGAAAAAGAGAAACGGAGAAAAACTAACACGTGAGGAAATTGAATATATGAT
Source organism: Thermosipho sp. (in: thermotogales) (assembly GCA_017656345.1). Classification (GTDB taxonomy): domain Bacteria; phylum Thermotogota; class Thermotogae; order Thermotogales; family Fervidobacteriaceae; genus Thermosipho_A. Next base: position 66,737 of record JACDNZ010000001.1, on the reverse strand, counting down.
AATGGGATATGTTAAAGGCGAAATACCTGATTATCAAATATCGGCATTACTAATGGCAATTTATTTTAAACATTTGGATGCAGAAGAAAGAGCAAATTTAACAGATATTATGGCTCGCTCAGGTGACATGATTGATTTGTCACCCATTAACGGAAAAAAAGTCGATAAACATTCGACAGGTGGTGTTGGCGATAAAACAACTCTTGTGGTTGCTCCAATAGTCGCTTCACTTGGCATTCCCGTGGCCAAAATGTCCGGGAGGGCGCTTGGACATACAGGAGGTACTATTGATAAATTAGAGTCAATTCCTGGATTTAAAACAAGTTTAACACTTGAAAAATTTTTCGAAAATGTCAATAAATACGGAATAGCAATTGTTGGTCAAACAGCAAACTTAGCACCTGCAGACAAAAAACTCTATGCTTTGAGAGATGCAACTGCTACGGTTGATGAAATTTCATTAATTGCTTCAAGTATTATGAGTAAAAAACTTGCTGGTGGAGCAGATGCTTTTGTGTTAGATGTTAAAGTTGGTAGCGGTGCTTTTATGAAAACTATTAATGATGCTAGAGAACTAGCTAAAGCTATGGTTGGAATTGCCAAATCACATAATAAACATGCCGTAGCAGTTTTAACAAATATGGATGAACCATTAGGAATATATGTCGGAAATTCTTTGGAAGTGCTTGAAGCAATTAATACTTTAAAAGGACATGGTGATAGCAAATTTGTCGAATTATGTGTCACTTTGGCTACATGGATGTGTTATCTTGCTGAAATTGGTAGTTTTGATGAATGTAAAGAAAAAGTACTGAATACATTGAATTCTGGAAAAGCATTGGAAAAATTTAGAGATCTTATAATTGCCCAGGAAGGTAATCCAGATGTTATTGATTCACCTGAGCAAATTTTACCAATTTCAACTAAAAAATTATATTTTAAAGCAAGCAAAGATGGTTTCATTACAAAAATTGATACGGAAAAAGTTGGAATAGCTTGTAACTACCTAGGAGCAGGAAGGACTAAAAAAGATGATATAATTGATCACTCTGTAGGTTTCAAAATCCTAAAAAAACTTGGTGATACCGTTAAAAACGGTGAACCCATTGTTGAATTACATGTTAGTAACAAAAGTGATGTTGAAACAGCTCTAAAATTACTTAACGAAGCGTATTTCATTGCAGATACACCTATTGAAAGCCCAAATATAATAATTGATACAGTCAAGTGAGGTGTTTAAATCTCTTGAAAAGATTGATAATATTTATAATCATATTTTTATCTATTTCATTACTTTCCAATACATTAATTTATAATTATAAAGCGTTTTATTTTTCTGATGAATGGTTAGACGAAAAAATTTTAAAAGACCTAGGCTTTAGTTATGTATTAAATGAAAAATTATTTATGGCAAAAAATAACGACCTCTTTATCGGAAAAAATGGAAATATAACCTTAAATTTTGAAAAAACTTTTCAAAATGCATATAAAGTTGAAAACAGAAAACTCTATATAAATTCCAAATTTCTAAAAGAATATTTTAATTTACAAGAAACAACACTTGAAAGTGGAGCAAAAATCTATTACGATAAACTACCAGAACTGATAAGAGTTGATTATAAAAATAATAATCTCAGTTTAGTTTTCACCAGCGAAATAACGTTAGACTTAATCAAATCCCAAGTTATTGATAAAACCTTACATGTTTTACTATCACCAATAACCGGGGAACCTTTGGTATTCGGTAAAGTCAGTATTGAAAAATCCTTCAATGCTTTTGAAATTCTTATTTCAGGAGATATGTTAAAACCAGTTCCAATTATCTCAATCAAAAAAAGGACAGTTGACATTGAAATAAAATTTACAGAAGAAGAAAAACAAACAATCAAAGATGGACTTGTTTGGGAACGAAAGATTGAAAATTATAATAATCAAAAATTCCTAGTAAACTATTTACACATTGATCCTAAAAAAGTAGAAATCAAGCCCTTAATTTCTTCAAAAGGTATAGGCACAAGAGAGGATTTACGTGAAATGCTTCAACATTACAATTTTATTGCCGGAATAAATGCAAATTATTTTGATCCATCTTCAAATATCCCAATTGATCTTGTTATTATCGATGGAAAGCTTCTTTCTGACAAATTTGGTCTAAGACCTGCATTTATAATAACAGACACTAATGATGTTTTCATTAAAAGAATTCTTGTAGAATTATATGTAAACATAGGTGACTTATTGTTTTTGGTAAAAGGCGTAAACACTAATGCTAAAGGTGAAGTTCTTTTGTATACTAGTGAATATGGTTTAAAAATTCCTTTTGATTCAGATAAGATATACTTTCTCATTCAGAACAACTGGATCGTTGCAAGAGAATATTTTGAGAAAGTTCCAGATGATTCTTATATCTTAGCAATTAACAAAAAATACGAAAAATATTTAATAAACATTGATGTAGGAACTAAAGTAACATTCAATCTTAACTCAAATTTTGAGCTACCTATAAAACATGCAATTGCCGCTGGCCCATTTTTGATTGAAAATGGTCAACCAATTGAAGATAGCGATGTAGAGAAATTAAGTTATGGAAATGGACTGGCTTTTTCAAAAACTACTAGAACAATTATTGCTATAACAAAAGACAATAAAGTTGATTTTATAGTAATTGAAGGGTATAATAATTCACCTGGAATGAATTATGATATGGCTGTTGAATTCCTTTTGAACAAAGGATACGTTTCTGCAATGATGCTTGACGGTGGTGGATCAAGTGCAATGGTAGTTAATAACAAAGTGGTTAATCAAGATGGTGAAATTCAGAGAGGAATACCTGTTGGAATCGGAATTAAATAATTGGAGGTGTGTGCTGTGAATTTAAGAGACTATATTAGAGATATTCCAGATTTTCCTGAAAAAGGAATCATATTCAGAGATATTACTCCCCTTCTAAAAAATCCAGAAGCTTTTAAGTTTGCTATTGATGAATTGTCTAAAAAATTGGATAATTTAGATTTTGATTTAATAATAGCACCTGAAGCAAGAGGTTTTATTTTCAGTGGAGCACTTTCTTATAAGTTAAACAAAGGTTTTATTCCAGTAAGAAAACCCGGAAAATTACCATACAAGGTTATTTCCGAAAGTTATTCTTTAGAATATGGAACAGCTGAACTTCAAATGCATATAGATGCAATTGAAAAGGGGCAAAAAGTTATCATTTTCGACGATGTGCTAGCAACCGGAGGTACTGCTAAAGCAATGAAAAAATTAATCGAAAAAGCTGGCGGTGAAGTTGTTGCAATGGTATTCTTAATTGAACTCACTTACCTAAACCCAAGAAAATTCTTAGAGGGAGAAAACATAATCTCACTCATTGAATTATAAGGAGGAATTCTCAATGTTAAAGTTTGACTTCACAAACATCTTTAATTCAGATATTCCAAATGGTATAACCAAAGATGAAATTGAACAAAACTCTTCAAAAATAAAAAATATTTTAAAAGACATTAATGAGAATAAGCCAGGTTTTGTTGAAATTTTATTCACCAATAAATGGCTTGATTCTGTATTTAACATTAAGAATTTTCTAAAAGATTTTGATAACTTTGTAATAGTTGGTATCGGAGGATCTGCTCTAGGTAATATTGCTCTTCAAAACACTTTAAAACCTTTAAACTGGAATTTCCTTTCTAAAGAAGAACGAAATGGCCATTTAAGAATTTTTGTTATTGATAACGTTGATCCTGACTACGTTGCTGCAATTCTTGATTCTATAGATATCAAAAGAACAATATTTAACGTTATTTCAAAATCAGGAAGTACTGCTGAAGCAATGGCAAATTATCTTGTTGTTAGAGGAATAATTGAAACTTATGGCCTTAATCCAAAAGAACATTTAATTTTTACAACCGATCCAAAAAATGGTGTCTTAAGAAAAATTGCCAATGAGGAAAATATTAAAACTTTGGAAATTCCTGAAAATGTCGGTGGAAGATTTAGCGTTCTAACTCCTGTAGGTCTTTTATCTGCATTTGCCGCTGGTATTAATATTGAAAAGTTGTATGAAGGTGCCAGATACGCTTTCGAAAGAACTATTAAAGAAGATATTTGGAATAATCCTTCTGCTTTAATCGCTCTTACGCATTATCTTTATTACCAAAAAGGCAGAAATATTTCAGTTATGATGGCTTATTCAAATAAACTATATTACTTAGCAGATTGGTATCGTCAATTATGGGCAGAAAGTCTAGGAAAAGCATATTCAAAAGATAATCAAAAAATCAATGTTGGTCAAACTCCTGTAAAAGCACTTGGGGCAACTGATCAACATTCTCAAATACAGCTTTATAATGAAGGTCCTGATGACAAAATTATTACTTTTTTAAAAACAGAATGTTTTGATAGAAATATTAAAATCCCACAAGTTCACAATGAAAAATCTTTAAATTATTTACAAGGAAAAACACTTTCTCAACTTCTAAATAGTGAACTTATTGGTACTGAATCTGCTTTATTAAAACATGGGAAACCATCTTTAAAAGTAATATTCCCAAAAATTGATGAATTTAACGTCGGACAATTTATTATGTATTACGAATTAGCTACCGCAATTGCTGGTGAACTCTTTAATATTAATCCATACGATCAACCAGGTGTTGAACTTGGCAAAAAAATAACCTACGCATTAATGGGAAGACCTGGATTTGAGGAATACAATATAGGTAATCAAAAACAAGAAAGGATTGAACTATAATGGAAAAAATTATTGAAATTATAAAAGAACTATTTAAACCTGTTGAGATATATAAATCCGATAATTTAATAACTGTCATCTTAAATACCGAAACAGATATGGAAGAAAAATTATCAAAATTTTCCAAACAAATCTCTTCAATTGATGAAGATCTGAGCCTTAGATTTTTAACTATTGAAGAAAAAAACAAATTTGACTTAAACGAACTAGGAGTGAAGATATTTTGAGCTTTCTTCTCTGTATAACTGGGAAAATAGGTACTGGAAAAACAACCGTTGCATATTATTTCAAAAATAAAGGGTTCGAATACATTAGTATGGACGATATTGGTCATGAAGTATTTGAAAAAAAGAAATATGAAATATACAATATTTTTGGCACTGCAAACAGAAAAGAAATAGCAAATATTGTTTTTAATAATGAAGAAAAATTAAGAATATTAGAAAATATTCTACATCCGGAAATGAAAAAAGTCTTGAACGAAAGGATAACCAAAAACTTAAATTATGTCATTGAAGCAGCAATTAAAAGAAGATTGGGAATAATCTGTGATTTGACTATTACTGTTACTGCAGCTAAAGAGATAATCTTTCAAAGATTGACAAGTCGTGGACTTTCTAAAACCGAAGTTGAAAATATACTTAAACTACAAAACGACATTATTCCTGAAGGTATAATCATTGACAACAGCTCTTCACTTGAAAACTTACAAACAAAATTGAATATCATCTATAACCAAATGAAAAAATCCAACAATTTGTAATGCAATTAAAGTAAATCCAGTAAAGCTGCTATTTTTTAGCAGCTTTATTTTTTGCAAATTTTTTTAATTTTTCTCTGACTTCAAACAATTCATCTCTAAGCCTTGCTGCATCCTCATATCTCAGTTCTGAAGCAGCTTTATACATTTCTTCTTCAAGTACCGCAATATACTCTTCCATTGACAATGTTTCTTTCAAAGATAACACATTTTGAAGTTCCTCCTTAAATTCTTTCTCTTCTTCCATGAATGGTTTGAAAATCTCAACATTTAAAGGTTTAATAATTGTTTGTGGTTTTATCCCATATTTTTTATTATATTCAATTTGTAACTTTCTTCTTCTATTTGTTTCCTCAATAGCTCTTTTCATTGCGGGAGTTATTTTATCTGCATACATCAACACTTTTCCATTTTCATTTCTTGCAACTCGACCAATAATTTGAATTAATGTAGTTTCACTTCTTAGAAAACCTTCAGTATCAGAATCAAGAATAGCGACCAGCGAAACTTCAGGTAAATCCAAACCTTCCCTTAATAAATTTACACCAACAACTACATCTACATCGCCTCTTCTTAACTTTTTTAGAACTTCTACCCTCTCAATCGTATCAAGTTCTGAATGAATATAAAGAGAATTAATACCAATCTCAATTAAATGTTCAGATAATCTTTCTGCCATCTTCTTAGTTAAAACCGTTACAATCGCTCTCTCTCCACGTTTCTTTACTTTAATTATTTCGTTTACTAAATCATCTATTTGATTCCTTGTTGGTCTTACTTCTACTTCAGGATCAACTAATCCAGTTGGCCTTATTATTTGTTCCACGATTCTCTCCGAATTTCTTATTTCAAATTCTCCCGGAGTTGCTGAAACAAAAATTACCTGTGGAACTTTTTGCCAAAATTCTTCAAATTTTAAAGGTCTATTATCAAATGCACAAGGTAATCTAAAACCATACTCAACTAAATTCTTTTTTCTCGAATAATCGCCATTATACATTGCTCTAAGTTGAGGAACCGTTATATGGGATTCATCAATAATCACCAAATAGTCGTTTCTAAAGTAATCTAATAATGTATATGGAGGTTCACCTGGTTTTCTTCCGTCGAAATGTCTGGAATAATTTTCTATCCCAGTACAATAACCTAAAGCTGTTAATAATTCTAGATCATTAAGTGTTCGTTGTCTAATTCTCTCCGCCTCAAGTAATTTACCTTTACTCTTAAAATATCTAATCTGTTCATCCAATTCTTTCATAATTTCATTCACTGCATTTCTAATTTTTTCCTCTGTTGTTATAAATTCTTTAGTTGGATAAATTACTATTCTATCAAGTTTCTCTAATATTTTTCTGTTCATTGGATCAAATATATAGATACTTTCTACTTCATTTCCAAATAATTCTATACGTATCCCTTCATCTTGATATGTTGGATATATTTCAATAACATCACCTCTAATTCTAAAACTACCAGTTAATGAAATATCCTCTTTTCTCTCATAACCAATCTTTGCAAGATGTTTGGTTAAATCACCAATCTTTATTTGTTCACCAATACTTACTGTAAAGTTTAATTCATCAAAATCTTTAGGATCTCCGCAATTATATATCGCCGAAACACTTGCAATTACAATCACATCATTTCTAGTCATTATTGATTTTATTGCACTCATTCTCATCCTTGCAATTACATCATTTATATCTGCGTTTTTTTCAATATATAAATCTTTGGTAGGTATATAAGCTTCTGGTTGATAATAATCATAATAACTTACAAAAAATTCAACTTTATTTTCTGGGAAAAAACTTTTAAATTCAGCATATAATTGCGCTGCCAAAGTTTTATTTGGCGAAATTACTAAAGTAGGTTTTTGAACTTTTTCTATTACCTTCGCCATTGTAAATGTTTTACCACTTCCCGTAACCCCTAGTAAAGTTTGGACTCTAAAATTTTTCTCTAATATCCCTTCAACTAATTCCTTAATTGCTTTTGGCTGATCACCAGATGCTTCAAATTCAGAAACAACCTTAAACATTTTCTAACCTCCTGGGGTTAACATACAAAGTTTTATAATTACTATATAAGACCATTCCTGGTTTCAATCCTTTAGTTTTTCTAACATATTTTATTTTCGTATAGTCGACAGGAACTTTGGAAGAATTTTTTCCTTTACTGTAACCGGCTGCAAGCTGTGCAGCAAATATAATTGTATCCTCATCAACTAAATTTTTATTATTTTTGATAACCACATGAGCACCTGGCATTTCATGTGCATGGAACCATAAATCATCATCTGATGAATTTCTAACTAATTCATCATTCTGTTTATTGTTTTTACCAATAATAATTGTGTATCCATTATATATAACTTTTCTTGGTTCTGATTTTCTAGTTTGTATTTTCTTTTTTTTCTCTTTAATTAAACCGATTTCTATCATTTCGCTTTGAATTTCATTTATTTCAAATTCTTTTTCACTATCATTTAACGTATACCACAACTGATATAAATAATCTAATTCTCTTTCCAATATTTTTTTTCTTTCAATTAGCCCTTTTATTTTTGTTTTTAATTTATTGTACATCTTAAAATATTTATTTGCAATTTCAATTGGAGATTTCCCGCTTTCCAAAGGAATTTCAACTTTTTCACCAGTTTCCCAATCAACAAGTTCAACCAAGTCAAGATTTGTATCTATTTCATAAAAATACGCTTTGAGCAGCTCACCCCATTTTCTATATTTATCATAATCTTTTGTCTTTTCTAACTCATTGTTGATTTTTGCAAGAGTATTTTCGATTTTAGATATATTTTTTACTATAACATTCTCAAGATTCTTTTTTTTCTGAATTATAAAACTCCTTTGTTCATGCCACTCAAAAAATTCTATTATTGCTTTATCAATTTCTTCATATATTTGGTAGTCAAGTCCCAAGTGTTTTAACAAAAATGCTGATAACTCATATGGTTTATTTTTTTCATAATAAATGTATAAGTGTTTTTTTAAAAACTCACTAATTAAATCCTTTATAACCGGCTTGATTATTTCTAAATGAACTTTTTCAAATTTTTCGTCTTCAATACCAGCTCTAAATATAACTTCACGTGCTGTTATTTTTGAAAACCCCTGAATGTTCTTATAAATAAACTCACTAATTTTTCCTTCAAAATTATTTGAAAATTCAAATAGTTTTTCTAATTCGGTAAGTGGATTAATTTTATTTGAAACATATAACTTAAAATCCTCTCCTGGTAAAATATTTCTATATCTCGTTTTTATTCTTTTATAAGCATCTAATATCTTCCCATTTTCCACAATAATTATATTAGAATGTTTCCCCATAATATCAATATATATATCATAAATGTGTTTTGTCCCAATCTCATCGTTTTTTTCAATCTCAAATTTCACTGTTCTTTCTAGACCAAATTGCTTAACCAAATTCACTTTCGAATTTCTTATTCTACTCCTTAAATATTCTAAAAAATAATGACTTTTTGTATCATTTGGAATATTTCTTTTTTCAAAAGTTATATATGAATAATTTGGATTTAAAGATATTTTTAGATCTCTATTTTGAAAACTAAAATAAAAAACATTTTTCTTATAATAAACATTTCTCAAAATTGATCCTTGTAATGTTCGAGATACATTGTCTAAAAAAGTATTCATTACAAATCCATCATATGGCAAGTTATTACCTCCCCTCGTTAGATAAGTATAACATAAATAAAGCGGCCCACCAGGGGCCGCTAATTTTGTTAAACACTTAAAGTTATTATTATTATTCTTTACCTTCGAACCAGTATGCGTAGTAATCGTCACCTGGTCTCATTGGGTTGTGGTACCAACCTTTGAGCCATGATCTGTGTACGCGTACTCCAACTGGTTGATAAAGTGGAACACTAATTACGTATTTAACAATGAAATCTTGTGCTTGTTTATAGAGTTCCAAACGTTTTTGTGGATCAACTTCTGCTGCTGCTTCTTCAATAATGTCGTCAAGGCTCTTACCGCCAAGTTCGTCCATTGGAGTGCTTACAAATTTCCTGAAGTTTGCACCTTGTCTGGAGCTGTAGTCACCTTTTGAATCATAGAATGTGAAAATGAAGTTATCTGGGTCTGGGAAGTCTGCAAGCCATCCGAGAATAAATATTGGAAGTTCTCCACGTTTGGTTGCATCAAGGAATGTTGGCCATTGAAGCCCTACAACATCAATCTTGATTTTTGGTGAAAGCATTTCAAGATACATTTTTACCATTTCAGCTGTTCTTTGTCTTGCTTCGTTACCAAGGTTATATGCAACGGAGAATTTGAAACCTTTTTCCCATGCTTCTCCGCCCCATGCTTGCATGAGTTCTTGTCTTGCTTTGAACAAGTTGAAGTCGTAAAGTGGAAGTGATGGATCAAATCCAAGTAATCCTTCTGGTAATGCTGTTGGAACTCTCTTTCCAAATCCTTTTAATACATCATTTATAAGGGCATCATAGTTGATAACATGTGCTATTGCTCTTCTTACGTGTACATCACTGAAGAAGTCTACTGGGATTCCGTTTCCATCAAGTTTTCCGCTTCCTATGTATTTGCTGTCTTCTCTTATACTCCAGTTGAATAAAAGAACATTTGCTGAAATGGAAGAAAGTCCTTCAATAATTTCAATATCTGGATTTCCTCTTACTTGATCAAGGTATTGTGTTGGAATGTATGCAATGTCTGCGTCTCCTTTTTCAAGCATTGCTTTCCTTGTGGAGAATTCGTCTACTCCCCAGATGATTACTTTCTTTATCTTTGCTGGTTCTCTCCAGTAATTTTCATTTGCTTCAAGAATAACTTTTTGTTGTGTTCTATCCCATTCTACGAATTTGTATGGACCTGTTCCCATTGCATTTTGGTAAAGTGGTGATTCTTCTTTTTGTTGGTCATGCCATTTCCACCATGTTGTTGGTTGACCATCCCAGAGTCCTTGTTCAATACACCATTCTTTATCGAGAATTGCTCCCCAATTTGATCCCTGTGCAATTACGTTGAGGAATGGAGAATATGGCCTTGATAAGTGGAATACAACATTGTCACCGTCAACTTCAATTGCTGCGTCAACAATGTCGTATACTTTCTTGAATACTTCTTCTGCTTCTGGAAGTGGGTTTCCATTTTCATCGAAAAGCTCGTCGTATGGTTTTCCTGCTACTTCTTCAACCATTTCTGTTACATCCCAAATTCCAAATATTGCATACCAAAGCATCCATACAGGTCCACCAGCTGGATTATAAAGAAGTCCTCTTTCGAAACTGTATTCAACATCTTCAGGTGTTAAATCATTTCCATTGTGGAATTTAACGCCTTTTCTGATTGGGAAGATGTATGTTTTTCCGCCATCTTTAATCAAACCGTTTTCAACTGATGGAACTTCTGTTGCAAGCCTTGGTTCAAATTCACTAACACTTGAGCCTTTGTATTGAATAAGGTTCTCATATACTTGATAGATAACTTCTCCACTTGCTGTATCGTATGCAAGGTGTGGGTCAAGTGTGTCTGGTTCACCTATAGTTGCATCAACTAATACGTTAGGATCTGCTGCAAATAATGCAACAGCAAATAATACTACCAAAAATACCAATACTTTCTTCACAAAAATCCCCCCTCTTCTGGAGTAATATAGTAGCACGTGAATATTATACCATAACTTTTACAAATAAATCAAGCATATTACATTTTATAAAATGATATTATTTATATGTAACATCTGTTATTTGTATGTTTCCATGATTAAATTCAAATAATCACCTTTACAATAAATATCAGGTTCAACAAAGTTATACTTATAATTTTCAAAATACCATGTTGGAACCAATACTTTAATATTTGTCCAAGTAGTTTTTAACTCCTTCAAAGCTCCATAAAAGTTTGCAGGGTATGTTGATTTCTCTCCAATAATTATACCCAATTTCCATTTCTTAACAAAACTTAAAACAAACATTGGAAGTGGGTGCGCTATTGATTTATCCGAAATAAAATACAATTTTTTATTCGCAAAATTGATCTGATTGGGTTGAACATACCCATATTTTTCATAAGTTATTAATCTTTTTCCATAAGAATAAAATATTTTATCGGAGAGGTAAAAAGTTTTATCGGTTATAAATGATAACAACATGTATATTCCACTCAGATCTCTAACTAATCCTTCACAACCACGCATATCAATTAATAATACCTCTGTTTCATCTTTTGCAATAGATTCAAGCAGCTCAAGCATATCAAAAAAATATTTTCCAGTAACATTGAAATTATTTATTTTTAATATCCCTATTTGTTTGTTAATTTTTTTGTATTCAAAAGGAACAAGAGTTAAATTTTTTAAATATTCTTCATAGGTAATCGAATTTAGCTCTATAACGTTTTCTTTACCTTCAAATTCGTACAAAACTTCAAATTCTTTCCTTTTTAAAAAATCCGGCAATATTGGAAGAATAAAAATTGTAAAATTATGTTTTTTAACATATTCATTTTCTCCTGTAATTGCATAACTAAAATCGTTATATAATCTTTCAATGTTTATTCCGTTAATTTTTTTAATTTTAGCTCCAACAGGTATTTTACAATAACTTTTTATTACAACATAAGAATCATCTAAATATCTTGTAGTAAACGGAAGCAGATTGGTAGACTTATACTCATATGGAATGACCATATATACTTCCGGAAAATACTTATTTAGCTCTTGCCACAAAAATGTGTAAAAAGTGTATTTATTCATTCTACTTTCAATTAATGGGGCTTTTTCGAATGTACTTTCATTTTCATTAAGATATTGCCCAATATGAAGCTTTTCAATATTATTGAATATATAATCAGTTTCTTTTTGAAGTGTCTTTCGTGAATATTTATGATATTTAAAGATATACGGTGAGATTAAAAAAATTATAAATATTACAATAACAAAAAGCAAAGACAAATTAAAATATTTTTTCATATTTCACACCCTAATTTATTGTTCTTATAATATTCATAATCATAATATATTTTACCTCAAAATCTTGATTTCAAAACATATTTATGTTAATATCTTACATGAATGGGTGCGTAGCTCAGTGGGAGAGCGCTTCCTTCACACGGAAGAGGCCGCAGGTTCAATCCCTGCCGCACCCACCAAATATTAACTACTAAAACAAGGGGCATAGAGCCCCTTTTTGTGTGTTAAAATATATTTGAAAAACTAAAATGAGGTGATATAATGAAAAATTTTCAATTATATCTTGTATATGTTTACGGTGTAATCATTGCTTTTATTGGTCTTTTATTATTATTATTCTACTTTTCTTTCAATTATTTATCTCCAATCATTGAAGACTTTTTGGGAGTTCAAATGAATCTTACAAATGCTATGTTAATTATATCAATTTCATTCACTTTAATTGGTTTTTTCTTTGGCATATACGCAATTTCAAAAATTAATTCATTTAGTTCAAAATTTATAATCATACTATCATTTTTATTTTCAATAATTTCATTCGTTTTTCAATTATATAAGCTAACTATTATTGGTCCAACATGGATAGGTATCGAACTATTCGGAACTTATGGAAATAAAATTGAGGCTATGTATGTCTCTGCGATTGTCTTTCTAATTAGTTTCCTCTCTTTAGTAATTTCCGCTTCAATTTTATTTATTGAAATTAGAGGTGAAAAATGAAAGTTCTGGGTTTAATAGTTGAATATAACCCTATGCACAACGGGCACTTATATCATCTTCTTCAAGCAAAAAAATTAGTTAACCCTGATTATATTGTTGCAGTAATGAGTGGAAATTTTTGTCAACGCGGAGAACCAGCAATAGTAAACAAATTTGCAAGAACTGAAATGGCTTTAAGAAATGGTATAGATTTAGTTATTGAATTACCTACAGTTTATGCTATACAGGATGCTGGAGGATTTGCTTTCGGTGCTGTATCAATTTTAAATAAATTAAACTGTGTGACTGATTTTGTTTTTGGTAGTGAAAGTAACGATACAAATTTTTTAAATACAATTGCCGAAATTCTTCATCAACAACCTAAAAAATTTGATGAACTTATGAAATTAGAATTAAAAAAAGGGTATTCATATCCAAATGCAAGAAAATACGCTTTAAAAAAGTTCTTAAACTTACAGGAAGAAATAATTGAAAAACTTGAAAAATCTAATGATATTTTAGGTATAGAATATATTCATTCATTACTAAAATTAAGCAGCAATATAAATTATCATACTATAAAAAGAATTGGAACAAATTATAATGATACTGAATTAAAAGGAAATATTTCATCTGCTTCTGCAATTAGACTTGCCATAAAGAACAAACTTGATTATACAAGTTCAATGCCAAAAGTAAATATAGAAATTTTAATTAAAGAATTTTCTGAAGGCAGAGGTCCCATTTATTTAGATTCAATGGAAAAATTTGTCATTCCTTATTTAAGAACTTTAAAAAGAGAAGATTTGGAAAAGATCTATGGTTTTAAAGAAGGGCTTGACATTAGATTTATTAGAGCTGCTAATATGTCTGGTACTATTCAAGAATTTCTAGAAAATGTTAAATCAAAAAGATTTACTTATTCAAGAATTCGAAGACTAATTCTATATGCAATCTTAAATATGAAGAAAGATTTCATTGAACTTTCAAATACCTTTGGCCCTCAATATTTTAGAATTCTTGGTTTCACTAAAAAAGGAAAAGAGCTATTATCAAACATTAAGAAAAAAACTGAAATTCCATTTGTCAGTACCGCCTCAAATTATAAAAAGATTCTAGAAAAAATCCTGAAAGATAAAGATAAGGACTGGAAAATAAATCCTCAACTTTATATTAAACAATTCGAAACTGACATATTAGCTAGCAATATTTATACGTTCTTTTATCCTAATAAACTCAATAGAAAATCTGGCATGGATTTCAGAAATCCAATAATGTTAGAGTGATAATATGGGCAATGAAATACTTATCGTTCCAACAGAAAAAGATTGTAAAATTAACGGATATTTTCATATACCTTCATATGATGTTTTTCCTTTTGAGGATATTCCTAATTCATGGTATATAAGATCACATAGAATTTATGCTCTTTATCTTGCTTTAAACAAAAAACTAAAGGGTGTAGCCACACTTTATTCCTTGACCAGATATGTTATGCCACCTGAAGAATTTAAAAAATATATCTTTAATTTTCAGAGGGGCGATACAATTAATTCCCCAGAACATTTGTTTTCCCAACTCGGTTATGAAAGGGTATTTAATGTACGTGAAGGTGGACAATTTTCAATAAGAGGGGAAATAATTGATTATATTGGGCCAGACGAAATTCCAATAAGAATTGAACTGTTTGGAAATATGATAGAAGACATTAGACAATTCGATCCATCAACACAAAGATCAATTAAAAAAATTGATACAGCTTTGCTTTTACCAGCAAAAGAATATATAGGTAATATAACACATGAAACAATGATTGGTGAAAAATACAAAGGAACAATTTTAGATTATGATGTAAAATTATTAATCACTAACAAAAAAAAGGCAATTGAAGAATTTGTAAAAAAAGAAAGAGAAATAAGAGAGTTAATAATTGATCTAGATCTCAGGCACAAATATGTCACAAACTCTGGATTTGATTACCAAAAAATTATTAAAAATGTATCAAAAACTATTAGCATACCAGCTGAAAAACAATTAAAAGAAAAAAAAGAAAGAGAAATACCAACTGTCCCGGTTATTTCGGAAGAAGATTTTGAAATCGGTGATATTGTTGTTCACAAAAAATATGGTATTGCAAAATTTTCTGGTATAAGAAAAGTCAAAAATGAAAAGCTCGAACGAGAATATCTAATTCTGGAATACAAAGATTCAAAATTATATGTCCCCATTGACCGACTTGATTTAGTTCAAAAGTACGTAGGAATAAAAGATGCTGTCAAATTAGATAACTTAAAAAAAAGTAACTGGCAAAAAAGAGTTAAAAAAGCAAGAAAAGAAATAGAAAAAGTTGTAAAAGAATTACTAAAATTAAACGCTATCCGCCAAACAACAAAAGGATTAATAATAGAAGGTGATTCTGAATTAGAAAAAGAATTTGCTGAAACATTTCCACATATTGAAACTGAAGATCAACTGAAAGCAATAGAAGAAGTACTAGAAGATTTATCATCAGAAAAAAATATGGACAGATTGGTTGCTGGTGATGCTGGATATGGTAAAACTGAAGTCGCTATGAGAGCTGCTTTTAAAGTAGCAATTTCCGGAAAACAAGTAGCGATACTAGTTCCAACTACGGTTTTAGCTCGACAACATTATGAAAATTTTAAAGAAAGATTTGAGAAATTTGGACTTCGCGTAGAGTTATATGATAGTTCTCTGACAAACAAACAAAAAGAAAAAGTAATTAATGATGTAAGAAAAGGTTTAACAGATGTGGTAATTGGTACTCATGGAATATTTAAATCATTAAAATTTGCTGATTTAGGTTTATTAATTATTGATGAAGAACAAAAATTTGGTGTTGTGCAAAAAGAAGCACTAAAGAAAATAAGAGTAAACATAAATATCCTATCCATGAGTGCTACTCCAATTCCCCGAACCTTGCATATGGCACTAAGTGGTTTAAAAGATATATCAGTTATTAAAACGCCACCTTTTGGAAGAAAACAAATTCAAATTATTGTTAGTAAATTTGACAAAAGATTAGTCAGGCAGGCAATTTTAAGAGAAATAAATAGAGGGGGCCAAGTTTTGTATGTTCATAATAGAGTTTTAGATATTGATGAAACTGCCACAAAACTAAACGAAATAGTTCCAGAAGCAACAATTGCAGTTGCACATGGACAAATGTCAAAAAGGGCAATGGAAAGCACTGTTCAGGCCTTCTATCACGGAAAAATAGATGTTTTGGTCGCTACCACAATTGTTGAAAACGGAATCGACATACCAAATGCAAATACAATCATTGTAGATGATGCTCATAGATATGGCTTATCACAACTTTACCAACTAAGAGGAAGAGTCGGACGAAGTGACAAAAGAGCTTTTGCATATTTTTTATATCCAAATAAACTGAATAAAATTGCTGAAGAAAGATTAAAAGCGATAAAAGAAATAGTAGGTCCAGGTAGTGGATTCCAAATCGCATTACGCGATATGGAAATTAGAGGTATCGGCAATATATTAGGACTCGAACAACATGGATTTATTAACGATATAGGGCTTCATTATTACTTTGAGATACTAAATGAAATTTTAGACAAAACTCAGGGAAAAATTTCCAAAAAAATAGAAACGGAAATAGAAGGCATGAAAGGATCACTGGTTATCCCTGAAGATTATGTCTATAACCCTATTGAAAGAATTAGATTATACAGAAGAATAGCTTCAATTTCATCAATAAATGAAATTGAAGAACTAAAACGTGAACTAAAAGATAGATTCGGCGAAATTCCATTTAACGTTGAAAATTTATTAAAATACACTAAACTAAGAATTTTAGCTTCAGGTTTAGGAATCAAAAAAATTATAATAAAAGATGAAAGTATTTTAATCTATACAGATAAAAAATTGGAAATAAATCTTCCTCATATTTATAATGAAAAAGATAATGTTTATATAATTTTTTGCAACGAAGAACAATTAATAAAGGAGCTTTTTAAGGGGGAATAGTATGGTGAAAAACAGATGGGTAATTCTGATTTTTATCACCATTCTGTTAATATTTCTAAATGCTGACCAAATGGTTATGTCTCCAAATATTGGATTAATTGAAAAAGAATTTGGTATCGATGATTCACAAATTGGTTTAGTTGCTTCAACTTTCACAATCCTTGGAGCTTTGATTAGCCTTTTATGGGGATATTTTGCTGACAAATATAATAGAAAATACTTGCTTATTTTTTCAATTCTTGTTGGTGAAATACCATGTTTTATGTCTGCGTTTTCACAAAGCTATTCACAATTATTTATATGGCGAACACTTACTGGTATAGGAGTTGGTGCTTCTTTCCCAATAGTTTTTTCACTAATTGGTGATATGTTTAATCATAAAGAAAGAGGAAAAGTAATGGCAATAGTTGGCCTTTCAATCACTCTCGGAAATATTGTTGGTATGATAATTGGTGGTTTTTTGGGAGAAAAATATGGTTGGAGACTTCCTTTTATTTTAGTTTCAGTGCCCAACTTTATATTTGCTCTCTTAGCTTTAGGTATATTAAAAGAACCTAAAAGAGGTGCAGCAGAAGAAGGATTTATCGACACAGAATATGAATACATTAGAAAAATAACTATAAGAGACTACTTAAAGCTCTTCAAAATAAAAACAAATCTCTACCTCTTTTTGCAAGGAATAGTTGGAACGATACCATGGGGGGCTATTCCTTATTTTCTAGTAGAATTTTTTAAAAGGGAAAGAGGATTAACTGCCGCCAAAGCAACAACCATATTTATGATTTTTGGTCTGGGGAGTATATTCGGAAATCTATTAGGTGGTTTAATAGGTGAATTAATATACAAAAAAAACAAAAAGCTTGTTCCTATAACTGCAGGTCTAACTACAATACTTGGTGTATTCTTTACAATATGGACATTTTCATATAATAACCTTAACACCTCAAGAAATTTTATAGTTCTACTCTTAATCGGTTTTACCGCAGCTACATTTGATTCGTTTACTGGTCCAAATGTAAAAATGATGTTGTTAAACGTAAATGAGCCACAGGATAGAGGAAGAATATTTTCAGTTTTTAATTTAACTGATTCCTTAGGTACAGGCATAGGAAAATACATTGGAGGTCTCCTTTCAGTTACTTTCGGCTCATTAGCTATTGCAATGAACGTTGCCACTTATTTCTGGATCATATGTGGAATAATATTACTTTTGATGTATTTCTTCTTTGAAAATGATGTGAAAAATTTAAATACTAAAATGTTAGAATTTGCAGCAAATATAAAAAACAAAGGGTGAGAAAATCTCACCCTTTGTTTTAACTTCATTCCTTTCACTATTTTTATTATTCACTAATCCCTTGCACCTAGTTCTTTATCCAATATATAAAGACCATTTGGAGATTTAGATAGTAACTTTATTTTATTAACAATTTGCTCGGTTTGTGCTTCTTCTTCAACTTGTTCGTCTATAAACCATTTCAGCATACTTGCTGTTGCATAATCTTTTTCTTCAAGAGACAATTCATATAATTTATGTATAGAATCAGTAATAAATCTTTCATGATTGTAAGCCTCTTCAAATGCTGCTAAAGGAGAATCCCACTTGCATTTTGGTTTTTCAATTGCTTGTAGTTCAACCCTTCCGCCTCTTTCAAAAACATAATTGTAGATTTTCATTGCATGATTTAACTCTTCATTGGCCTGTTTTTTCATCCAATTAGCAAATCCATTTAAATTTTCTGATTCAAAATAAGTTGCCATTGATAAGTAAAGATAGGCAGAGTTAATTTCTTTTTTTATTTGTTCATTCAAAGCTTTTTCAACTCTTTCGTTCAGCATATTTCCACCTCCTATATTCTAAATCTATTTTTGCGTAATCCTATTTCTCATAGAATTTATACTGTCAATTATTGCTGCCGCACGTTTTTCACCTATTCCCTCAACCTCTTTTAGTGCAGAATAATCAGCATTACTTAATGAAAACACGTTTCCAAACGCTCTTACAACGTTATGAGTTATTGCCATAGGTATTTTTGCTATATTTCTTAACAATCTATATCCCCTTGATTGAACATGATAATCATACAGTTGATTAATATTCGCAATCTCCTCATATCCAAGTAATCTTGCAGTTGTAATCGGTCTTCTTTCTTTATAACCTTTAAGCATTTCAATAATTTGAATTGCTTTTTCTTCGTCTCCAAGGTCCTCTTTATAATAATCCAAGATTAAGTTATACAAAATATCCTCAACATCTA
Source organism: Thermosipho sp. (in: thermotogales) (assembly GCA_017656345.1). Lineage (GTDB taxonomy): Bacteria > Thermotogota > Thermotogae > Thermotogales > Fervidobacteriaceae > Thermosipho_A. Next base: position 47,284 of record JACDNZ010000001.1, on the reverse strand, counting down.
TTACTATCTCCGATAATTGCATAGATGCTAACTTGCCTTCTATCCCAAGTTCAACAACATAAGGTTCGATTTCATCTTTAATTTTCAATATTTCTACTCCTTTATTGATTATTTCAACCACATCAATTAAAGTAACTCTGTTTTCAATTTCTAAAATATCTATCTGGAATAACATCTTATCAAAGTTTTGCCTGTATTTTTCCAAAGTATTTAATGCTTGATTCACTCTGGTAATTAAAAAATTAATATCATTGATGATATACTTATAATTATTAAAATAAAGCGAAATCACATTTCTTCTTTTCGACACAGCAATCACAAGTTGCCCGGTTTGTTTTGCAACTCTCTCTGCAGTCCTATGTCTTGTTCCGGTTTCACTAGTGGGGATACTTGCATCAGGAACAAGATGTATATTTGCAGCCAAAATTTTTGTAACATTTTCATCAACAATAATTGCTCCATCCATTTTCGCCAACTCATATAACCTTTCTGGAGAAAATGTTATATCCAATTTAAAACCTGCCTGCATTATACTGGAAAATTCATTGTACTTATCCTCAGGTATAAAAACAATTAAAGCTCCAAAATTTGCTAAAACTATATCATCCAATGCTTTTCTTAACTTTGACCCAGGTGCAAGTAATTTAATTTTTGTTAACAATTCTTGTGGAATTTGCATAACTATCCCCCAATTTTTATTATTTATTCTCAATATTATTATATCACAAAAAAAAATAAATGCCCCAATTGGGGCATTTATTAAACCATATTAATAAATAACTCATGTATTTCTGCATCATCTGTTAATTCCGGATGAAAAGACGCAACTAAAATTTTACCCTGTCTTAATAATATTGGTGAACCATTATATTCAGATAATACTTCAACATCTTCACCATATTCTACAACTTTTGGGGCTCTTATAAATATTGCTCTAAACGGTTTTTTAAAATCTTTAATTTGAATATCAGTCTCAAAACTATCAACTTGTCTACCATAAGCATTTCTTTCAACTTTTATATCTATTGCTTTTAGAGAATCTTGATTAAAATTCGTAACCTCTTTTGATAAAACAATCATACCTGCACATGTTCCAAAAACCGGAAATCCAGCTTCAATTTTCTTCTTCAAGGCATCATAAAAGCCTATCATTTTCATTATTCGAATCATTGTTGTGGATTCTCCTCCAGGAATAATCAAACCATCAACAAAGTCCAGTTCTTCCGGTTTTCTCACTACTACAGTTTCAATTCCCATTTTTTCTAGCATCAATTTATGCTCTCTGAAATCTCCTTGTATTCCTGAAACACCTATTTTCAATTTACCAGCCCCTTTCTTGCAAACGAACATCTAATTCTTCGATTTCCAAACCTTCCATTGGTTCACCAATATCTTCTGAAATTTTTAATAGCATTTCAGGATCATTCCAATATGTCACAGCCATTACAATTGCTTTTGCCATCTTAGCTGGATCTTTTGATTTAAATATTCCACTACCAACAAATACTCCATCTGCTCCTAACATCATCATAAGTGCCGCATCAGCAGGTGTTGCTACACCACCAGCAGCGAAATTTACCACTGGTAATCTACCTAATTTTTTCACTTCAGCAACCAAATTAACAGGAGCTCCTATCTCTTTCGCGAATCTTACTAATTCTTCTTCTGGCATATTTTGAACTTTCCTGATTTCATCCATTACTGTTCTCATGTGTTTAACTGCTTCTACAACATTTCCAGTACCTGCTTCACCTTTTGTTCTTATCATCGCAGCTCCTTCTGCAATTCTTCTCAACGCTTCACCAAGATTTCTGGCACCACAAACAAATGGCACTTTAAAATCCCATTTGTTTATATGAAATTTGTCATCAGCTGGTGTCAAAACTTCAGATTCATCTATAAAATCAACACCTAAAGCTTCTAAAATTCTTGCCTCAGCTATATGTCCAATTCTAACTTTTGCCATTACCGGTATTGAAACAGCCTCCATAATTTCTTTTATTTTTTTAATGCTTGCCATTCTTGCAACTCCACCAGCTTTTCTAATATCTGCCGGTACTCTTTCAAGTGCCATAACTGCTACTGCTCCTGCTTCTTCTGCAATTTTTGCTTGTTCAGCTGTTGTAACATCCATTATTACTCCACCTTTAAACATTTCAGCAAAACCCTCTTTCACCATCCATGTACCTTTATCAGTCATTTTAAACACCTCCTAATCAAATTATTATTGTTTCGCTGTATTCTCCAAATACTTCTCTTAATACATTACTAATTTCCCCAACAGTTGCATATGTTTTTACTGCCTCCAAAATATACGGCATTATATTTTCATCACTACTTGCAGCTTTCATAACGTTTTTAAGTGCTTTTTGAACTTTCTCATTATCTCTCTTTTCTCTCAATTTTTTCAATTTAATCTTTTGTTTCTCTTCTAATGCCGGATCAACTTTCAATACTTCACTTTTATTTAATTCCTCTTCTACCTGGAATTTGTTTATTCCAACTATAATCTCTTCGCCCTTTTCAACAGCTATTTGCATTTTATATGCACTTTCATGAATTTCTTTTTGAACAAATCCGTTTTCAATTGCCTTTATCATTCCACCCATCGCATCTATTTTTTCAATGTAATCAGTCGCCATTTTTTCAATTGTATTTGTCAAAGATTCAACTACATACGACCCAGCAAAAGGATCAATTGTATCTGCTACACCTGACTCATATGCTATTATTTGTTGCGTTCTTAAAGCAATCATAGCAGACTCTTCTGTTGGTAATCCTAAAGCTTCATCATAACTATTAGTATGAAGCGACTGTGTCCCACCAAGCACTGCAGCCAAAGCTTGTAAAGTTACTCTCACAATATTATTCAAAGGTTGTTGTGCTGTTAAAGTGGAACCACCAGTTTGTGTATGGAATCTTAACCTCATTGCCTTTTCATTTGTAACACCGAATCTTTCCTTCATTATTTTTGCCCAAAGTCTTCTTGCTGCTCTAAATTTTGCAATTTCTTCCAAGAAATTGTTATGAGCGGCAAAGAAGAAAGAAAGTCTTTGTCCAAATACATTTGGATCTAACCCAGCTTTTATAGCAGTTTCAACATACGCTATTGCATCTGCTAAAGTAAATGCTACTTCTTGAACAGCTGTTGCGCCTGCTTCCCTGATATGATATCCACTTATACTAATTGGATTCCATTTAGGCATATTTTTTGAACAATAATCAAAAATATCAGTAATTATTCTCATTGAAGGTTGAGGTGGAAAAATATAAGTACCTCTAGCAATATATTCTTTTAAAATATCATTCTGAATAGTTCCAGAAAGTTTATCTTTTGGAACTCCTTGTTTTTCTGCCACTGCAATGTACATCGCTAACAAAATAGCAGCGGTACTGTTTATTGTCATTGAAGTACTTACTTTATCCAAAGGAATTCCATCAAATAAGATCTCCATATCTTCCAATGAATCAATTGCAACACCAACCTTACCCACTTCACCTTCTGCCATTGGATCATCTGAATCGTAACCAATTTGTGTTGGAAGATCAAATGCAACCGATAAGCCCATCTGACCTTGAGATAATAAATACTTATATCTTTTATTCGATTCTTCAGCAGTACCAAATCCCGCATACTGTCTCATAGTCCAGAACTTACCACGATACATTGTTGGTTGAACGCCTCGTGTAAAAGGATATTTTCCCGGAAAACCAATGTCTTCTTCGTAATTAATATTTGCTAAATCAAGTGGAGTATATAATCTTTTAATTTCATACCCGGAACTTGAAAAAAATTCTTTTTTCCTTTCAGGAAATTTCTGAAGAACTTTATTTACCATAGAATTATAATCATTAAACTTTTCATTTAACTCTTTTAATTTTTCTTTATCAAACATTTTTTTACCCCCTTCTTTATTTTCAATTAAATTATCTAACATCTTTCTCAATCTGTCTATAACTATTTAAATACTTATTCCTAAGCATAACTGCATCCCCTTCATTAATTTCTGAAAAATTACCAATATTTAAAGCATATAAAAATATTTCAGCTGTTTTTTCACAAACTAAACTTGCAGTTAAAGCCTCTCTTATATCACTACCAACTGTAATCAAACCATGATTTTTTAAAATAACGGCATGATTCTCTCCCAAAGCGTTTACAACATTTTGAGCAAGTTTTACAGTTCCAGGCAATGCATACTCAGAAACATTTATTCTTGGACCCAAAATCATAACAGCATCTTCAACAAGTGGCGGGATAAAACTTGTAATCAATGAGACAGTAGTTGAAAACACAGGGTGGGTATGAACAATTGCATTAACATCTTTTCTTGCTTTGTATATTTCAATATGTGTTGGTAATTCAGAAGATGGCTTTAAACCAGATATATGTGTTCCATTAATGTCAACTACGGAAATATCATCTTTGGTCAACTTATCATAAGGAATCCCTGAGGGAGTAATATATATAAGGTCCCCTTCCTTTATAGAAACATTTCCCCAAGTTCCTTTCACTAAATTATTTTTTATAACAAAATCAACTGCTTCTAAAATTTTACTTTTCATAAATTTTTCCTCCTTTAAACCTACAAACTCCAATCTATTTTTTTCCACTTTTCTTTTAGATTTACATAATAATCTCTCATAGTTTTCATGGAAATCGGATGCTTAAATTCTTCCGAAAGTTCGTACATTGGTGCAATAAAAAAATCTCTGTTTTCAAAATCATAATGTGGAATTTTCAAATCTGCCATCTCAACTACCAAATTGCCATAAAACAATATATCAATATCTATATTTCTCGGGCCCCATTTTTTTAATCTTTTCCTTCCCATTTCATTTTCAATCTTTAAAATCAAATTTAAAAGTTTCAAATATGGTAAATTTGAATCTATCTCAACAACAATATTATAAAAAACATCTTGTTCAACATAGCCATATGGTTCGGTTATATATAAACTGGAAACATTAACTAATCTCAATCCATTTGCTTTCAACTTTTTTAATGCTACTCTCAAATTTTTTTCTTTATCGCCTATATTACTTCCTAAACCAAGAAATATATTCCCTTCCACTTTCTCTAAAATAACAGTTGAAATTACATACTCATCATGTGACAAGGACACATGACAAAAATTAAAGCCGTCAAATTCCTTATGAAATACCGCATATGGCTTTCCGTTTTCATTGTTCAAAAACGATATATCCTTAAAAGAGTTTCCACCAATTCCTGTACCTAACGCTTTAAAAAAAGCTTCTTTAAGTGAAAAACGCCCAGCAATATATTGGGCGTCTAATTTTCTTTTATTTTTTTCTAAGTCTGTTAAAATTCTTCTCTCGATTTCAACATTAACTCTCTGGATTTCCAAAATATCGTTTCCCAAACCTACTATCAAACAGGATAACCTCCTCCAAATTCATCGGCTAACTCTAAATCAATTAAAATTTTCTCTTCATATCTTTCTTTAAGAAACTTCCTTCCTATTTCTCCCAAAATTAGATATATCAAAAGTTCTTCATCTGAAGAAGCCAAAATACCTATGGATTTTTTTGCATTTTCAATTTCAGGTTCTAATAAATCTGCAGGTCTACAATCTATTGGTTTTTCATCACCTAATATTTTTTTAATTAACTCCTCATCTACTGGTACAGGAGGCTTTCCGTACATTCCTTTTAAATAATTTCTCACTTCATTAGTCACCTTTGAATATCTTTCACCTGTCATAACATTTAAAACTGCTTGAACACCCACAATTTGACTTGTTGGAGTCACAAGAGGTGGATAGCCCAAATCTTTTCTCACTTTCGGTATTTCTTCTAACACATCCTTAAGTTTATGCAACATCTTTTGCTCAGAAAGCTGCTTAACAAGATTTGAATACATACCACCCGGAACTTGTGAAACCAAAATTCGATAATCTATACTTGTCATTCCCATATCATATTCCTTGTATTTTTCCCTTACTTTTTTGAAATGTTCCACCAAAAATTCGATTTTTTGCCAATTAATTTCTGATAATTTTCTATATTCTTTAACTGTGTAATATACGGCTTCATATGGAGGTTGTGATGTTCCAAGAGCAAATGGCGAAAGAGCTGTGTCCAAATAATCAGCGCCGGCTTCTACACTAGCTAAATAATTCATACTCCCTAATCCTGAAGTACAATGTGTATGGATTTCAATTGGCAAATCAAAATGTTTTTTTAATTCTGAAACTAGCACATAACTAGTTTTTGGGGTTAATAGCCCTGCCATATCTTTTATACAAATTGAATGAACGCCACGTTCAACTAATGCTTTTGCATATTCTAAATAATATTCAATCGTATGAACCGGACTTATTGTATATGAAATTGCTCCTTGAACATGTGCACCATTCTTTAGTGCTACCTCTATACTTTTTTCAAGATTCCTTATATCATTTAAAGCATCAAAAATTCTTATTTTGTCTATACCATTCTCAATAGCTTTCTTTACAAACAATTCAACAACATCATCCGCATAATGTCTATAACCAACGAGATTCTGCCCACGCAATAACATCTGCGTTTTTGTGTTTTTCAAATTTTTCTTTATAACCCTTAAACGTTCCCAGGGATCTTCGTTAAGAAAACGAACACAAACATCAAAAGTAGCCCCACCCCATACTTCCATTGCTTCAAAACCTAACTCATCCATAGTGGGAAGTGCAGGAAGCATATCAATTGTCCGCATTCTAGTAGCAATTAGTGATTGATGACCATCTCTCAAGGTGGTATCTACAAACATATCACTCACCCTTGTTCTCAGATTGTTTTTCTTCTTCAAAGGTTAATTTTCTCGAGATTTTCTTAACAATCGCAAACTCGAGTTCATCACCTTCTTTTATATCATCAAAATTTTCCAGTTTTATTCCACACTCCTGAGGTGCATCTACCCTTTTAACATCCTGTTGATAATGTTTTAAAGATTCAATTTTTCCCTCAAAAATTAACTTTCCACTTCTGTACAATCTAGCAATTCCTGATTTTTCAACATAACCTTCATACATTTGAACACCCGCAATTGTTCCAACTTTTTTAATTTTAAATACTTTCTTAATTTCACCTCTACCAGTTAATTCTTCAACTTCTTCAGGTTCAAGCATTCCTTCCAATGCTGCTTTCAAATCATCAATTAACTTGTAAATAATTGTATAAGTTTTTATTTGAATACCCTCAGTTTCTGCCATTTTTCTTGCTTGGCTATCTGCCTTCACTCTAAATCCAAAAATAATTGCATCAGAAGCCGAGGCTAACATAACATCACTGGTTGTTATCGCTCCAACAGCCGAGTGTATAATATTTATTCTTACTTCTTCACTTTGCAATTTCTGAATGGCATTGTTCAATGCCATTACTGAACCTAAAGTATCCGCTTTTACAATTAATCTCAATTCCTTTTGTTCAGATTGTTCCATCATTTTTAATATTTCTTCTAATTTCAAATGTCTTTTCCTTCTTAATTCTTTTTGTTCAATTTCTTTCAACTTTTCACTTATTTCACGAGCTGTTTCTAGATCTTCAACAGAATAAATAACACTATGCGCATCTGGTAATTCCTCAAAACCAACTATCATAACTGGTGTAGACGGGCCTGCTTCTTTTATTCTCTTACCTTGATCATTTACCAGTGCCTTAACTTTACCCTTAACTTTACCTGCAATAATGAAATCACCTATTTTTAACTTTCCGTCCTTTATTATCGCATTAGCCACTGGGCCAAAGCCTTTATCAAGTTTAGTTTCAATTGTTACCGCTCTAACAGTACCTTCAGGAATTGCCTTAATTTCCTGCATTTCAGCAACTAAAAGTATCATTTCTAATAACGTGTCAACATTTTCACCTTTTTTAGCTGAAATAGGAACCATTATTGTATCTCCGCCCCACTCTTCTGGAATTAATGAAAGTTTGTTTACTAATTCTTGTTTTGTTAACTCAACATTCGCATTTGGTTTATCTATTTTATTTATTGCAACTATTATAGGAACATTCGCCGATTTGGCATGGTTATATGCTTCAATTGTTTGAGGCATTACTCCATCATCAGCTGCTACAACTAATACTACTATATCCGTTGCCTGTGCACCTCTTGCCCTCATCTCAGTAAATACCTCGTGACCTGGTGTATCAATAAAAGTAATTTTTTTACCATTTACTTCTACTTGATAAGCTCCTATACTTTGAGTAATACCTCCTTCTTCGCGTTCAGCAACTCTTGTCCTTCGAATGTAATCAAGCAAGGTTGTTTTTCCATGGTCAACATGTCCCATAACTGTAACTATTGGAGGCCTTTCAACTAATTTTTCTTTGTCTTTATATTTTTCTTCAAAATACTTTTCGATTTTTTCCAAAGGATTTTCGGAGATTTCTTCAGTACTTTCTTCTATTTCAAAACCAATCCTTACATCATACATTTTTGCTATTTTTTTAGCAAGCTGTAAATTTAATGTTTGTCCTGGTTTCAATATTTCACCTTTCATAAAAAAATCCTGAATAATTCTATTTTGAGGCACACCTATCTTTTCTGAAAATTTATCTAGTTTCAAATCTTCCTCAGTAATTGTAATTAAGGGCTTTTTCTTTTCAGGCCTTTCTTTCTCAACCCCACCTTTTTTACTAATTTTCCTTGTTTCTTCGTACTCTTCTTCAAGTTCTACAAACTCTTCATATTCACCTATTTCCTCATATTCTTCTTCCTCTTCAACTTTACTATACATTTCTAACAATATATTAACAGTATCTTCATCAATATAACTCATATGACTTTTTATTTCAATTCCCAAATCTGCTAATTCCTTCATCAATTCTCTTGTATCCATTTCAAGCTGTCTTGCAAGTTCATATACTCTTAAGCGGCCCAAAAAAATCACCTCCTTTAACTTTATTTCATTATATCATATCATTGTTTTTTCCGCATTTTCTTAAATTCTTCATGTTCTTTTTCAACCTCCTTAATCAAATCCCCTAATTTCCAATTTAAATTTTCTGAAGTAGAAGTTGCAAAAATTAATTCCTTATCTGGAAAGTTCGCTTTTAAAATTTTTAAAACTTTTTTTATTTCATGATTTTCAAACCCATGCATTATTATAAATCTTTTATCCATAATCTCATCTCCCAATACATTTTCATTATTTATTTTATCATCATTTTTCAATAACCACATTACTAAAAATCAAAAAGTTAAAATGATTTAATTTTTTAAACATACTTGTTACTTGAAAATCGAACAAATTAATTTAAAATTATAACTCGAAAACTAATTAGAGGAGGTAAAATTCATGAATAAAGCCACAGGAAAACTTATAACATTGTCGGGTCTTTTCACATCCATTATTATAATTTCAAACATTATAGCTGGCAAACTAATTAATATTGGACCATTTATAATTACTCTTTCCGTATTAGTTTACCCCATTAGTTTTTCCATCTCAAATATTATTTTCGAAATTTTCGGTGATAAAACAGCAAAAAAGGTAATTTACACAGGTTTTCTAGCTTCCTTCATACTTGTCATAATCTCATTTATAACTGTTATTTATCCGCCTGCGCCAATATTTAAAAATAATGATGCTTATCTGATCATTTTTAATTCTACTCCAAGAATAATTTTAGCCAGTTTTCTTTCTTATTTCATTGCACAAAATATAAATATATGGGCTTTTAACTTCCCAAAAATTGTTTTAAACACTAATAATGTATATTTCAGAAATATATTTTCCATGATCTTAACTCAATTTTTTGATTCTTTAGTATTTGTCGGGGTTTCTTTTTTTGGCAAATATGAAAATTCTATCTTAATTAACATGATAATATCTCAATACATTATCAAACTTATTTTCTCCATTTTAAACAGCCCATTTATTTCTATTGGAATCAAAAAGATCAAGAAAGATTTAGCTTTTGAACAATAAATGATATAATAATCTTGCAAAAAATTTTTTGAGGTGCTATATGGGGTCCAAAGCCGTTTTTTTAATCTTTTTCTCAATATTTCTAGGCTTGATTCTTGGAAAATTAAAAATAGGTAAATTAAGAATTGGAGTTTCCGGCACTCTTTTTAGTGGATTATTTGTTGGTTGGATTGCAAACAATTATTTCGATATCGAAACAATCGCTTTCAATTACTACTTTCAATTTTCTTTAATATTATTTGTTTCAGCTGTTGGCTTAATTGCCTCAAAAGACATTAAATCAATATTAAAAAAATACGGTTCTAAATTCATCGTTTTAGGATTCTTGATAACTTTTTCTGGATTTTCTGCTACTCTTATTCTCAGTTTATTGAGTGACATAAATAAAAACTATCTCATCGGAATCTTTTCTGGTGCATTAACCAGCTCTCCTGGCCTTGCTTCAGCTATTGAAAATACACTTCATGATTCTGAAATAATTTTTGGATATTCAATAGGATATATTCCTGGAGTACTTGCCGTTATACTTAGTATTTACTCAATATCAGCATTTTCGCGATCAAAACTCTCTCATAAACCGAAAGAAACGAAAATAATCCCTTTAAAGGATACTTTTGATTCATCAAAATCAACTAAACCCATTGATTACTTTAGTTACTCATTCATAATTATTATCGGAATATTAATCGGAAATATTAATATCAATTTAAAAATATTTACACTATCTTTGGGAAATACTGGAGGAATTTTAATTTCGTCTTTATTCTTTGGATCCATGAAAAAACTCTGGAAATTTAATTTTGAATTTGATAGAAAAATATTACATGCCATACAAAATTTAGGCTTACATTTATTTCTTTCATCGATAGGACTAAAATCTGGTTACAGTGTTATTTCAACACTTAACTTAAACACTCTCTACATAATGGCTTTTTCGCTTGTAATAGCTTTGTTTTCAATTTTAATAGGATTAACATTTGGGTATAAAATTCTCAAAATAGAACCCGTAATTCTTTTAGGAGCAATAACTGGTGGGATGACAAGTACTCCTGGCCTTGCAGCCGCTATTGACTCAACCAATAATGAGATAGTTATTGCAGGATATGGTGCCACTTACCCTTTTGCTTTGATTGGTATGATTTTATTTAATAAGATTCTTGGATTAATATTTTAACATAATTGTAACATATAATTTTAAATTTATGTATAAAATTGAGTAAATACCTACCTAGCGATCGGAGGCGCGTCCGAGAAGAGTAGGATTCTCCTTCATGGGAGATATTGGGAGAATCTGAAAGGCGAGGACGCCGAAGGGTGTGAGGTTTCTCCCACCTCACATACCTGGGGGTACAGGGAATACCTGTGCCACTGTCACGGATTTCTCCGTGGAGAGCCGATCGCTGCGTGAAAATTAATATTTTTCTCGCAGCGGTTCGCCTCTCCTAGGAGGCGATTTTTTATTTTGGAGGTGAAAAATTTATGAAAGTAGGAATAGTCGGCGCTACTGGAGAAGTAGGCAGAGCAATGATTAAAGTTCTTGAAGATTTTCAAATACCGGTAAAAGAACTAAGATTATTCGCTTCAAAACGCTCTGTTGGAAAAATTCTCATATTTAATAATACTCCTATAGAAGTTGAACTTTTAACCGAACAATCTATGAAAGAAACTTTTGATTTTTTGCTTTTTTCAGCAGGTTCAACAATTTCAAAAACATTTGCCCCAATAGCTGCAAAACATGGAAATACCGTAATTGATAATTCTTCAGCTTTTCGAATGGATGAAAACATACCATTAGTTGTTCCTGAAATTAATGGTTATTTATTAAAAAACTATAAAGGAATAATCGCCAACCCGAACTGCTCAACTATACAAATGGTCTTGTCTCTATATAAAATTCACAAAGAATTCGGTATTGATGAAATTTTTGTTTCAACTTATCAAGCGGTTTCTGGAGCCGGACATAAAGCCATTGCTGAAATGGAAAAACAATATTCTGGTAAAAATGAAATTGCTATTTTCACCAAAAGGATTTCACATAATGTAATACCCTTAATTGGTAAATTAAGAGATGACGGTTTTTCAGAAGAAGAAATTAAAATGATTAACGAAACAAGAAAAATCCTTGAAGATTCCTCAATAAATGTTTATCCAACAACTGTCCGAGTGCCAGTTTATTATGGTCATTCCGAAAGTATCGTTGTTAAAACTAAAAAATCTTTTCGAACTATCGAAAATATCAAAAAACTAATTCAAGAATCAACAAACGTAGTATATAGTGAAGAAATAATTACACCAATAGATGTTGCAGGAAGCGATTATGTATTTATTTCAAGATTAAGAAAAATTGATGAAAAAAGATTTGCATTCTGGAATGTTGCAGACAATATAAGAGTAGGAGCCGCAACAAATGCTGTAAAAATATTGATGAAACTGGCGGGGATAATATGAAAATTGAAAAATATACTGCAACAGGTAATTCTTTTGTTATTTTTGATATCATTAACAAAAAATTAACTGATGCAGAAAAAGAAAAATTAGTTTTAACTTACTGCAAAGATAGAGATGGAGGAATCTTTGTAGAAAAACATAACGAAAAATTTTTTATGGATTATTTTAACAATGATGGAAAAAGAGCAACATTTTGTGGAAATGGAGCAAGAACCTTTTTATACTACATTAAAAAATCGGGATATGTAGATGACGAAACTGTGTATTTTGAAACATATGCAGGAACTATAACAGGAAAACTAACACCAACTGGTGTAATGATTAAAATGCCAGAACCTTCTAATTACAAATTAATAGAAATAAACAATTATAAAGGCTTTTTGATAACTGTTGGTGTTCCTCATTTCGTTACTATAGTAAAGAATGTTGAGGAAATTGATGTAAATAAAATAGGAAAATTATTAAGAAACAAACTAAACGCAAATGTAAATTTCGTTGAAATTATTAAAAATAATTTCTTAAAAATTAGGACTTTTGAAAGAGGTGTCGAAAGAGAAACTCTTGCATGTGGAAGTGGAAGTACTGCAAGTGCTTACGTATTAAATAAAAGCAAATTGAAAAAAATTTATATTCAAACAAAAGGTGGGGTTTTAATTGTACATTTCTTAAATAATCACCTATACCTTGAAGGAGGTGTTGAAAATGTTTGAAGGAATTGGTACTGCTATTGTTACACCATTTAAGGATGGGAAACTAGATATAAAAGCATTTGAAAAACTAATTCAATTTCAGATTAACAATAATGTCAATGCAATTATTGTACTTGGAACAACTGGTGAATCACCAAATATAAATATGGAAGAGCGAAATATTCTAATTCAAAAAGCAAAGGAATTTTCAAATGGTAAAGTACAAATCATAGTTGGAGCTGGTTCAAACGGAATTAATCATACAATGGAATTAATTAAAGATGCGGAAGAAAATGAAGCAGATGGACTGTTGATAGTTACCCCATATTATAATAAACCAACTCAAAATGGACTTTACGAATATTACAAGTATATTTCTGAGCATACTGATTTAGAAATTATAGTTTACAATGTTCCAAGCAGAACCGGTGTAAATATATTACCTGAAACAGTATACAAATTGGCAACAGATTGTAAAAACATTAAAGGACTTAAAGAAGCAAATCCATCGTTTACACAAATAAATGAAGATCTAAAATTACTAAAAGAAATTGAAGATTTTAAAATTTTTTCCGGAAATGATGATATAGCTTTCCAATTACTTGCAAGTGGTGGCGACGGTGTTATATCAGTTGCTTCAAATATTATTCCTTGGCAAATGACTGAAATGTATTATGCATTAAAAACTGGAAATATCGAAACTGCTCGAAAAATTCATTCCACATATTACAATTTATTTAAAAATCTTTTTATTGAAACTAATCCTATACCAGTTAAAGCTGCATTAAATATAATGGGTTATATAGAAAATGAACTCAGACTACCACTTGTTCCTGCTTCTGAAACAACAATGAAAATAATTAATGATACTTTAAAAGGATGTGGAATAATATGAAATTTGGTGTTATAGGTTACAAAGGAAGAATGGGCAAATTAATATTGGAAGTATTTCAACAAAAAGGACACCAAGCCGTTTTACTCGTTGAAAAAGACGAAGAAAAATTCTATGAAAAACCTGAAGTAATTATAGACTTCTCAGCACCTGAAGCAATTGAAAACACTATCAATTTGGGTAAAAAATTTAATTCGAAACTTGTTATTGGAACAACTGGTTTAAATAAACAAAAAATAGATTTGTTGAAAGAAGCATCACAAAATATTGCCGTGATACAATCATACAATTTTTCCATTGGCATTAATATCATTTTAGAAATACTTGAAAAATATTCAAAATTATTTAGTGCCTGGGATTGTGAAATAATTGAAACACACCATTCAATGAAAAAGGATAAACCATCTGGAACAGCGTTATTATTAAAAAAATCTTTAAATCGAGAAGTTTTAATCCACTCCTTAAGAATAGGAAATATTCCAGGTGATCATACTATTTTGTTTTCAAACGATGGCGAATTAATTAATATTTCTCATAGAGCAATTTCAAGAAACGTTTTTGCAATAGGTGCTCTAAAAGCTGCTGAATGGATAATAACTAAAAAAAGTGGGTTATTCACATTTAGAGATATCATAAAGGAGGAATTGTTATGAACACTAACGAAATAATAAATCTCATAGCTAACTCAAAAAAAACAACTAAAACAATTGCTTTTGTTCAAGGAAATTTCGAAAAAATTGAAGTTGAAAAAATCGAATTTTTCGGAACAGAAAAATTTGGAATTTTATTTGGTGATTACAAAGAAATTATATCCTTTATTGAAAAAAATAAAAACAATATTTCTAAGTATAGATTAGAAATTAATACCAGAAATTCTGCTATTCCTTTATCAGATCTCACAAAATTCAACGCAAGAATCGAACATGGAGCAATCATTAGAGATATGGTTAAAATTGGTGAAGGTGCCATAATAATGATGGGTGCAATAATAAATATTGGAGCCGAAATCGGTGAAAAGACAATGATAGACATGAATGCAGTTATTGGTGGTAGAGCAATCATAGGAAAAAATTGCCATATTGGAGCAGGCACTGTTATCGCTGGTGTAATTGAACCACCAAGTGCTAAACCAGTTATTATTGAAGATAACGTTATTGTCGGAGCCAACGCAGTTATATTAGAAGGAGTACATGTTGGTAAGAATAGTGTAATTGCAGCTGGTGCTGTAGTGATTGAAGATGTTCCAGAGAACTCAGTAGTCGCAGGTGTACCTGGAAAAGTAATCAAACAAGTTGATAAAAAAACAAAACAAAAAACTCAAATTGTAGACGCACTCAGAAAATTGAGGTGATTTAATGTTGGTAGTTCAAAAATATGGAGGTTCCTCAGTTGCTGACAAAGAAAAAATTTTAAACGTTGCAAACAAAATAAAAAAAAGAGTCGAAAATGGTGAAAAAATTGTTGTAATCGTCTCAGCAATGGGAAAAACAACTGATGAACTTATAAACATTGCAAAATCAATTAGCAAAAAGCCTCATCCTCGGGAAATGGATATGTTACTCACAACTGGTGAACAAATCTCAATTGCACTTCTTTCAATTGCTTTAAATGAAATAGGAATTAAAGCTAAATCTTTCAATGCCTTTCAAGTTAACATATTAACTACTCATGACTTTACAAAAGCTCGCATCAAAAACATTAATTCAAAAAAAATCTTGAAAGAACTTGAAAAGAACTCAGTAGTTATAATCGCTGGTTTTCAAGGAATTACTGAAGATGGAGATTTAACAACACTGGGAAGGGGAGGATCGGATACCAGCGCAGTAGCAATTGCTGCAAAATTAAATACATCATGCGAAATATATAGCGACGTTGATGGAGTTTATACTTGTGACCCAAAAATTGTTCCTAATGCCAAAAAATTAAAATATATCACTTATGATGATATGCTTGAGTTATCTTCTCTCGGAGCTAAAGTACTTCATTCAAGAGCAGTAGAACTTGCTAAAAAATATAATGTTAAATTATACTGTGCTTCATCTTTTGTCGAAAAGGAGGGGACCTGGGTGGTAAGTAAATTGCCTGAATGGATGGAAGAACCTGTTGTTACTGGGGCAACAGTAGAAAAAAATCAAATTAAGATAACCATAAATGATTTACCTGAAGACAATAAAATTTTGAAAAAAATATTTGACGTTTTAAGTGAAAACAAAATAAACATTGATATGATCTCACTTTTTACATATAACAACGCTTTTCACCTTTCATTTTCGGTTCTCAATGATCTGAAGGAAACAATTGAAGATTCAATAAAATCAGTCGCTCCCAATCTAAAATTTTCATATCAAGGAACTTTCGATAAAGTATCAATTGTCGGTGTGGGAATGAAATCAAGTCCAGGTGTTGCTTCAAGATTTTTTGAAGTGTTATCAAAAAACGATATCATACCTGAACTTGTCACCACATCTGAGATAAAAATTTCTGTGCTTGTTACAAAAAATAAATCAGAAATTTTACTAAAAAAACTTGCTGAGGAATTCGATCTAGGGAGTTGAAATGATGTACATCTCAAATACTTACAAAAGATTCCCAATTAAAATTCAACGTGCAAAAGGCATTTGGATTTACGACACAAATAACAACAAATATTTAGATACTTTCTCTGGTATAGGTGTTCTTTCATTTGGGCACAGCGATGAAATAATTAAAAATGCTATTAAAGAAAAAATTAATAGATACACACATATTTCTAATTTTTTTCTTGATGAAGATGCTCTCTACATTGCAAAAAGGTTGGTCAACGAAACTGGTAAAGATGGAAATGTATTTTTTGCCAATTCTGGTACTGAAGCAAATGAAACGGCTTTAAAGGCTATTAAAAAACTGAAAAAAGGAATAATTGTTTCCTTCACCAGCAACTTTCATGGCAGGACTATAGGTTCACTCTCAATAACTGGGTTTGAACATTTAAGAAAAAACTTCGAACCTCTATTAAATGACGTTGTTTTTTTACCATTCAATGATATCCAAGCATTCAAAAATTTTGTTGAAAAAAACGGAGAAAAGATTTCTGCTGTTTTTTTAGAGTGTGTTCATGGTAGTGGAGGACTAGATACAGTTAGTAGTGAATTTATTGATGTTATAAATAAATTCAAGTATGTATATGATTACATTGTTGTTGCAGATGAAGTACAAGCCGGTCTTGGTCGAACTGGAAAATTTTATTCTTATAAACATTTTAATTTAGATCCCGATATAATTACAGTTGCCAAATCTCTTGGAGGTGGATTACCACTTTCAGCAACGATTTTTACTGGAAAATACAAAGATGTATTTATGCCAGGTGATCATGGCTCCACTTTTGCACCAAACCCTGTTGCACTTGCTGCTGGAAGAACAGTAATTGAAAGACTTACAGAAGATTTTTTAAAAGAAATATCTGAAAAATCTATTTATTTTAAAAATAGATTAGCTGAAATCCAAAAAAATCTATCTATTAACTATAAAATAAAAGGATTAGGTTTAATGATTGGCGTAGAAATCTACTCCCAAAAAATAAATCAAATTATAGAAATTGCTATTAGCGAAAAACTTCTTTTAAACGTCGTAAAAAATAACACAGTAAGATTCTTGCCACCTTTAAATATAACTAAAACTGAGATTGATGAAATAATTTTCAGATTCGAAAAAGTAATCAAAAAATTAATCTAAAATTTTTATGATATAATGAAAATATGAACTATATTAATTATTTGATTGTTAATAAAGATATTATAATTAAAGAGCTTTTTAACCACTTACAGATTATTCTATATGCTTTACCCTTTGCTATTCTAATTGGCGTAGGAACTGGTATTTTAATTTCCAAACATCAAAAACTATCCAAATACGTTTTATACTTAACAAGCATACTAATGACAATTCCTAGTCCAGCATTATTTGGCATCATGGTTATTATACTCGGCCCTTTCAAACTTGGGCTCGGGAAGCCCCCCGCAATAATTGCGCTAGTTATATATTCTTTGCTTCCAATGATAAGAAACACACTTAGTGCAATTAAATCAATCAGTAAAGAAATGATTGATTCAGCAAAAGGTATGGGAATGACTGAAATGCAAATCTTATTTAAAATCAAAATTCCTCTTTCACTCCCAATCATCATGTCTGGTATAAGAAATTCAATAGTAATGGGAATAGGAATTGCTGCAATAGGTTATTATATCTCAGCAGGTGGTCTTGGATATTTTATTTTTGCCGGCTTATCTCGTGGAAGATATGAAATGATAATTACTGGCATTATTTTACTCGCTTCTTTAGGAATGGGCTTTAACTATCTTTTACTTAAAATCGAAAGTTTATTAACCCCCAAAGGCTTAAGATTTAAGAATTAAAGGTGGATGGAAACATGCCTATAAAATTTATAAACGTTTCAAAAAAATTTAAAGATGTGTACGCTGTTAAAAACTTAAACTTCGAAATTGATGATAAAAAAATTACTGTACTTATTGGACCATCAGGTTGCGGTAAAACTACAACTTTAAAATTGATAAATAGGTTAATCGAAAGAACATCAGGTGAAATTTTAATTAATGGACTCTCAATCGACAAAATCGACAAAATTGAATTAAGAAGAAAAATAGGATACGTTATTCAGGAAATAGGATTATTTCCTCATTATACAGTATTCGATAATATAGCCGTAGTTCCAAAACTTCTTAACTGGCCAAAAAATAAAATCAAAAATAGAGTAATTGAATTATTAAATTTAGTAAATCTGGACTTTAAAGAAGTCATAAATAAATACCCCTATGAATTATCTGGCGGACAAAGACAAAGAGTTGGAGTAGCACGTGCTCTAGCAGCTGATCCTGAACTTTTGTTAATGGATGAGCCTTTTGGAGCAATTGATCCAATAAATCGTGAAATACTCCAAGATGTACTACTCAATATTCAAAAGAAGTTAAAAAAGACTATTTTATTTGTTACACACGACATTAGGGAAGCAATAAAACTTGGCGACAAAATAGCTGTATTTAAAGACGGTGAAATACAACAATATGATTCAACTATAAACTTGATTAAAAATCCAAAAAATAAATTTATTGAAAATATCTTAGGAATTAATGCAAAATTAAATTATCTGGAATTTGTGAAAGTTGAAAAATTTATTGAGAAAGATTTTTTAGTTACTAACTCAATTAGCAACATAAATAAAATCGAAAAGGAATGCTTGATAATTTTCACTAACAAATTTGAAGGTTTCGTTCTAAAAACAGATATTAAAAAAGGTCACATAAAAATTAGAAATGACTATGTGACACCAGACCAAAGTGTTTTAGAAGCGCTTAATATCATGTTCAAACATAATATCCATTGTTTACCAGTTATCGAAAAAAATAACGAAATAAAAGGTATCATAAAATATGAAAAAATTATTCTTAAATAAAAGACGGTGAAAAGGTGAATCTGTTTGATTACCTTTTTAATAATTACCAAATTGTTTTACAAAGAACAAGTGAACATATCATAGTTTTTCTCATTTCATGGTCTGCATCAGTTTTAATTGGTTTGCTTATTGGAATATTGATTACACGTGAAAAAATGCAGAAATATACTAACTTTGTTTTAACTTTATCAAGTATTGCTCAATCAATTCCCAGTGTAGCTATTATCGCATTGGTTTTTCTCTTCTTTGGTATAGGAAAGTTAACTGCTATTTTTTCGCTATTTATTTACAGTCTAGTTCCTGTTATTTTTAACACAGCTTCTGGAATAATAAATATCGACAAAACAATAATAGAAGTGGCAGAAGGAATGGGGATGTCAAAAAAAGAAATTCTGTTTAAAGTTGAACTACTAATTGCTTTACCAACTATCTTTTCTGGTATCAGAAATTCGGCAGTTATTAACATTGCAACCGCAACTGTAGCAGCTGTAATTGGTGGTGGAGGCCTTGGAGTTATCATTTTTACTGGACTTGCGCATTATAATGTTTCAATAATTTTTGCTGGGGTTTTACCAGTCTCAATCTTAGCTATTACAATTGATAGTATTTTGGCTATTTTAGAAAAAAAACTCGTTTCAAAAGGTCTATTATATGAGGAGGGAAAATTATGAAAAAAATTTTAATTTTTGTTCTTTTGGTTACAACATTAATAAATTTATCTGCAGCAAGTCTTGCGGTTGGTGCTAAAAACTTTACTGAAGGCTTGATTCTCGGAAATATGATAAATCTATTATTGAAAGAAGCTGGATTTAAGACCACTCTATATAATCTCACCTCATTTCCTCTGAGAGCAGCAATCGAAAATGGACAAGTTGATTTATATGCCGAATACACCGGAACAGCATGGGCAGCTTACTTTAAACACAAAGAAAAGATATATGATCCAACTAAATTGTTCAAAGAAGTAGCTAAAGAAGATTTAGAAAAAAACGGCATTGTATGGATTAATATGATACCCTTTAATGATACATATGCTTTAGCTATCAGAAGTGAATATGCTGAAAAATTTGGGTTAAAAACTTTATCAGACTTAGCAAAATTCATTAATTCAGGAAATAAAGTAATTTTTGGTGTCAATCCAGAATTCTATGAAAGAGCAGATGGTTTCTTTGCAATGGCCGAATTTTATGATATGAAAGTTCCTAAAAACTGGATTAAAACTATGGAAGCTGGTCTAACATATGAAGCTGTAAGAAGTGGAAAGATCGATGTTGCAATGGTCTACTCAACCGATGGAAAATTATTAAAATATAATCTACTTGTTCTAAAAGATGATAAAAACTTCTTCCCAATATATAATCCTGCAATTTTAGTAAGAAAAGAGATACTGAATAAATATCCAGAAATAAAGGATATCTTAAAACCTTTAACTTTATATCTGAATGAAAACATTATTATTAGACTTAATTACCTTGTTGATGTTGAAGGAACTGAACCTAAAATTGTTGCGGAAAGATTTTTAAAGGGGTTAGGACTTATTAAATAACTTGTTAATTTTCTCAAAAACAACTAAAATGTTTTATCTTATTTTGAAATTCAAATGTAGTTTAATAAACATAAATAATTCAATCTTTTATTCATTGTCTAATTAATTGTATGTTATACTTAATTTAAAAGCATCTTATAGGAGGAATGTTTATGAAAATTCCATTGTCATCTGCTAATATATCTCAAGAAGACATTAAAATCGTCAATGAAGTTCTTTCAAGTAAGAGACTAGCTTTAGGTCCATTTTTAGAAAAATTTGAACAGATTATCTCTGAATACATTGGCGTAAAATATGCAATTGCAGTAAACAGTGGAACATCAGCATTGCATTTAATTCTAAAATCTCTAAATTTTAAAGATGGTGATTTACTACTTGTACCTTCATTTACCTTTATTGCATCCGCAAATGTTGCGCTTTTTGAAAACGGAATTCCTGTATTTGTTGATATTGAAGAAGATACTGGTAACATAGATATAGAAGCCTTAGAAATTCTTATTGACAAGATAAAATCTGGAAAAACAAAATATAATCCTAAAAGCAATATTTATCTAATGGCTGTTGATATATTTGGTCATCCAATCGATTGGGATAAAATGGAAAAAATATCAAAAAATTTTAACGTAACTATCATTGAAGATTCATGTGAAGCTTTAGGAAGTGAATATAAAGGTAAAAAATGTGGTTCGTTTGGTGAAGCAGGTGCATTTGCATTCTATCCAAACAAACAAATAACTACTGGAGAAGGTGGAATAATAGTAACTAATAACCCAAAAATTTATGAACTTTCCAGAGCAATGAGAAACCAAGGAAGGACAGGCAAAGGATGGCTCGATCACGAAGTAATCGGTTATAACTATCGATTGGATGAATTGTCTGCTGCACTTGGATATTCTCAAATGAAACGAATTGAAAAAATTATAGAAAAAAGAAAACAATTAGCAAATTATTATAATAGAATTTTAAATTTTGTTGAGATTCCAGTAGTAAAGAACTATGTAACAAAAATGTCCTGGTTTGTTTATGTTATAAAGCTTCCTGAAAATGCAAATAGAGAAAAAATTATTAACTATTTATACGAAAATGGTATTGAAACAAGAAATTATTTTGCACCTGTTCATCTCCAACCGTTATACAAACGATTAGGCTGGGAAGAGGGAATGTTGCCAGTAACTGAAAAGTTGTCTAAAAAAACTTTAGCACTTCCATTTTTCACTGAATTAAAGCATGAACAACAAGATTATGTAGCGTATCATTTAAAAAAAGCATTAGAAATCTTCACTAAATAAGTGAGGCGATTATATGCTTTTTGTACTAATTTCTTCAGTTTTATCTGCACTTTCAATGCCAGGTTTTTTATGGGGAGGACTAATTTGGTTTTCACTTATATTCTTATTCAAAGGATTAGAGAAAACTAAGTATTGGTTAGTTATACTTTATTCTTTTATATATTTTTATATTTTTACATTCATATCTCTATTTTGGGTTATTCCAATTCTAACAAAAAATCTTCCAGAATTTTTTGGAAGATTTAATGGAATTGTTGGTTTCGGGGTTTATCTACTCCTCTGTTTAATAGAATCTTTACCTTTTGTATTATTTGGTGCCTTATATGGTTACTTTGTTCCAAGAATAAAAAATAAATTAGCAAGTGGAATATTTGTGGCATCCATTTATACAATTTCAGAATATATTCGAAGTATTGGTGAATTAGGTTTTACAGGCAATCGATTATCAGATGCTTTATTCAAAGATACAGGGTTAATTCAATCAGTCTCTTTTTTTGGAACAATTGGTCTCACATTTTTTATCGTTTTAATTAATTTTCTACTGTACACAAATTTAACAAGATTAAACAAATTTATCATATCAATTGTTTCAACTATGTCAGTCATATATTTAATAAATGCTATCATTGTATCAATTTTACCAATTAATAACGCAAACATTCCAATAGTAGCTGTACAAACTAATTATGATCAAAATGTAAAAATTTCAATTTCTTCAAAAGAAGTTTTAAAAGATCTTCAGAAAATTCTAAAATCCACTCCAAATTATCTCCACATATTTCCAGAAGCAACCTTCCCTTCGGAAGATATAAGATTCACCGAAATAGAAAATTACATCAAAGAAGTAAGCTATGAAAAGCCGATTATTATAGGATTTCCCACTTACAATTCAAACGTAAAAAACAGTGCTTTAGTCTACTTTAATGGAAAAAATATAGGTGAGTATAATAAAATCAAATTATTTCCATTTGTAGAATTTTTACCATACGAAAATATTTTTAAACTTTTTACCTTTCTAAAAGGGGTTTCATATTTTTCTCCAGGAAAGGAGTATAATGTTTTCACAATAGAAAATTATCCAAAATTTGGAATTCAAATTTGTTTTGAAAGCTATTTCGGTGAAATCTCCAGAAATATTACTAGAAACGGCGCCGAAATGTTATTTGTAATAACTAATGATGGTTGGTATGACTATAATACAGCCCTATGGCAACATTTTTCGAAAAGTATTTTCAGAGCTATAGAAAACAGAAGATATATTGTTCAAGTCTCAAACAAAGGAATTACAGGTCTTGTTGATAAATATGGAAGAATTATTCAAATCATTCCTCCCAGAACTGAAGAATTTTCTATATTTAATATTAAGGGAGAAAACCAGACTACTTTATATAACAAATTTGGTGATTGGTTTATTTTCTTAGCTCTAATTTTTTCAATATCTATTCCTATATTCTTTAAAAACAATAGAAGAAATTATTTTCATTAAGGAGGTCAGTTTATGAAAAGATTACATCCCAAAGTTTTCAAATTACCAATTGATAAAATCAGGATGGGTTATTATTCAGATAAATATTTCACAAGATATGTTGAAATTTTGAAAAAGGATAATCACCATCCAACAGTTTACTATCAGTTTTTCCCAAGACAAGATGCTGTGGTTTGTGGAATTGATGAAGCATTAGCAATTTTGAAATATTGTACTGGATATTATAAAGATGAAAACAAAGCAAGTGAAATTTTCTCAGAAATTCTCAAAATTGACAAAAAAATTCAAAGTTTTTCAGTTGAAGGGAATGTGAAAGAAATCATAAAACTTACAAAAGAAAAATGGGATTTGAGACTAAAATTGAACAATTTATGGGTAGACAAGTGGGAAGAAATAAATGTAAAAGCTGCTTTCGACGGTGAATTAGTTAAAAATGGTGATCCGATATTAACAATAGAAGGTGATCCTACCTATTTTGGTTATCTTGAAACTGTACTATTAGGAGTAATTGCTAGAGCTAGCAGTACTGCAACAGCTGTTCATAAAGTTGTTAAAGCTGCTAACGGAAAACCTGTTCTTTTCTTCAGCGCCCGATTTGATCACTTTTGGGTTCAAGCAACTGATGGATATGCCGCATTAAAAGCCGGGGCTTTTGGTGTCTCCACAGATGCCAATGCCGACTATTGGGGTATAGAATCTATGGGGACAATTCCCCATGCATTAATTGCAGCATACAACGGGAAAACCGAAGATGCCTCAATAGCGTTTGACAAATATATGCCTGAACACGTAAATAGAATTTTCCTGGTAGATTGGGATAATGACGTTATTAACACTACTTTCAAAGTCGTTAAAAAATTCTATGAACATATAACTGGAAAAGAATTTATTCTAGGTAAAACTGATCCAAGTCCAATAATTGGTCCAGGGAAAAATAAAATTTGGGGAGTAAGATTCGATACTTCTGGAGACCTAAGAGACAAATCAGTTGTACCAAAAGATGAAAGCTCATTTGGTGTTTGTCCTGAGTTAGTTTGGAGGGCAAGGCAAGAATTTGATAAAGTTGGTTTGAATAACTTAAAAATAGTCGTATCTGGTGGATTTGATGAGAAAAAAATAGAACTTTTTGAAAAACTACAAGTCCCAGCAGATGTTTATGGAGTTGGTTCAAAATTATTGAAAAAGAAAATAGACATTACAGCAGATATAGTCGAAGTCAACGGTAAACATTGCGCTAAAATTGGAAGATTCAAAAAAGACGCTTCCAAATTAAAACCAATATCTTCAAAATATTGGGAAAGCGAATAAAAATGCATTATAAAGTTTAATAACAAAATTTTAGAATATTCACCAATCTTCAAGGATAAAAGAGTTTAACAAATATAATTTCGGTGTTAAAATTAAATTGGAGATGATATTATGTGGAAAAAGTTAAAAGAAGTCGAAGGGGAAATTCAAGCAAAATTGCTTGAAAATTTTTTAAAATCTAATAATATACCAACTGTAATAAAATTTATTGATGAACCATTTGTAAAAGCTTATTTTGGTTCTTCAAGTGCCTTTTATGGAATATACGTTCTTGAGAAAGACTTTGACTATGCAAATGAATTATTAAATTCTCTTAAAAAGGAGGAATTTACAATGAAATATACTGTTCTCTATAATGAACATATTAAACTTGGCGCAAAAATGGTAGAATTTGCTGGATTTCAAATGCCTGTTCAATACAAGGGAATAAAAGACGAAGTCTTAGCTGTTCGTAACAACGTTGGAATGTTTGACGTATCACATATGGGAGAAATTTTCGTTTACGGAAAAGATGCTGTGTCATTTGTAAACTTCCTAATTACAAATGATTTTGAAAACATTGAATACGGTGAAATTGTTTATACAGCAATGTGTAATGAAAACGGAGGATTTGTCGATGATTTATTAGCATACAAAATTAATCCGGAAACAGCCATGCTTGTAGTAAATGCTTCAAATATTGAAAAGGATTTTAACTGGATGTTATCAGTTGCGGAAAAATTTGATGTTACCCTTGAAAACAAATCTGACCAATATAGTTTAATCGCCGTACAAGGGCCAAAAGCTCAAGAAACTTTGCAAAAACTGACTGATTTAAATTTAGACAACATTGGCTATTATTGTTTTGAATTCGGAAAAATAAATGAAATGGACGCGATTATTTCAAGAACAGGTTATACTGGCGAAGATGGTTTCGAAATATATACCACAGATAGTGAAGGAATAATCAAGTTATGGCAAAAATTATTAGAACTTGGTGTCGAACCAGCTGGTCTAGGTGCAAGAGATACTTTAAGATTGGAAGCTTCATTATTATTATATGGAAATGATATGGACGAAACTGTAACCCCACTCGAAACTGGTATTAAATGGGCTGTAAAATTTCAAAAAGATTTTATGGGAAAACCTGCGCTTGAAAAACAACTCGAAGAAGGTTTAACAAGAAGATTAAAAGGATTTATTCTAATAGACAAAGGCATCGCAAGACATGGATATAAAGTATTTAAAGATGGTATAGAAATCGGATATGTAACAAGTGGTACATTTTCACCTACACTAAATAAAGCAATTGGAATGGCAATGCTAAAAAAAGGTATAAAATCTGGAGATATTATTGAAATAGAAGTTAGAAATAAACTTGTAAAAGCGGAAATTGTAAAAATGCCTTTCTACCGTGGTAGTGTTAGAAGTAAAAAGAAAAAACAGTAAAGAAAGGATGGTTTGATATGCATAGATACATACCACACACTGAAGAAGAAATAAATGAAATGTTAAATGAAATTGGTGTGAAATCTTTAGAAGACTTATATGTAGGTGTTCCTAAAACCATCGATAATTATAACTTTGAAAACGGAAAAGATGAATTTACATTAAAAAATGAAATAATTAAATTAAGTCAAAAAAATAAAATTTTTAAACCTGAAAATATATTTATGGGAGCCGGGATATATTTTCATCATATTCCAACAATCGTTGAGCACCTTGCAAACAATCAAAGATTTGTAACAGCCTATACTCCATACCAAGCTGAAGTTTCCCAAGGTACATTACAAGCACTTTTTGAATATCAAACAATGATGTGTGAACTTACCGGAATGGAAGTCGCAAATTCTTCAATGTATGATGGTGCAACAGCACTAGCTGAAGCAATGTTAATGGCCGTAAGAATAAATAACAGACACAAGATACTTGTCTCCAAGGCGATTAATCCTGAATATATTAAAGTAAGCAAAACATACTGTACTCCCCAAAATATAGAAATTGAAGAAATAAGTTGGACAGACGAAGGTACCATTGATTTAGATGATTTGAAAAATAAAATTGATGCTGACACATCTGCTGTTGTTGTAGGTTATCCAAACTTTTTTGGAGTAATTGAAGACTTAAAACTAATAAAAGAAAACTTACCAGAAAAAATTATTTTTATTGTAGTTTCCGAACCAATTTCTCTTGCGTTACTAGAACCCCCAAAAACATTTGGAGCAGACATAGTAGTAGGTGAAGGACAATCACTAGGAATAACTCCAAATTTTGGTGGACCTGGTATTGGCTTTTTCACAACTTTAGAAAAGTATGTAAGAAAAATGCCTGGAAGAATAATTGGGGAAACAAAAGACATTGAAGGTAAAAAAGGATACGTTATGATCCTTCAAACTAGGGAACAACATATTAGAAGAGCAAAAGCAACCTCAAATATATGTTCTAATCATGCATTGATGGCCCTTTATAATGCAATTTATATGGCTACAATGGGACCGCAAGGGCTTAAACAAGTTGCCTTGATGTCATATAATGCTGCACATTACTTATCTAAAAAATTAGAAGAAAAGGGTTATAAAAGAGTATTTTCAGGTCCTTTCTTAAATGAATTTGCTTTTACTGTTAATGAAAAGTACAAAGAGAAATGGCATGAACTTGCACTAAATGATTTTCTTGGACCAATTCCTTTAGAATTTATCTACCCTGAATTAAAAAATATTGCTCTTGCTTGTTGTACCGAGGTAAACACAAAAGAAAGCATAAATGCGCTTCTAAAAAATTTCTAGGAATGGAGGGAAATTCATGACGCTTTTTGAACTGTCAAAATCCGGTAGGATAGGTTATGAATTACCAAATAATAATATTGAAGATTTTGAAATAGAAATCCCTGAACATCTATTAAGAAAAAAACCACCTAAGCTTCCTGAATTAAATGAAGTTGATATAGTAAGGCATTACACAAACTTAGCGTCAAAAAATTATTCAGTAGATGTAGACTTTTACCCTTTGGGTTCTTGTACAATGAAATACAATCCCAAATTTAATGAAAAAATGGCCAGCATAGATAATTTCACACTTATTCACCCTTACCAACCAGTTGAAACTGTTCAAGGAAGCTTAAGTTTAATGTACGAATTGAAAAATATGCTTTGTGAAATTACTGGAATGGATGATATGACACTTCAACCTGCAGCAGGTGCACATGGAGAGCTTACAGGTATATTAATTGCGAAAGCTTATCACTTGAGTAAAGGTGACACAAAAAGAATTAAAGCAATTGTTCCAGACAGTGCTCACGGTACAAATCCAGCTTCTGCAAGAATGGCAGGTTTCGAGGTCGTAGAAATAAAATCAGGGCCAGATGGCAGAGTTGATTTAAATGAACTTGAAAAAGCTTTAGGAGACGATGTGGCAGTATTAATGTTAACAAATCCTAATACATTAGGCTTATTTGAAAAAGACATAGACAAAATCACTGAAATGGTACATAAAGCAGGCGCACTTTTATACTACGATGGGGCTAATCTGAATGCATTGTTAGGTAGAACCAGGCCTGGTGATATGGGATTTGATATTGTGCATTTAAATCTTCACAAAACATTCAGCACCCCACACGGTATGGGAGGCCCTGGTAGTGGTCCTGTTGGGGTCAAAAAGCATCTTGCTAAATTTCTTCCTATACCTGAAATTATAAAAGACGGTGATGTGTTTAAGCTAAACTACAATAAACCTGATTCCATAGGAATGGTTAGAAGTTTTTATGGTAATTTTTCGGTAATGGTTAGAGCCTATGTTTATATAAAAACAATGGGAAATGATGGTCTTAAAAAGGTTGGACATATGGCAGTTTTAAACGCCAACTATTTAAGAAAAAAAGTTGAAAAAATAATGCCTATAGCATACCCGGATATTTGTATGCATGAGTTTGTTTCAACATGTGAAAATCTTACAAAAGAAACTGGTGTAAAAGCTTTAGATATTGCAAAACGTCTTCTTGATTATGGCGTGCATGCTCCAACTATGTACTTCCCACTAATTGTTCATGAAGATTTTATGATCGAACCAACAGAAACTGAAAGCAAAGATACTCTAGATAATTTTGCGGAAATTTTGAAAAAAATTTTTGAAGAAGCAAGACAAAATCCAGATTTAGTAAAAAATGCACCATATAATACCCCTGTTAGAAGATTAGATGATGTTACAGCCTCAAGAAAACCAATATTCAAATTTAATTTCAAGGGTGATAAATAATGGGAATGTATCTACCTACTAAAATTTTCTTTGAAGATAATTACAAAGAATCCGAAAAATTAATTGATTCGCTTGGTAACAGTTTCCTCATAATCACAGGAAAAAGCTCTAAAATCAATGGTAGTTTAGAGGATCTCTTAGTTATTTTAAATAAACTTGGGAAAAAATACGAAATTTACGATGAATGTTTAGAAAATCCCCCGAAAGAATTAATTGAAAAAATTATAAAAAAATTTGGAAAAAATTGGGATGTTGTAGTAGGGCTTGGTGGCGGAAGCCCTATGGATACTGCCAAAGCAGTCGCGGTATTATGCAAAAATGATATTGAAGTTGAAGATTTATATGAACCTTCAAAATACAGTTTGGCTTCCAAAATTATCTGTATACCAACCACTTCTGGAACTGGTAGCGAAGTAACTCAATACTCAGTTTTGACAGTAAATGGTTTAAAAAAGGGATTTAAACACGAAGCCATTTTTCCAACTCTTTCGATACTTGAACCAAAATATACTCTGACACTTTCAAAAGAATTAACTATATCTACTGGATTGGATGCTTTATCTCATGCTATCGAATCAGCACTTTCTCTCAGAGCAAATGATTTTTCAGATCTTTTCGCTTTCAAAGCAATAGAAATTATTAAAAACACTCTTCCAAAATTAGTTGACGATCTTAATAATTACGAATTAAGAAAAAATATGCTATACGCCTCTACTTTGGCTGGAATTGCTATCAGTATTACTGGAACAACTATTGCCCATGCTTTAGGATATTCCTTAACTACTGAAAAAAATATTAAACATGGTGTTGCTACTGCTATTTTTTTACCTTTCGAAATTGAGAACGCTACAACAGAAAAAAGTCAAAAAATTTCAAACATAATTGGTAATATGTTAGATTTTCTGAAAAATCTGGATGTTAAAGTATCATTCGAAATCAACGATAATGAAATAAACAGATGGGCTGAAACTGTTTCAAAAGCTTCTCACATTAAAGTTACTCCAGGTAATTATAATATTGATAAAATCAAGGAAGCATATAATTGGCTCATTAACAAATCCGAATTATTCGGGAGGTAATATGAAGGTATTTTTAAAAAAAGACTTAAAGAACCGTATAAAAAATGGACATCCATGGATTTATGATAACGAAATTGAAAAAGTTGAAGGAGAAATTGAAAACGGAAATATAGTTGATGTTTTCAATCACGAAAAACACTTTATTGGAAAAGGATATATCAATTTTAATTCTAAAATTAGAATAAGACTATTAACAAGAAAAAATGAAAAAATTGATAAAGATTTTTTTAAGAAACGAATTATTCAAGCTTTAAAAAGGAGAAACAAATTTGAAAATAGTTTTAGAGTAATCTTTTCTGAAGCAGATAACTTGCCAGGTATTATTGTGGACAAATTTGATGAATTCCTAGTAATAGAAGTAAACACACTGGGTATTGAAAAATTTAAAAATTACATTGTCGATATTTTAGTTGAACTGTTTGAACCGAAGGGAATATTTGAAAAATCTGATAGTTCTTCCCGGAAAAAAGAAGGCTTAAATATATTTAAAGCTTGGATATATAAAAATGGTCCAGAATTAATTCCATTTAAAGTAAATGATATTAAATTTTTTGCTGATACATTGGGGCAAAAAACAGGAGCTTTTTTGGACCAAAGATTCAATGCACTATCTTTAAAAAATTACGTCGAGCATAAAGTATGTCTTGATTGTTTTTCGTATACTGGAAATTTTGGACTGCACATGTTGAAATTCGGAGCAAAACATGTTACCTTTATTGATTATTCAGAAAGAGCTATAAATGTTGCAGAATTGATTTTAAAAGAAAATGGCTTTAAAAACTATGAATTAATTGTTGGTAACGCTTTTGATTTCCTGAAAACATTTGATAAAACCTCAACTTATTTTGATATTGTATCTATTGATCCACCATCATTCGCAAAAAGCGCTTCAAACAAAAAATCAGCCATCAGAGGTTATAAAGAAATTAATTTAAGAGCGATGAAAATTTTAAAAGAAAATGGAATCCTTGCAACATCTTCATGTACTCAAGTTATCTCTGAAAATGAATTTTCTTCAACCGTATTATCAGCTGCAAATGATTCTAATAAATTAGCTAGAATTTTATATAAAGGTGGTCAACCATATGACCATCCTTATGTATTAAATATTTTTGAAACACAATATCTTAAATTCTTTCTTCTTGAAATAGAAAATTTGAAATAGGTGATAAAATGAAAAAATATTTTCTGTTATTTATCCTTTTATCCACCATAGTAGTTTCCCAAGTTTATTTTCTTTCAAATGATGGAGTTTATAAGTCATTAGAAAAAATTAAAACTGGAATATTCTCTGGGATTGTCACCATCGAAAACAAAATTTATATCATAAAACATAATGCAATTCTTAATCTAGACACTGGAAAAGAAATTGAAATTGAATCTCCAACATATGTAGGGGAAAATTATTTCTTATCTTTCAACAAACTGTACAAATTAGAAAATGATAATTTAATGTTTGTCAAATTAATTTCAGACGATTTAAAATATGTCCAAGTTTACAAAGAATTTATTTTTGGAATCCAATTAGGTCAAGTTGTTGCTATAAAAGATGGAAAAATCATATGGACAATTAGTCCAAACAACGAAACTTTTGAAAGGTTAAAACTAAGTAATGGTTATCTAGCAGTATTCACCGAAAAAGGGTTAGTAATTTTTAATGTCACAGAACCAATGTATCCAAAATATATTGAGCATTATGCTCATGCACAAGATTATGAATTTATTGGTTATCATGCAATACTGTACAATAATGAAATTAGAATTTATGATAATAACAACAAATTGGTCTTTTCACGAAAAGTAAATGGAAAAAAATTAATTTCAGATGGTGAAAATCTTTATATAGGAAATTACATCATTACAAAAGATCTAAACGTAACCACTTATCCTTATCAAATAAATGGTGTAGCAGTTTTACAAAACAACACAATCCCAAAGGGGGAAATTAAAGTTCTCTGGACATATGATTTAAATTTAGAAGTAAAAGCTAAACCAGTTGCAAATAATGGTATTCTTTTTGTAGGGACAACCAATGGGAAAATTATGGCTTTAAAAAATGGAAGTATAATCTGGGATTATCGACTTCCGTTTATAATAACCGGGCATTTAACCTTAACTGATGATACATTAATAGTAACCTGTTGGGATAATAACGTCTATGCTTTTAGTTATTATGGAAATTTTCAGTGGAAAGTTACTCTTGATTCAGATTTAACTTTGGGAGTAGCCTGGGATGGTATGATAATTTATGCACTATCTGATGAAGGAATATTATACGAGATTAGAGATGGTAAAGTCATAAACCAATATAAGATTGGTAAATGGCCAATTTCTGGTCCTTATGTTTCTCTTTCTGGAAAAATATATTCAGTCGACGCCATGGGATACCTTTGGATAGACAATCACAAAGAGAAATTTGTTGGAAAAATTAAAAATATTGCTTTCTTTTCAGAAAATCCAGTAATTCCTCCTGAAAATTCATTTGTATTACTCGACGATTTTGGAAATGAATATATATTCGAAAAATATAAAATTTTGAAAAATAACAAAGTTATTTTCAATTCGGATGAAGAAATAATAGATGGTATTTTGGGCAAAAATAATATTTATATTTTAACATCTTCCGGTAAAATTTTGTTTATTGACAGAAAAGATTACAAAATAAACTATACAACATCGTTCCCTGAAACACGTCACCTAGTATTTGATGATGGTATTTTATATGGAGTTGGTAAAAAAGTTATAGCAATTTCAACAAATGATGTTAATCCCGATTCTTGGTTTAACATTTTTAAAGACAATATGAATTCCTCCTCAATAAATAATTAGGTGAGAATATGCTATATTTCGAAAACGGTTTTTTAGAACCTACTTCAGAATATTCAGTAATTATTCCAATAATAAACAATGACTATTTTTTATTTGAAATGCGTTCAAAAAATCTAAAAATACAACCCTACGAAGCTTCTTTTCCAGGCGGTAAAATTGAAGACAATGAAGAACCTTTAAAAGCTGCAATAAGAGAATTTTATGAGGAACTTGGTGTGAAACCTAAAAAAATTTATGGGAAAATAAAATCATTAATTACACCTTTTAATATGGTTATTCATCCTTACATAGCCGAACTTGAAGAAACAAACTTCACTATTAACAAAAATGAAGTTGAGTATGTTTTCAAGGTCCCAATTGACTTTTTTAAAACTCCCAAATTTACTTATAATGTGGATGTTGAAATAAAAACACCCCAGAATTTCCCATATCACTTAATTCCCAACGGTAAAAATTATAATTGGAGAAAAGGCAAATATAAAATCTTGTTTTATGAATATAAAAATACAATAATTTGGGGAATAACTGCCAGATTAGCTTACGAAGCTTATCTGAGGATAAAAAGGAGGTAATAACCAAATGAATAACCAGAAAGAAAAAATTGTAAATCAAGTTGAGAAATTAAAACCAAGTATTATCGAATCCATGAAAAAATTCATATCCATTAATTCAGTAAACCCTAGATCAGGTGGCCCTGGTGAAAAAGAAATGGCAGAATGGTTGGAAGAATTAATTGGCAATTGGGGATTTGACGAAATTAAAAGATACGATGCTCCAGATGAAATTGTCCCTTATAAATTCAGACCAAATATAGTTGCTATATACAAGGGGACAGAAGGAAAAAGAACCATATGGATAATAACTCACATGGATAAAGTACCTGCTGGAGATTTATCTCTATGGGAAAATGACCCATTTAAACCTATAGAAAAAGATGGAAAAATATTTGGCCGAGGAGCTGAAGATAATGGTTCTTCATTAATCGCTTCAATATATGGTGTAAAGGCTGTAATTGACCTTGGGATAAGGCCAAAAGATAATATTGGAATCGCTCTTGTTTCAGATGAAGAAACAGGTTCTGAATTTGGTATTAAATATCTTGTAAAACAAAACATATTTTCAAAAGACGATTTATTTATCGTACCTGATGCTGGTGAACCTGATGGGGGGTTCATAGAAATAGCTGAAAAATCAATAATGTGGTTAAAAATAACCACAGAAGGCAAACAAGCTCATGCTTCAAGGCCAGATATTGCCTTAAACGCACATAGATATGGTATGAAATTTGCCACTTTTCTTGATGAGTATCTACATACAAAATATAATGCTGAAAACAAACTATTTGATTATCCAAAAAGTTCTTTTGAACCTACCAAAAAATTGACAAATGTTGATAATATAAATACCATCCCCGGTACTGATACTTTATACTTTGATTGTAGAGTTTTACCTGAATACAATATCGAAAGTATTTATACAGATATTCTCTCACAAGCAAAAAGCTTTTCGAAAAAATATAACATTAAAATAACAATCGATAAATTGCAATTCGAACAAGCTGCTCCACCAACAGATCCAAATTCCGAAATTGTCATAAAATTATCCAATGCAATAAAGACTATTAAAAATATTAATCCAAGAATCGGAGGTATTGGTGGTGGAACATGTGCAGCTATAGTTAGAAGAGAAGGTTTTCCAGCTGTTGTATGGGCCACTATTGATGAAACAGCACACCAACCAAATGAATATGTCAAAATTGAAAACCTAATAAGTGATACTAAAGTATATGCGTATTTAATTGCAAATTCTTAATAAGGGGGTATTTTTATGAATAGGATTATTAAAGCTCCAAGAGGAACAAAACTTTCTTGTAAAAATTGGCAAACTGAAGCGCCAATGAGAATGCTTATGAATAACTTAGATCCTGAAGTGGCTAGAGATCCTGCAAACCTCATAGTTTATGGTGGAACAGGAAGGGCTGCAAGAAATTGGGAGGCATTCGATAAAATTGTTGAAACCTTAAAAACCTTGGAAATGGATGAAACATTACTTATACAAAGTGGAAAACCAGTAGCTGTCTTTAAGACAAATGAATGGGCTCCAAGAGTACTTATTGCAAATTCGAACTTAGTCCCAAAATGGGCTAACTGGGAATACTTTAGAGACTTAGAAGCAAGAGGTTTAATAATGTATGGTCAAATGACAGCTGGAAGTTGGATTTATATTGGAACTCAGGGGATTCTTCAAGGAACATATGAAACTTTCTTTGCAGTAGCAAAAAAATATTTCAATGGAACTCTCAAAGGCAAATGGGTATTAACTGCCGGATTAGGTGAAATGGGAGGCGCACAACCACTTGCAGTAACTTTAAACGATGGTGTTGTACTTGCAGTTGAAATAGACAAAAGAATGATTGAAAGAAGATTAAACACTGGTTATTTGGATACTTGGACAGACAATCTTGATGAAGCAATTAAAATGGTAATGGAAGCAACAAAAGAGGGAAAACCTCTGTCAGTTGGGCTCCTTGCAAACGCAGCAGAAGTACATCCTGAACTAGTTAAAAGAGGAATTATCCCTGATATAGTTACTGATCAGACTGCTGCTCATGATCCTCTCAATGGTTATGTTCCTAAAGGAATGACTTTCGAAGAAGCAATAAAATTAAGAAAAGAAAATCCAAAAAAATATCTGGAACTTGTTTATGATAGTGTAGTAAGACATATTGAAGCAATTCTTGAAATGCAAAAACAAGGTGCAAAAGTTTTTGAATACGGTAATAACATAAGACGACTTGCATACGATCATGGTGTAAAAGATGCATTTAACATTCCTGGATATGTTCCAGAGTACATTAGAGATCTATTCTCAGAAGGTAAAGGACCATTTAGATGGGTAGCACTTTCAGGCAATCCTGAAGATATATTTAAAACTGATAAAAAAGTACTAGAACTATTTCCACATGACGAACACTTAAAAAAATGGATTGAACTAGCTCAAAAGAAAATTAAATGGCAAGGACTTCCTGCCAGAATTTGCTGGCTCGGTCAAGGTGAAAGAGCCGAATTTGGACTTGCCATCAACGAAATGGTTAAAAAAGGTGAATTAGATGCACCAATAGTAATAGGAAGAGATCATCATGATACCGGGTCAGTTGCAAGTCCATATAGAGAAACTGAAGCAATGAAAGATGGAAGTGACGCAATAGCAGATTGGCCTATATTAAACGCTATGTTAAATGTTGCAAGTGGTGCAACCTGGGTTTCATTCCATCATGGTGGAGGAGTAGGAATAGGATATTCATTACATGCTGGAATGGTAATTGTTGCAGATGGAACTGACTTAGCTCACAAAAAATTAGAAAGAGTTTTAACCAATGATGTAGGACTAGGTGTTGTAAGACATGCTGATGCAGGATATGATATTGCAATTAACACTGCAAAAAAACATGGCCTTAGAATTCCAATGCTTGACTAATTTGTGCTTTAATAAAAACTCCCTGCAACTTGCAGGGAGTTTTTGTAATTTTTTTAAACCACAGGACTATCCGGAATAATCAATTCTTTATTTGCCTCAATTACTTCTGGTGTTGGTTCTTCTAATTCTGTTTTAACCAATTGTTTAAGATATTCTTTTATCGATAGGTCCCAATATTGTCTGGTTATGTAATATACCTTAGCTCCACCCAATTCATGTTGAACATCTGGCCACGGATATGAAGGTTGAGCCATACCTAATCCCCATCTTTTAAAACCATTGTAACTTTCATATGTCGCCCACCATTCTTTTGCACCCAAAACTTCAAAAGCATACTTTGTTTTTGCGTAATACATTATTGCTCCTACTCTCAAACCCCTTACAAATGCCATTGAATGTAAACTAATATGAATATCTTCATTCATCACTCTAGCATTTGCAAATCCAGCTAATTTTCCATTAATTGTACCTATCATAAAATATGGATCTTTAAGCCTATTTCTATACCATCCTAGTAATTCTGCATATACTCTTGCTCCAACAATATCATAAAAATCATGGTCAACATCTAACAATTTTTTCATAAATGGTAACAGAAGTGGAACTTCTTCTTTTTTTAAAGGTCTTATGTATAAATAACTACCATCCTTTAACTTTGCCATTTCCGGTTTATATGGTTCTAATTTCCACGAAGGACCAGATAATATAGGCTCCAACTCTCTCACATCAAATGTAATCTTTTCCTGGGATACCTTTTCAGGAATTTCTTTCCACATAATTTCACCTCTTCTTAAAGTTTTTATATTATTTAACAAAATTTATTAAATAATTTCGAATGCAGCAACACGGGCAATGCTTGACTCACCATCAACCAATTTCCACGGGAATATTCCTATATACATTCTTCTATTTAAAACTTTATCAATTTCTCCCCCAAGGTTTTCTGCATGAAGAATCATTTCCGGGAATAAATAATTATGCATCAATTGATAAGTTTCATCAGTAAAATATTCATCCAATGACTTCCCGTATTTATCAATAAAATGTTTATTAGCAAGTTTAGCAATATCTGGTCTAAACTCTTTTAAAATTGTATTCATCGGATGATCAGCTGAACCACAATCAACTCCTATCCATTTAATTTCAAGTTCCTTTACCCAATCAGCAAACTCTTTATCTGGGCCTGGATGATAATAAAAATACTTTTCTTCATTTGCTTCTGGTTGATCCCAAGCATATTTGTGATATCCAGTGTTTATTATAAGAATGTCACCTTTTTTATACTCAAAACCATTTTCCTTTGCTACCTTCAAAAAATGCTCAGGTTTATAAATGTCAAAATCACCTACTTCTTTTGAAATATCTACTATAACTCCTTCTCCAAACAAATAACCATCTAAAGGCAATGAAGCGATATCTTTTCCTCCAGTCATAAAATGCCTTTGACCATCTAAGTGTGTACCATTATGCATGCTAGTTTGAACAATTTGTCCATTAACTTTTTGAAGCATCTTTCTTTTGAAATACCAAAGTTTCATTGGTTCATAGCTTGGCCATGGTGGAGTTGAAATTCCTATGTTTTGAGTTAAATCATACACTTTAATACCTGTCATACTTTTACCCCCTTATTTTTAAAGATATTCTTTTACAAATGCTTCTAAAGCATCAATAAAAATATTCATAGGTGGATAGGTCAAACCTGCACCTACCTGACCTATTCCCGGCTTCTTATGAGCAATACCAGTGTTGATTCGAGGAAGTATACCTTTTTCTACTACTTTTTTAATATTTAGACCTGTTGGTGTTCCTCTAAAATTTAAAAATGGAATTTTATACGTATTATTCTCAGTTTCAGTAATTTCATACATTTTCAAGGTTGTTTCAATTGCTTCTTGGACAGTTCCACCAACAAATTTGACAATTGCAGGAGCCGCAGCCATCGCGAAAGCTCCAAATCCTCCTGTTTCTGTAATTGTACTATCTCCAATATCAGGGTTTGCATCTTCCTTAGTAAATCCTGGGAAATATAAACCCTCTACTTCTTGGGCAGGGCCTACAAACCACTTATTTGGAAGTCCTGCAATTCTTATCCCAAAATCTGTCCCGTTTCTTGCCATTACAGTAACCACAGTACTTCCTTTTATACCCTCCGCTGCTAATGTTGCAGATTTTGCTGCAGGCATAGACAAATTAAGGAAAAAGTGATCATTTGAATTAATAAATTCCAATACTTTTTTCTTTTCTTTATTCGAAAAGTTCGTATCTAAAATTGCTGGTGCAATTTCCCTAATAAATAAAGAAGTAGCTGCTCTATTCCTATTGTGACACTCATCACCCATCTGAACAGCTTGGGCAATCAAGTTTTTAAGATTAATTTCACCTTTCAATTCTAATGCCTCTTTCAATACAGGGTATAAAACTTCTTCCATCCATTTTAATCTATCAATTACCTCTGGCCCATTTGCTCCATATCTTAAAACCTTTCCCAAACCCTCATTCATTGTACAATAAGATTTTATTCCATAAGTTTTATTCTCAATTATGAATACAGGCATCGAAGGAGTTGCTACTCCAGCCATTGGGCCAACTCCATCATGATGATGCCATGGATCAAACTCTATTTCGCCAGATTCGATTAATTCAATAGCTTCTTGTTCATTTCTCGCTTTTCCTTCATATATAAGTCCACCAATTATTGCACCTTTTAATGGTCCACACATTCTATTCCAAGTTATAGGTGGTCCCGCATGTAAAATCATATTCTCTTTCATTCCAGGAACCACTTCTCTTGCAATACCCATTCCAACTAAAGTTGGCTGTGAGTTCATTATTCTCTCTACAGCTTCAGCATTTGCTTTTTCAACATCAATACTAATTTTTGAAAAATCATTCAATATTTTTAAGGATCTAGATCCACCCAATGGTGGTTTCCAATCGACATGCACTACCTTAGCACCTTGTTTCTTAAGATCCTCATAAAATGATTTCAATCCAATGTTGACAATTTCTAATTCTTTATTAAATAAGCTCATCTTCCCAGCTCCTTCCATACATTAACAGCAAATCTAACAGCACTAGCATTACTCGGGAAGACTAAAACCCCCACATCTTCCAATTTTTTCTTTTGCTCAAAATAATCTTGAGGATCATCATAAGTTCCACAGATATTTGCAATTATACATTTATATTTATTTGATTTTTCCCTTGCAGTTTTTACAGCTTCAGCTATTTCACCACCCGGGTCCATATGTGATCCCCATCCTAAAACTATATCTAAAATAATTATCGCTGTATCTTTATCAAAATATTCTTTTATCAATCTTGATTTCCTCATAGTGAAATCAATCATTGGATGTGGCCTTCCAACGGTAAATTCATCTTCTCCCATATCTACAATAGTGTGCTGTCTGCTTTCATTTATATCTTCAAGTTTATATTCAGGATTTATTGGTGAAGGAGAATAAACTGGGCCAATGTCATTTTGTAATAAAATCATTGCCTCATCAGCAAGTGTCCCTCCGGAATATAATCCCCTAATATATTTCCCTTCACTTATTTTTTTTGCTTCTTCTTTAGCTTTTAAATCAAAATCAAAATTCTTAAAATAATCCAAGTACGAGTAAATTTTATCTTCCACCTTTTCTCCTTTACTTATTAATGATGCTTTTATAGCAGTATCCTCTAAAGTATATCCAACTAAAATATCCTCTTCATAAACTTTTCCATTAATAAAATGAACAACATGTTTTTTATTTGTCTTTTTTAACAACTCAACAGCTTTTTTAACTACATCTTCATGTGGTGGTTTGGAAACAAGGACTATTACTTCAGTTTGATTATCTTCAATTAATCTTTTAATTCCCTCAAGAAACATCAATCCTCCAACATCTTTTTTTACATCTCTTCCACCTGTTCCAATTAATTGAGATATCCCACTGTCTAAATTAGATATTATTGATGAGACTTCTTGAGCACCTGTTCCCGAAGCAGCAACTATGCCTATATTCCCTTTTTTTACAACATTTGCAAAAGCTAGTGCAGTTCCATTAATTATTGCAGTACCACAATCTGGCCCCATCACCAAAAGCCCTTTTTTTAAAGCATATTTCTTTAATTCAATTTCAGTCTCTAATGGAACATTGTCGCTAAAAAGCATTACATTTAATCCCAAATCTAATGCTTTTTTTGCCTCATAGCCAGCATATTCTCCAGCAATAGAAATTAAAGCTATATTTGCATTTTTCAGCTTTTTCACTGCACTTTCTAAGGTAGGATAAAACTTCTCCCCTTCTTCTTCTTCAGTTTCAATTTTCAAAAGTTTTTCAACATCTTTTTCAATTTCACTAATATCAATATTTTCACCTTTAACAACAATTAACAAATCATTTGGTGTAGTTTTTTCTAATTCTTCGTCCAACATATCTAATTCTTTTAAAAAACCTTTATTTGTTTCTGTCCCCATTCCAACTAATGCTTCCTCAACATTTTCTTTTTTCTTAATTTCATCTGTAATCAACATAAGCGTTACTGAATCATAATAAGAATTTGGTTTT
Source organism: Thermosipho sp. (in: thermotogales) (assembly GCA_017656345.1). Taxonomy (GTDB): domain Bacteria; phylum Thermotogota; class Thermotogae; order Thermotogales; family Fervidobacteriaceae; genus Thermosipho_A. Next base: position 6,080 of record JACDNZ010000001.1, on the reverse strand, counting down.
ATCAATTTGTAAATCATTCTATCCCTCCAATTCAAAGAAAAATGATATTCCCAACATCCAACCTAAACCAGAAGTATCTCCCATATTTAACAAAGGTTCTATAATTCCTTCCTCTAAATACATTTTTACCGGTTTAGGTACGTAACCATTTGAAGCATAGTATAATTGATAAAAAGAAATATTATTGGTTCTCTTTTTTGCAATTTCTAAAATAGCTTGTTTATCAAAATCTTTAGAGTAAAAATTATTTAAAAATAAAATACCGGATAAAACATCATCAAAGAATGGAGTTAATCCTGGCCCAAAACCAATTAACTTCATGTACTCTTCTCGATTTAAACTGCTTGCAATTCTTGAAAAAATACGACTATCTACTTTTCCTTCTAAAATTTTTAAAACTTTTTCAAATTTTTCATAAAAATTTATCTTTTTAAGTTTTGGATTATAAATTCTAAAAGTTTTAATTACATTTTTATAATCAAAAATTAACTTATTATCTTCAATAGTAATCTCATCAAATTTTAGAAAATAGGGTTGGGCAACTATACCCAACACCCCAACCCTATTATGATGTACTGTTAAAGTTAAAATTTCACCATCTTCAAAAACATAATATCTTGTATATCTTGTTTTAAAAAAACTTTTAGCACTTTTTCTGTTTTTCTTTAGAACAAGATTTGAAACTTCAATCATCTGATGCACCCGTTAAAACGAAGATTCCATTAACAACTATTCCAACTATGGCAGCTAAACCTAAACCTTGTAATGCAAAATTACCAGCTTGGAAAATTGCTCCACCTAATCCCGTAACCAGCATAAGTGACATTGTAACTAAGTTTCTTCCATCTACTTTCACTTTATTACCAACTAGTGTTCTTACACCAATACTTGCAATCATTCCGAATAACAATATTTCAATTCCACCCATAACAGGAACAGGAATTGATCTTACAACTGCACCAACTTTCGGCACTAATGACAAAATAATAGCAAAGAAAGCTGCTATTCTCATAATCCAAGGATTAAACGCTTTAGTGAAAGCTAATACCCCTGTATTTTCGCTGTAAGTGGTATTTGCTGGACCTCCAAAAATACCTGCAACTGATGTTGCAAGCCCATCACCCATTAATGTCCTATGCATTCCAGGATCTTCATAAAATTTCTTACCTACTACTGCTGAGATTGCAAATACGTCACCAAAATGTTCTACAGATGGTGCAATTGCTACAGGAACAATTGCAGCTAAAGCGTACCAAGAAAACTTAGGTAAATAAAATTCTGGCAATCCCGTCCAACTTGCTGTGCTTACTTCGGTAAAATTCACATTGCCCGTTAAAGCTGCTACAATATATCCAACAACTATACCCCAAATTACTGGAACTAATCTACTGAATCCTTTAGCATATAGTCTAACAATAACTGCTGTTGCTAATGAAACCAACGCAATCCACCAATTTGCACTTGCCATTTGAATTGCTACCGGGCTTAAAATAAGTCCAATAAGTATAATCATCGTTCCTGAAATTACTGGCGGGAATAATTTTTCAAATCTTCGGATACCAATCAACTTAATTAAAAAACCAAAACCAAACTTCACAAGACCTGCTATTGCAATACCACCTGCAGCATAAGCCAAATAAGGTCTTAAATCTACCCCAGCTGCTACTGCTTCATTAATTGATCCATAGGAAAGACCCGCTTGATTCATATAATACGTTGTAACAGCAATAATCGGTGCAATATATGCGAAACTAGAACCAAGAAATACTGGGACTTTCCACTTCGTAATCCAATGGAACAACAATGTTCCTATACCTGCAGTAAAGAGAGCTACATTTACAGGAATACCAGTTAGGTACGGAACTAAAACAGTTGCTCCAAACATTGTAAAAGTGTGTTGAAGGCCTAATAAAATTAACCCCCAAACACTCATTCCAGCGCTACGATCTTCTTGAGGAATAACATTTGTGTATTCACTTTCCCTCATAAAATTTCCCCCTCCCCTCTCGTGGAATCAAAATCAAAAGTTACCTTTTTTATTTTTTATTTTCAATTGCTTTTAAAATCTTATCCGGTGTTAAAGGTAAGTCTCTTAAATTTATTCCCAATGCATCGTAAATAGCTGAAGCAATTGCAGGAGGAACAGAAATCATTGGATGTTCTCCTACACCCTTTGCACCAAATGGTGACGACTCTTCAAAAGTTTCTACAAAATCATACTTAATTTTTTCTGGAATGTCAGCAATTGTAGGAATCTTATAATCTGTAAAGGAAACAGTTAAAGGATTACACTTTTCATCGTATTTAATTCCTTCAAATAAAGCAGGCCCCATTCCCTGAATCATTCCACCAACAACTTGCCCACCCGCAGTTATTGGGTTAATAATAGTTCCAGCATCAAATACACCAACTAATTGTATTATAGTTATTTCCCCTGTATCAAAATCAATTTCAACTTCAGCTGCCTCTGCTCCAAAGGTCCATTCAGCTGCAGCATTACCCTGACCAGTTTCTAAATCAAGATTTGTCAACATCTCTGGAACAAAACTACCTCTTCCTATAACCGGTCCACCAATTGCATGACCATCTGGATAAGTATATCCCATTACTACATCTTTTAATAACAAATAAATTTCAGGTCTATATTTCACAAATACCTTATCATCTTCAACCTCCAAATTATGAGGTGCTACTCCTAAAACCTGAGAAGCAATATTCTTGATTTGATCCAATGCATCTTCTGCTGCTCTGTAAAGAGCATTACCAACTGTCCATAATGCTCTACTTGCCACTGTTTGCCATTCATAAGGATTAAGATCCGTATCATTTGGAGTTACAAAATGAATCTTATCAGGTGGAATGTGCAAAGCATCAGCTGCCATTTGAATAATTGCTGTATTAAATCCTTGACCAATTTCCTGAATACTAGCCTGTAATGTTACAGTAGCGTCCTCAGTAAATTTTATTATTACTGATGAACCTGCATTAGTTGGCATAGCTGGAGCTTTAACCAATCCTGCAATTCCTTTCCCTCTTACTTTTCTTGGACCTGAAGGTTTAGATTTTTTTCCGTATTCTATTAATTCAGCAGCTTTTTTCAAACATGCTTCCATATCACCGGTATCATGGTGAATTTTTTGACCCATAGAATTAGTTAAACCAGGTTTTAAAACATTTTTTAAACGAAGTTCCAGAGGATCCATTCCTAGCTTTTGAGCAACTTCATCTAAATTTCTTTCTGTAGCCCAATGAAGTTCTCCATGGCCGAACCCCCTGAAAGCTCCTCCAAGAAAATGATTAGTATATACTCCATAAGAATCTGTTTTCAAATTTGGTACATAATATCCTCCTGGTAAAGTATATCCTGCGGCTCTTACAACATTTGTTCCATATTCAGCATAAGCTCCTCCATCAAATATCAACGTAGCTTCCATAGCAACTATCGTCCCATCTTTTTTTACCCCAGTTTTAATATGTGCATACATTCCTTGTCTTACCACCGCTGAAATATCTTCTTCACGAGTATATACAAGTTTAATGTGTCTATTTTTTATCTTTTCAGCCAAAGCAATAACAATACCTTCCATATTTATTCCTGCTTTTCCACCAAAACCACCACCAACATATGGCGCAATAACCCTTACCTTATGCCGCGGAATTTTAAAAGCATACGCAATCAAATTACGCAGTGTAAACGGCGATTGAGCACTTGACCAAACAGTTAATTTTCCATTCAAATCCCAATAGGCAATCGCAGCGTGAGGTTCAAGAGGAGCATGATAAATTTGTGGTAAAGAATAATCACCTTCTACAATTAAATCTGCTTCTTTGAATCCTTTTTCAACATCCCCTTTTCTAGTCTTATGATGGTGAAAAACATTCTTTTCAGGTTCAATATTATATATTGGTAATCTTTCATAATTCGCCAAATCTGGGTGAATTAGTACTTCGCCTTTCATAGACTCCCTTGGATCTTGTACTACTGGCAACTCTTCATATTCCACCTCAATTAATTCAACAGCTTGTCTTGCGATTTCCAAAGTATCCGCTGCAACTGCTGCAACAGGTTCACCTACGTATCTAACTCTATCCATTGTAATGATTGGTCTATCGACCAAATATATACCTTGTCTGTAAGGAACATCTTTACCTGTTACAATTGCACGTACCCCAGGTAAAGCTTTTGCTTTGGAAATATCTATTTTTTTAATTAAACCATGTGGTATTGGGCTTCTTTTTACTGCTGCATATAACATGTTTGGAAAAAACATGTCAGTTACAAACTTTGCACTTCCCGTCACTTTTTCTATAGCATCAACCCTCTTCATTGGTTTCCCAACATATTTAAATTTTATAGGTGATTGATACTTATAATTCATTATTTCGCACCTCCCATTTTCTGGGCCGCTAATTTTACAGCATCAATTATAACGGCATAACCTGTACATCTGCACAAGTTTCCAGATAATCTTTCAATAATAACTTCGTTGGATGGATTCGGTATTTTTTCAAGCATCGCTTTTGTTGACATAATAAAACCTGGCGTACAAAATCCACATTGAAAAGCTGTTGCTTCAATAAATGCTTCTTGAATTGGGTGAAGCTTATTATTTTTCGATAATCCTTCAACAGTTTCTATCACAGCTCCATCAGCTTCAGGTGCTAAAACCAAGCATGAATTTACAGGTTTACCATTTAAAATAACTGTGCAAGCACCACATTCACCATTACCACATCCTTCTTTGGCACCTGTCAAAAATAATTTTTCTCTTAAAACATCTAGGAGGGTCTCGTTGGGCTTTACCTCAACTTCTACATTCTCATTGTTCACTATAAATTTAATTTTCATTAAAATTCCCCCTTAAATAAATTCATTTCTTTCAATAATTTAATTGGTAATACTTTTGCCATTTTTTTTCTATAATCTGCTGTTCCCCTAGCATCTGTTATTGGTTTTATATTATCTTGAATTATTTGTGCAAATCTTTCTACATTCTCAGTAGTCAATTCCTTACCATTTATAAATTTCTCAGCCTCATATACTCTTAATGGTATTGGAGCTACTGAAGCTAAGGCTACTCGAATTTCTCTTTTTCCATCTGGCTCTATAACAGTAAGTGCTACACCAATAGTTGCCAAATCTACTGCTTTTATTCTTGAAATCTTATAATACCTTCCAATATTATCACCTTCGTAAGGTACTGTAATTGACTTTACTATTTCACCTTTTTGTAAAACTGTTTTACCAGGTCCAAGGAAAAAATCACCAATATTTACTGTTCTTTCACCATTCAATGAAACAATATTTATTTTCGCATTATAAGTTAGTAAAGCTGGTGCAGTATCAGATGCCGGAGAAGCATTACATATATTTCCAATTACCGTTCCTCTATTTCTTGTTTGATAACCTCCTACAACTCTTATACCTTCATATAAAGTTGGAAAATACCTTTTTACATAATCAAAATCTTCTACCAACGAATTCAATGTTACAGCTGCTCCAATAGTTAAACCTTTTTCTAACGAAAACTCTATCCTAAATAATTCATCAATTCCTTTTAAATCCACAACCATTTTTGGTCTTACTCTTCCTGCCCTCATCTTAACTATTAAATCCGTACCACCCAAAATTGGGTACACCTCTTCTTCACTGTTTAATATTTCTAATGCTTCATCTAAAGTCTTTGGTTTTATGTACTCATAACTAAAAGCAATCATTTTATCCCTCCTTTTAAAAAATTCCTACAACCATCTATTAAACCCTTATTTTTTTAAGCTATAAAATCAATATATATAAAATTGATGTATATATTATACAGTGTTTACCGAAAAATTAAAAAATTTAAAATTTGATGAAAAATGTTAATTTTTGATTGTAATTGATAATAATTATATTTTTTTAATAATACTCGAAAGATTAAAAAAAATGGCCCCCGAAATTTGCACTGAACCCCAAGGATGAAACACAAAAAAACACCCCCGAAGTGGTAAAATAAAACCAACAAGGGGGTGTTTTTCTTTGGCTAAGAAAGGACAGAGATTTAAAAAGTATTCTTTCAAGCTAAAACAAGAAGTCATTA